>JBBQQT010000091.1:0-14588 GCA_038215555.1 Burkholderiales bacterium | reverse complement strand
GGCCCAGCCGGATCAGTTCATGGCACAGGGCCAGCATCAGCGCGCCGTCAGTGCCCGGCTTGATCGGAATCCACTCGTCGGCGATGGCTGAATAGCCGGTGCGCACCGGGTTGATCGAAATGAAGCGACCGCCGTCGCGCTTGAACTTGGACAGCGCCATCTTCATCGGGTTGGAATGGTGATCCTCGGCCGTGCCCAGCATGATGAACAACTTGGCGCGGTCCAGGTCCGGCCCGCCGAATTCCCAGAACGAACCGCCGATGGTGTAGATCAGCCCGGCCGCCATGTTGACCGAGCAGAAACCGCCATGCGCCGCGTAGTTGGGCGTGCCGAACTGGCGCGCGAACAAACCGGTCAGCGCCTGCATCTGATCGCGCCCGGTGAACAGCGCGAACTTCTTCGGATCGGTCGCGCGGATCTTGCTCAGGCGTTCTTCCAGGATGGCGAAGGTTTCTTCCCACGAAATCGGCTCGAACTCGCCGGCGCCGCGATCCGAACCCGCCTTGCGCCGCAACGGCTGGGTCAGCCGAGCCGGCGAATACTGTTTCATGATGCCGCTGGAACCCTTGGCGCACAGCACGCCCTGGTTCAGCGGATGATCGGCATTGCCCTCGATAAAGCGCACTTCACCGTTCTTCAAATGCACCTTGATGCCACAGCGGCAGGCACACATGTAACAGGTGGTGGTGCGGACTTCTTCGTGCAGGGCCGGTGCAGTGGCTGGGGAAGCGGAAAGTGTGGTCGTCACGCGAAGCGTCCTTGCCGATTTCGATCCGGATGACCGGGATCAAGCAAATATCAGCGAATTAGAAAACGCTGATTTTCTCATGCGATTGGGGTTGGTCCAAGATTAAAGCGGGGAGGATGGGGTGACTGTTCTGGACTATGCAGGTTTGCCGCGACAGAAAACCTGCGTAATGCTTCAGATAAACCAGGAAACAGCAACTACGGAGTACGTTTTTCAGTGGCATGCGTCTCCGCGTCGAGGCCAGCCTTCAGTTCGGTCTTCGTTTCCGCCTCAGCATCCCAGCCGCCACCCATCGCCTTGAACAAATTCGCTGTCGCTACGAGTTGCAACAGCCTGGCTTCGATGCCACCTTGTTCGGCCTGGAACAGGTTGCGGCGTGCATCGAGGACTTCCAGATAATTGGAAATGCCGTTCTGAAACCGGAGTTCAGCCAGTTCGGCGGCGCGCTTCAGGGCTTTGGTTCGATCGGCTTCGGCGAGACCGGTTTCACGCGCTTGTCGATGTGAGATCAAGGCGTCAAGAACTTCCTTGAAGGCGGTCTGAACGGCCTGTTCATAGGCAATCAAGGCTTGATCCTGGCGTGCGCCGGCGGCATTGACTGCAGCTTCGGTGCGACCGGCATTGAATATCGTCTGGCTGATGCCTGCCGCCAGGCCCCAGATGCTGGCCGGGCTGGTAAACAGGTCGGACAGCGCTTTGCTTTCAGAACCCAGATGGGCAGTCAGCGAAAGATTTGGATAGATCGCCGCGCCGGCTTCGCGGATACGCGCCTGGCTGCTCAGCAGTTTCTGTTCCGCCTGACGCAGGTCGGGGCGGCGCAACAGCAAATCGGACGGCAAACCGGCGGGAATAATGGCGGCAATAGCGGGCGACAAGGCAAGCTGGAACAGGCTGGCGTTGCGCGCGACGGAAGCCTGCATCAAGGCGCGCGGGTCGCGGCCCAACAAAATCGCCAGCACCAGTTCCTGCTGCCTCACCTGTTGGGCGAGTTGAGCCAGGCTGACTTCGATGCTGGCCGCTTCGGCCTCGGCCTGGCGCAAGATCAGTTCAGACGAGACGCCACCTTCAAAACGCAAACGCTGCAATTTCACCGCTTCGCGCCGGTTGACCAGCGTGTCTTGCGCCAGCTTCAGGTTGGCGTCGAGCGCGGCGAGGCCAAAGTAACTTTGCGCCACCGCGCTGGTCAGGCTGGATTGAATGCCGTGGCGGGCGAACTCAGTCGCCAGCAGGTCGGCGCGTGCCGCTGCGCTGGCTTCCCGGTAACGGCCCCAGAGATCGACTTCCCAGGCGGCTTGCAGATTGAGTTTGAAGTTGTTGTTGGTGAGCTCGGACCCGGCTGGCATGTTGCCTTTGCCGGTGACGCGCGAGCGTCCGACATTACCGTCGATCCCGACTTCGGGGTAAAGGTTGGCTTTGGCCAGGCCCAGGTTGGCGCGCACTTCCTCGATACGGGCTGCGGCCAAAGCCAGATCGCGGTTATGCGCCAGCGCTTCCGCCATCAAGGCATCCAAGGCCGGGTCGTGGTAGGCCTTCCACCAGTCGGCGGCCACGCTTTCCGCAGCCTGGGCTTGACCGGTCTCGGTCGGCCAGGCAGTCGGAAAATCAGGCTTGATCTGCTTCATCGGCGGCAGTGTCACACAGCCTGACAGCGCCAATACAGAGATGAGAATCAGACTGTTACGCATGGTCGTCTCCATGTACGGCGGCGCCGTGATAACGAATCGGGCCCGGGAACAGCCGCCGCACGATGAGGTAAAGCACCGGCACGATGAATACCGCCAACACCGTGGCGGCGATCATGCCGCCCATGACGCCGGTGCCGATGGCCTGCCGGCTGGCCGCGCCCGCGCCAGTGGAAATGGCCAGCGGCAGCACGCCGAAGATGAACGCGATGGAGGTCATGATGATCGGCCGGAAGCGCAGCTTGCAGGCTTCCGTGACCGCCTCCAGCGTGCCCTTGCCCTGCGCCTCAAGTTGGCGTGCAAACTCGACAATCAGGATCGCGTTCTTCGCCGACAGACCAATGATTGCGATCAGGCCGACCTTGAAGTAGACGTCGTTCGGCAGATCGCGCAACGTCACCGCCAGCACCGCACCGAACACGCCCATCGGCACCACCAGCAGCACGGCCAGCGGCACGGTCCAGGATTCGTACAGCGCGGCCAGGCACATGAACACGACGATGATTGACAGCGCGAACAGGATCGGCGCTTGCGAGCCGGACAGGCGTTCTTCGTACGACGTGCCGGACCATTCGAAGCCGATGCCGGGCGGTAGTTTGGCGGCGATATCTTCCATCGCCTGCATCGCCTCGCCGGTACTGCTGCCGGGCGACGGCGATCCGGCAATTTTCATCGCGGGTACGCCGTTGTAACGATCCAGCTTGGGCGAACCCACCACCCAGCGAGGTGTGGCGATTTCCGACAACGGCACCATGCCGCCTTGCCCGGTGCGCACGCGCAGGCTGAGCAAGCCTTCCGGCGTCGCGCGGGAGGTTGGGTCGTTCTGCAACATCACGCGCAGAACGCGGCCTTCACGGATGAAATCGTTGACATACGCCGAGCCGAGCGCCACCGCCAGAGTCTGATTCAGCTCACCCAGGTCGATGCCGAGGCTGCCGGCTTTCAGACGGTCGATGTCGAGCAGCAATTGCGTTGCCTGTTCCTTGCCTTCCGGCCGCACACCGGCAAGACGCGGGTCTTGCGACGCCATGCCGAGCACCATGTTGCGTGCTTCCATCAGCTTTTCACGACCCAGACCGCCGCGGTCCTGCAAGCGGAAATCAAAGCCGCCGACTGCCGCCAGTTCCGGAATCGGCGGTGGATTCAGCGCGAAAATCATCGCCTGCTTGACGCTGAACAAGGCCATGTTGGCGCGTTGCACCACCTTCAGCGCGTGGTCGTTGGCGCCGGTGCGTTCGTCCCAGTCTTTCAGCCGCACGAACGCGATGGCGGCGTCCTGCCCCTTGCCGAAGAACGAGAAACCGGCGACGCCAACCACCTTGGCGACTTCCGGTTGCTTCAGGTAGTACTGCTCCATGCCGGACAGGACCTCCACGGTGCGCTGTTGTGTGGCGCCGGACGGCAGTTGCACGATGCTGATCAGATAGCCCTGGTCTTCGTCCGGCAAGAAGCCGGTCGGCATGCGCGCCAGCAGCAGGAATGCGGCGCCGGCGATGGCAACGAACAGCAGCATCGCGCGCAGCGGGCGCTTCATGAAACCGACGACGCCGGTCATGTAGCGGTTGGTCGTGCCGTTGAAAAAGCGGGTGAACCAGCCGAAGAAGCCGGTGTGATGTTCCATCTGTTCGCGCGTCATGCCGTTGAACAGCGTCGCGCACAAGGCCGGCGTCAGCGTGATGGCGAGCAGCGCCGAGAAGCCCATGGTCATCACCAGCGTCACCGCGAACTGGCGATAAATGGCGCCGACCGAGCCGCTGAAGAAGGCCATCGGAATGAACACCGCCGACAGCACGACGGTGATGCCGACGATGGCGCCGAAGATCTGGCCCATCGCTTTCGAGGTCGCCTCGCGTGCCGACAGGCCTTCTTTGGTCATGATGCGCTCGACGTTTTCCACGACCACGATGGCGTCATCGACGACGATGCCGATCGCCAGCACCATCGCAAACAGAGTCAGCACATTGATCGAATAACCGAGCAAATAGAGACCAACCAGCGTGCCGACCAGCGAGATCGGCACCACGATGGTGGGAATGATTGCCGCGCGCAGGCTTTGCAGAAACAGCCACATCACCAGAAACACCAGCAGGAAGGCCTCGGCCAGGGTCTTCACCACTTCGCGGATCGAGATTTCGACGAAGCGTGAGGTGTCGTAAGGCACATCCCAACTGACGCCCTGCGGAAAGAACTTGGCCAGTTCGGCCATGCGTGCTTTGACCGCTTTGGCAGTCTCCAGCGCATTGCCGTCCGGGGCCAGCTTGATGCCGACTGCCGCCGTCGGACGCCCGTTCAGGCGCGCCTGCACGCTGTAGTCCTGCGCCCCGAGTTCGATCCGGGCGACATCCTTCAGCCGCACGGCCGCACCGGTGGAGGCGGTGCGCAACAGGATGTTGCCGAACTGTTCTGGCGTCGAAAGCCTGCCCTGGGTAATGACGGTGGCCGCCAGTTCCTGGCCGCGCATGGCCGGCAACTGACCAAGTTCGCCGGTAGCAAGTTGCACGTTTTGCGCCTGCACGGCTTTCAACGCCTCGGCTGGCGTCATGTTGAAACTGGCCAGTTTCAGCGGGTCGAGCCAGATGCGCATGGCGTATTCGGTGCCGAACAGCGTGGCCTCGCCGACGCCCGGCACGCGGCGCAGGTTTTCCAGCACGTTTGCCGTGGTGAAGCTGCCCAGGTCGATCGCATTGCGGCTCTGGTCGGGCGAATAAATGGTCAGGAACATCAGGAAATTGCGCCGTGACTTGGCGACTGTGATGCCCTGCCGGCGGACTTCTTCCGGCAACCGCGCTTCGACTCGTTTGACCCGGTTCTGCGCTTCCACCGAGGCGATATCGAGGTTGGTGCCGGACTCGAAAGTCAGCGTCAGGGTCAGTACGCCGGAAGCATCGCTGTTCGATTCCAGGTAAAGCAGGTTTTCCAACCCGTTCATTTCCTGTTCGATCAGCGTGGTGACCGAATCTTCCACCACCTGCGCGCTGGCGCCGGGGTAGACGGCGGTGATCGACAACGCGGGCGGTGCGACTTCCGGGTACTGCGAAATCGGCAGCTTGGGCATGACCAGAAAACCGGCCAGCAGAATGGACAGCGCGATGACCCAGGCGAAGATCGGCCGGTCGATAAAGAAGCGGGGCAGCATGTCAGGCTCCTACTTCGCCGCGGCGGTTGGCACTTCGATGGCGGTAACCGGCGATCCCGGACGCGCCTTCTGGACGCCGTTGACGATGACCTTTTCGCCGCCTTTGAGGCCTTCGGCAATGATCCAGCCCGCGCCCGACAAACCGCCGGTTTTCACCTGCTGGGCGATGACCTTGCCGTCAGCGCCGACCAGCAGCACGGCCTGGCCTTGCGGCGAAGTCTGCACCGCACGTTGCGGCACGACGATGACGTTTTCTGCCAGGGCTACCGGTAGACGAGCGGTGACGAACTGGCCAGGCAACAGGCTGCGATCCGGGTTGGGGAATTCGGCACGCAAGCCGACCGAGCCGGTGGCGGGATCAATCGCCAGATCGTTGAACAATAATTTGCCCGGCTTCGTGTATTCGCGGCCGTTCTCCAGCACCAGCATCACCGGCGCCTGGCTGGTCTTGGCTTTGCCGGAGCGCAGGGTCTCGCGCAGATTCAGGAAATCGGCGCTTGACTGCGAGAAGTTCACCCAGATTGGATCGTATTGCTCGATATTGGCCAGCGGCGTCGCCTCGCCCTTGCCGACCAGCGCGCCTTCGGTGACCAGCGCGCGACCAATACGGCCGGAGATCGGTGCCGTCACCGTGGCATAACCCAGATCGATTTCAGCCCGTGACAGCGCCGCCTGCGCCGCTGCGACATCTGCATTGGCCTGCGCTTTCGCCGCCATTGCCTGATCGAATTCCTGTTTGCTGACGGCATTGCTGGCCACCAACGCCTGCATCCGATCCAGGTTCTGGCCGGCGATCAATTTCTGCGCCTGGTTGCGCGCCAGGCTGGCCTTGGCCGCTTCAACATTCGCCGCCAGCGTGCGTGAATCAATACGGAACAACACCTCGCCGGCCTTCACCTCGCTGCCTTCGGTATAGGTGCGCCGTTCCAGAATCCCCTCAACCCGCGCTCGTACTTCCGCCGTGCGCACGGCTTGCAGGCGACCGGGGGCTTCCAGCGTGCGCGGCACATTGCTTGGCGCAACCGTGAGTATCTCGACTTCCGGCGGCGGCATGCCGCCAGCGGGGCCGCTGCTTTGGCTGCCCCCGGGTGCGGCGGATTGCGGTTTGCAGGCGGCAAGCGACAATAGGGCGGCGAGGGGCAGCATGACAAAAAGGGAGTGGGCGACGCGGTTCACTGGGGCTCCTGATGGGGTTGGGCTTGACGAAGTGCGGCGATTTTAGATACATACGTGGATGTATGTAAACGTGGACTGCGATGATTGATTTTGCACTGCAGCATCGCCAGATCAATTTTGTTAACTCGGCTGGAACTTGCAATTTATGCCCCGACGCACCAAGGAAGAAGCCCAGGCAACCCGCACCCAACTGCTGGATACGGCAGAAGTCGTGTTTCGGGAGAAAGGCGTTTCACGCACTACGCTGGCCGACATCGCCAGCGCGGCCGGCGTCACCCGAGGCGCGATCTACTGGCATTTCGAGAACAAGGCCGACCTGTTCGTCGCCATGTGCGATCGAGCCACGCTGCCGCTGGAAACCCTGTTTGCCAGTGTCGCCGACCTCGAACTCGCTGATCCGCTGGCCAAGCTGCGCGAAGGTTGCCTCGAAGTCTTGCGCCAGGCGGAGCTGGATCAACGCTGCCGGCGCGTATTCGAAATCCTCAACTTCAAATGTGAATTCGTCGATGACCTGGCGCCCACCATGCTGCGGCGAAAGGAATGTCGGCAGGGCGCGAAGGCGATCATCGAACGCAATTTGCAGCTCGCCATTGAACGAGGCCAGATTCCGCCCGAAACGGATGTTCGACGCGCCGCCATCGGCCTGTTTTCCTACATCGACGGCCTGATCATCAACTGGAGCATGGAGCCGGACAGCTACTCGCTGGCGGAGCAGGCCGGCGCGCTGATCGATATTTTCATTGCCGGATTGCGCAGATAAGTTTCGCAGCCGGCTCAAACCGAAACCCGACCAAACTGAGTTTTTTCAGTTTTGATGGATGTGATGCGATGAAATTCCAGATGCTTTCGATAGGCGCCCGTTTTGAATTCGAGGGCAAGGAATACGTGAAAACCGGTCCGCTGACTGCAGTGTGTGACGGCGTGCAACGCATGATTCCGCGCTTCGCGGTGCTGAAGTCGCTTGATGTCCCTGCCGAGTCGGCACGCAAAATCCAGCGCAATCTGGATGAAGCCGTGGTGCTGGCGGCATTCGAGACGCTCTTCGCGGAATCAACGCGCTTGCTGCAGTCGCTGCAAGCCGATGCAGATCAGTCTCGTACCAGTCTGACTGAACTGGCGGCGGCGCGGCAGCGATTCCTCGATCAGATCGCGCTGCCGGCCACGCCTGATCAAAACTAGCCAGCCAGCGCCCGCGCGTGAAACGCCAGATGTTCGCCGATAAAACTGGCGATGAAATGGTAGCTGTGGTCGTAATCGGGCTGCATGCGTAGCGTCAGGATTTGGCCGTGCGCGGCGCAGGCAGCTTGCAGGTTCTGCGGAAACAACTGCTCGGCGAGGAATTCGTCGCCGGTACCGTGATCCACCAACGCCGGCGGCAGCGACGCGCCGGCTTCGATCAGACGGGTGGCGTCGTAGGCGTCCCAGGCTTTGCGGTCTTCACCCAGATAGGCGGCGAAGCAACCCTGGCCCCAGGGCGCGATGACCGGGTTGCAGATCGGCGCGAAGGCGGAAACCGAGCGGTACTGGCCGGGATTCTTCAACGCACAGATCAGCGCGCCGTGGCCGCCCATCGAGTGGCCGCTGATGCTGGCGCAGCCGGGAATCACCGGGAAGTTTGCCTCGATCAGCGCCGGCAGTTCTTGCGTGACGTAGTCGTACATGCGGTAATGCGTGGCCCACGGCGTTTGCGTGGCGTTGACGTAAAACCCGGCGCCCTTGCCCAGGTCGAAGCGTTCCGGCACGTCCGGCACGGCGTCGCCACGCGGGCTGGTGTCGGGCATCACCAGAATCAGGCCGAGTTCGGCGCAATAACGCTGCGCGCCGGCCTTCACCCGCACGTTGTCGTCGGTGCAGGTCAGGCCGGATAGCCAGTACACCATCGGCAACGGCTTCGACTCAGCCTGCGGCGGCAGATAGACCGAGAAGGTCATCTCGCACTGGCAGGCGGTTGAAGCGTGTTGCCAGCGCTCCAGCCAGCCGCCAAATTCCTTGATGCGTTCGATGCGTTGCATGGCGGCGCTCAGAAAATGATCACCGAACGGATGCTCTTGCCTTCGTGCATCAGGTCGAACGCGCGATTGATGTCTTCCAGCGGCATGGTGTGGATGACCAGTTTGTCGAGTTCGATCTTGCCGACCATGTAGCTTTCAACGTAACCGGGCAACTGCGTGCGGCCCTTGACGCCGCCGAACGCGGTGCCTTTCCAGGTGCGGCCGACCACCAGATTGAACGGACGCGTGCGAATTTCCTGGCCGGCGCCGGCCACGCCGATGACGGTGGAAACGCCCCAGCCCATGTGGGTGCATTCCAGCGCGTCGCGCATCACATTGACGTTGCCAATGCACTCGAACGAGTAATCGACACCGCCGTGGGTGAGTTCGCGGATGTATTCCGAGATCGAGCCGTTGACGTCGCGCGGATTGATGAAGTCGGTGGCGCCGAGCGCTTTCGCCATCTCGAACTTGTCCGGATTCAGGTCGATCGCCAGGATGCGCCCGGCCTGGGCCATCACCGCGCCCTGGATGCAGGACAAACCGATGCCGCCCAAGCCGAACACTGCGACGGTGGAACCCGGTTCGACCTTGGCGGTATTGAGTACCGCGCCGATGCCGGTGGTGACGCCGCAGCCGAGCAGGCAGACCTTGTCCAGTGGCGCCGCCGGATTGATCTTGGCGAGCGCGATTTCCGGCACCACGGTGTATTCGGAAAAGGTGGAACAGCCCATGTAATGGAAGATCGGTGCGCCATTCTTCGAGAAGCGACGGGTGCCGTCCGGCATGTAGCCGGTCCAGACCGTGGCGGCGATCGACTGGCACAGATTGGTCTTCGGCGACGCGCAGTATTCGCAATGACCACATTCTGGTATGTACAGCGGAATGACGTGATCGCCCGGCTTCAGGGTTTTAACGCCCGGTCCGCACTCGACCACGACGCAACCGCCTTCATGGCCGAGGATGCAGGGAAAGGCGCCTTCCGGATCGTCGCCGGACAAAGTGAACGCATCGGTATGGCAGACGCCGCTGGCCACCACCTTCAGCAACACCTCGCCTTCGCGCGGACCTTCGACATCGACTTCCTCGATGCTCAGCGGCTTTTTCGGTTCCCAGGCTACGGCGGCACGGGCTTTCATGGGCAAACTCCTGGTCTGGATAGGAAGAATGCCGGACTCTACTTGTTCAGCAGGCCGTTTGCTTCCAGATAGTTGATCACCTGAACAGCCGCCTCTTGCGGCGTGATCTGGTCGTTGTGCAGCACCAGTTCCGGCGCTTCGGGCGCTTCATAAGGATCGTCGATACCGGTGAAGCCGATGCCCTTGCCGGCAGCCAGCGCGGCGCGGGCTTTGACGTAGAGGCCTTTCGGGTCGCGGCTTTCGCAGACATCGATCGGCACTTCCACCATCACTTCAATAAACGGCAAGCCGCTGTCGTGGTGGATTTTGCGCGCCTGATCGCGATCCTTGCGATACGGGCTGATGAAGCTGGTCAAGGCAATCACGCCGGTATCGGCGAACAGTCGGGCGACTTCCCCGATGCGACGGATGTTCTCCTCGCGGTCGATGGCGCTGAAACCGAGGTTCTTGTTCAGGCCGTGGCGGACGTTGTCGCCATCCAGCACATAGGCCAGATGGCCACGTTCAACCAGCGCATGTTCCAGCGTGAAGGCAATGGTGCTTTTGCCTGAGCCGCTGAGGCCGGTGAACCAGATTGTGACACCCCGCTGGTTGAGCAGTTTCTCCCGGTCAGGGCGGGTGACGTGGCCTTCGTGCCAGGTGATGTTGGTTGCGCGGATTTCAGTCATGGCGTGCTTTCGGTTGAGAGAGAGAGGAACAACGCGGTATGGTAGCCCTGTGGCATTGATTATTTAATCGTCGGCAGCTTCGTTAGTAACTTATTTCGCGGCTTTTTTATCCTGGTTGCTGCTTGCGGCCAGGCCCCGCAACCCAACCCGGATGAAGCAACGCAAACAGCATGGAACAACCCATCACCCTGCATTGGCAGTCGAAGGAAGCTTACTTCACCGCAGTGCTCAGCCCGGATCTGTTCGGTAGCTGGGTACTGGTAACCTCCGGCAGGAAACGCGACGGGCGGGCCGGGCGGGTGCAGCACAAACCGATGCCGACCTACGCCAATGGCCTGGAAAACCTGAATCTATTGCGCAAGAAACGGCGCAGCGAAGGCTATACCTTGTGCGCCACCGGTTTCATGGAACTGGATGATCTTGATCCGCAAAGCCCGGCCAGCCGCAACGCGGAAACCAGCGCCGTCCTGCGCGCCTTCCGCAATCTGGCGATTCCGCAGGCGCAACAGGCGTTTCTGCTCGGCGTTGAAGAAAGCGTTATCGATGCCTATCTGGACGGCAAAGTGCTGGCGAATAACCCGCTGCTGCTCGATCGGGTGCGTTTGATCATGGCGATCCACAAGGCTTTGCACTCGCTGTTTGCTGGCGACCCGATTCTTGCCCAGGAATGGATGCGTCGGCCGAATCCACGCTTTGAGCAAGCACGGCCGCTTGAATTGATGCTGGACAGCCTGGATGGTCTGAAAATCGTGCGTGCTTATCTGGAAGGCGAAGTTGATTCGATGTTCAGGGAACCGCCCGCCATCGGCCTGCCACCGGATCGCGCCTGTTCCGGATCAACGCCGGCCTGACTGCGAATTCTCAAGGAATTGACCAGCCGTTCTCATCAAACTCGAACAGTCAATTACATCTGTCAGAACGAAAAAGAATCGGATGGCTGCCCTTGGTCATTGCAGATCGCATGCACACTTCTTGGCCTTACCGGCCAGCCTCGGTAACCACATTGCGGCCGTTCGCCAATGACTGTTTCCTTGTTCGTCGGCTGGCATTTGACGACCCTCAACGGCCGTTCGACTTTGCCGCCAAATTGACAGCTTCCGCCTCATTGCTGACGCACAACGCCCAAGGTTTTGGCGGTCGACATACTGGCGTGAAGCGTCCTTTCGTTCAGCTTGGACGTGTGGCAAGTCGTCGACCTTCTGCAAAGCTTTACATAAGGCCGATAGGCAGCACTTGGGCACGCTTGGTAGCTATAAACTCAGGTCAACCCATGAGGTTGATGAGCGTGCCCATCACTTGGCTCTCTGCCTTGATGGCCTGAGCGTTGACTTTGAGAGCCACTTCGGACTGTTGCATCGCCACGACTGCCTCGCTCAAGGAAACGATGTCCATAGAGGTGTTCGGGTCTGCAATCGTTGCCGCTACCTGATCCAGAGTGGACTGAGCTTGTTGCATGCCAGCTAGGGAACTGCTGAAAGCGTTGTCTGATACGGGGCTTATCATATGGGCCACCAAGTGTTTAGTGTCACATCAGTATAGGTGTAGAAGTTTAGATTTGACCTGACATCTGCTGCCAGATTTGATCTGAACTAGATGGTTGCAACGAATCTACAGCGACCTACAGGCTCGCCGAGCTGTGGGTCTGGTCCTCGGCCATTGCCGGCAATCACAGCATCCAGGTAGCTATCATTCCTCAACGGCGGCTTCCATCGTCCACGAACTGGCGCATTCGACCCGCAACGGCCGTTCGCCTTTGCCGCCAAATTAACAGCTATCGCCTCGTTCCTGCCGTTCAGCCTATGTGGCCGATCAAACCGCTCTCTAGACCCTAAACGGTCAGTCAAAGATAAAGAGGTTCAAGGCAAAATATCTGAGCGATGCAGTCGTTTAACATGGCACAGCCACGGGGCAATTTGGCGTATACCCCAACCAAATGGCGTAGCCGGACATGCATTACCTACCATTCTGGGCGATGATTCACCTATCAAAAATTTCAGCTTGCCGATGCGGCTGCAGCAATCGATCGGTCGTACCCCGATGCCTGACACATCAACAAGGCAATGAGCATGCGCAGCCCATTTCGCAGTTTTGCCAGTTTCGTCGCTAGCGCCGTCCTGAGCTTCGCGGTAATTATCACGATCCTTCTGGGCCACAACTTCTTGAGCGCCGAGTATGCGAAGTACGAAACGTTGGAACGGGAGCAATCCACCCTCCGTAAGGTCAAGGGCGAACTTGAGTCTATCCGCGACAAGGTGGCCAAGGCTTTGCCATCTCGCATCCCGCAACCGGGCACACCGGCAAACATGCTCGCCGTGCGAATCAAGGCGCTGGAATTGGAGATCAGCAACAAGCAGGTCGCCCGCCAAAAACTATGGGGCGACCATCCAATCGAGCGCTTTCTGCCAACCAGTGAAACCTTCCGGCAAATTGCCACCCTGGATATCGAGATCGCATTCCTGCAACAAGGACTCACTTATGTGCGCAACCTCCACGCCGTCACCGCCGGGCCTGTTGAAGCCGAACGCCAGATCAAGTGGTTCCAGACAGTCAGCAGCAAGCTTGCTGAGCAGATTTACCAGAACAAGAAGGCCCAATGGGAGTTGTCCAAGCGGAAGCCTCTGATGTGGCGAGTACCCTATTCCGATGCTTATCGCCAGATGAAGCGATTGGAGACACAAGAGCGCCTGTTGCAAAACTCCAAAAAGCCGCACGACGCTGAAATCGCGCGACTACAGAAGATCCTGCAAGCCTTCCAGAAACTGCCGCGTCCAGGTCCGCTGGCCCTCGATCACGGATCAGCCAATCGCACCATTCAACCGCTCAGCGAACGCCTCCATGAAAATGACAAGCAGCTCGAAGGCTCGAACATCCACAAGTTCATGCGGCCAATCAAGGAAGTGCTGCCCACCGCGCTCTGGATTCTGGGACTTGCCCTGCTATCGCCTTTGTTGGTCAAGGCCATTGCCTACTATTTGATCGCGCCAGTTGCCGTGCGCCGCCCACCGATACGGTTGCAGCCCGATTCGTCGGGAAATATCTCTACGTCGATCGGTTCTGTGGGCAGTGAGTCGGGTCAAACGACGCCCTCGCGGGTATCGCTGCCACTCGCATTGGATGAACGTTCCGAGTTGCTCATTCTGCCCAGTTACCTGCAGGGGATGCCGCTCAATGCCGAAAGCGACACTCAATGGCTGCTCGACTGGTCGATGCCTCTAACCAGCCTAGTCGCCGGAATGTATCGTCTGACCCGTATCCGCACAAATAACGAAGAGCGCATCACGGTATCGTCATCAAACGATCCCCTCGCCGAATTCTCGCTGCTCGACGTCCCGGATGGTTCCGCACTGGTCCTGCAGCCTAGCTGCTTGGTCGGCATCATCCAGCTTCGCGGCGAGCAGTTGAAGATTACACGCCATTGGCGATTTGGAAGTCTCTGCGGCTGGCTGACCCTGCAGTTTCGCTACATCGTTTTCCACGGCCCAGCAAAACTGATTGTCAAAGGCTGTCGCGGGGTACGCGTAGAGCCCGCCGTTAGCGGACGGACTGTCAATCAGGCCGCGACGCTCGGCTTCAGCGCCAATCTGGACTATTCAGTAGCACGCAACGAGACTTTCTGGTCGTACTTCTTTGGAGAGCGCGAACTGTTCAACGACAGTTGGCAGGGAAAGGGCTACTGCGTCCATGCCGAAACGCCCCACCCCGACGATCGTTCCGGCCTATTTGGGCGAGGCATTCAGGGGGTTGTGGACACGATCTTGAAGGCATTCGGAATCTGACGGTTTGAATCGCTCTGGATTCCTTACCAACGTGGCAACCTCTCTGGCAGGCTAGAATCAAAGGGGCCAAATCAAAGGGGCCAGGCTCACATTGTTTTCATAACATCGACCATGTGCCAAACAATCCGAACCTAGCAGCCTGTCGGACTTTCCCCTGAAACCCGATAATCCTGCCACCCCAACGAAACATCGCCCTGCATGAGCCGCTTCCGCCCCGTAGACCGCAAGACACCGTACCTGCTGCCGCCCTCGGTGGAAGACTGGCTGCCCGA
>JBBQQT010000090.1:0-14613 GCA_038215555.1 Burkholderiales bacterium | reverse complement strand
AGCCAGTCGAGTTCCACCTTCAGCCTGCCGATCTCGCTGTACAGCCGTTCCGGTTCCTGATGCGCCGCCATCGGTTTGGGTCCGCGCTTGCCTTCAAAAAGCGTCTTGGCTTGCTCCTGGATTTCTTTCTTCCACAGCCCAACCTGGACCGGGTGAACACCGTACTCCTGACCAATTTCATTGATCGTCTTGACCCCGCGCAAGGCTTCTAAGCCCACCTTTGCCTTGAACTCGGGCGCATGCACCTGCCGCTTCTTCGCTTCACTCATCGTTTTTCATCCCTTATGTCAAAACACAGCTTAATCTGTTGTCTTGAAAACGGGATAACAATAGTCCGGGCTGCAATAAGCCTGGATCCGAAGGCTGGCTGCTGCATTTTTTCAACTCATTGTTTTTAATGGAAATAATTGGGTAGAATGCGCCACGTTCCCTCCCGCCAGCAGCAAGGGTTTAATAGGGTTTTTTCCCTTGTGGCGATCATTTGAAGTGCGCCTGACACCTCTCCCATACCGTATCGATAGCGCTGAATTGTTCGAGGCGATTGCCGACGAACCTTGGGCGGTTTTTTTGGATAGCGGCCGCCCGCGTTCAAATGCAGGACGTTTCGATATTCTCGCCGCGCGACCGTTTATCACTTTGGTGACGCGCGGTCGCCTGACCGAAATTCGGCAGGCCGATTCGGTGCGGCAGGCTGCTGATGATCCTTTCGATTTGCTGCGTCAGTACCTGGCAGCCGATTTCGCAGCGACGCCGTTGCCGTTTTGCGGCGGCGCGATCGGTTATTTTGGCTACGACCTGGCCAGGCGGATCGAATCCTTGCCCGACCGGATTCATCCCGCAGCCGGCGAGAACTTGTCCAGTGCGTTGCCCGAAATGGTGGTTGGCATCTATGACTGGGCGGTGGTGGTCGATCATCACCAGCGCTTGAGCTGGCTGGTCGGCGGCGAGCGGGATGCGGCCACGGCGGCGACGTGGGTTAACCTGGTTGCGCGGTTCAGCCGGGCGGCGGGTGAGAATTCTGGCAGGTCTGAACGTCGGGCCTTTCAGGTGGGCGAGGTGGCATGCAGTTTTACGCCTGGGCAATATCGCGACGCGTTTGAACGCATTCAGCGTTACATCCATGCCGGTGATTGTTATCAAGTCAATCTGGCGCAGCGCTTTTCGGCGCCGGTTGGCGGTGATCACTGGTTGGGCTACCAGGCTTTGCGCCAGCTCAATCCGGCGCCTTATTCCGCCTATCTGAATCTGCCGGAAGTGCGCGTTTTGTCGTCATCGCCGGAACGTTTCCTTGAGTTGCGCGGCTGCCAGGTGACCACCAAGCCGATCAAGGGCACGCGTCCGCGCGCCAAGTTGCCCGCACAAGACGCTGCTTTGGCGAGTGAACTTCAGGCCAGCGAGAAAGACCGCGCCGAAAACCTGATGATCGTCGATCTGTTGCGGAATGATCTGGGCAAGGTTTGCCAGCCGGGTTCGGTTGCTGTCCCCGGATTGTTCGAGATTGAAAGTTTTGCCAGCGTGCATCATCTGGTCAGCACGGTGACCGGCCAGCTTGCGGCGGATTGCGATGCGATCGATCTCCTGCGCGCGGCGTTTCCGGGCGGTTCGATCACCGGTGCGCCAAAATTGCGCGCGATGCAGATCATCGAGGAACTCGAATCGCATCGGCGCGGGGTTTATTGCGGCGCGATCGGTTGGTTGGGTTTCAATGGCGACATGGACAGCAATATCGTCATTCGCACGCTGGTCAGTTCGCAGGACGAACTCCACTTCTGGGCAGGCGGTGGCATTGTTGCCGACTCGCAAGTCGATGCCGAGTTACAGGAATGCTTCGACAAGGCGGCTGCTCTGCTGCGTTGGGCAGGTATTTTTGGCGGTGCGTTTCACCCTTTGATCAACAAGAAAGACTGACATGCTGCAATGGCTCCTGGGTTTGTTCACTTCTTCCGCAAGCAAGGCCGCCAGCAGGCCGGTCGATCAGGATGTCGCTGCCGAACCGCCGCCGCCACCTTTCCTGCGGCGCGAATCGATGCTGGACAACCATCAACAGGTTGCCGCTTATGTGTTCAGCGTGGAAACGCCCGCCGCCATGCAGGCGCATGCCTGGCAGGTCTCGACGCGAAAGTTTTTCGACAGTGTGCTGATCAATCACTTTGTCAGCGACAAGCTGGCGGAAGTGCTGGACAAGCGGCTGGCCTTTCTGCCGCTGAGTCCGGCTGGCCTTGAACACCCCGCGCTGGACAAGCTGCCACGCGAGAATCTGGTGATCGAGTTCGATCCGCCACCGGGCGCCGAATTCGACCGGACTGCCGTGTTGGCGAGGCTGATTGCGCTGCATGACAGCGGTTTTCGACTCGGCTGTGGGCATGCACTGGCCGAGCAGGGGCTGCCGGAAGCGCTGGAAATTGCTCAATTCATCAGCCTGGGTGATGTCACCAACCAGTCGCCACCCGATCTGTTGGCGCGCTGCCGACTGCTTGCCACGCGTTACCCGGAGAGCCGGATGGTGGCGCGCAACATCGATTCCATCGAGCTTTACCAGGCCTGCCAGCAGATGGGGATTCATCTTTTCCAGGGCCGTTTCCTGACCCACCGTGGCGCCCGCAGCGGCAGCAAGATCGCGACTTACCGGATGGTGGTGATCGATCTGCTTAACGCGATCAAGCGTCAGGCCGATTTCGATGAACTCGCCGGCATTGCCTGGCGCGATCCGACGCTGGCTTACCGGCTGCTGCGTTTCGTCAATTCCGCTGCAATGGGCTTGCGCGAGAAGATCGATCGCCTGAAAACCGCCATGGTCTATGTCGGGCGGGATGAGTTGTACCGCTGGCTGACCTTGCTGTTGTTCAGCAGCAAGAAGCCCGACCACCTGGACAATGCGCTGCGTGAAAACGCGCTGGTGCGCGCCAAACTGGCGGAGCAACTGGCAGCCGGCCGGATGCCGCCAAGGGAGCGCGACGAGGCTTTCGTCGTCGGCATCCTGTCGGTCATCGACGCCTTGCTGGAAATGCCGATGCAGGAAGCGCTGGCTCAGTTGTCATTGCCGGCAGCCGTCGCGGAAGCCTTGTTGCATCGGCAGGGCAAATATGCGCCCTACCTGATGTTGGCGATTGCTTGCGAGGAAAGCGACCAGGCGACGATCAAGTCTCTCGCCGACGAATTGGGCATGGATGCGTTCATGGTCAATCAGCGCCACATCGAAGCGTTGACCTGGGCGATGAGCTTCAGCGAGGCGCTGGAAGAATCGCATCTCGGCGAGTGAAAACCGGCCGTTCGCAAGAAGTACGCTGCAACCTGTTGATTCCGTAGGGTGCGCCATGCGCGCCAATGAACGTGGAAGGGTGCGCATGGCGCACCCTACGGTCTGACTTCGCTAAACCACCCGATTGCGTTCTTCCCCGCGCACAAACGCTTCGACGTTGTCGATCAACTGATCCGCCAGCGCCTGCATGGCTTCGCGGCTGGACCAGGCGACGTGCGGCGTGAGCAGGAAGTTGGGCAGGTTCAACGCCAATAGCGGATTGCCCTGGCTGGGCGGTTCAACCGACAGCACATCGAACCCGGCGCCGGCGATGCGGCGGGTTTTCAGCGCCGAGACCAGAGCAGCTTCATCGACGACACCGCCGCGCGCGGTGTTGATCAGCACGGCATTGCGTTTCATCAGGCCGAATTCACGCGCACCGATCAATCCCTGCGTGTCTTCGGTCAGCGGCGTGTGCAGGCTGATCTGGTCGGCGCGGGCGAGGACTTCGTCGAAGGCGACGCGGCCGGGGCGAATTTCCGCCGCGTCTTTGCGTTCCGCGATCAACACCTGCATGCCGAACGCTTGCGCCAGGCGTTCGACGCCGACACCGACATTGCCGTAGCCGATCAGTCCCAGCGTCGAGCCATGCAGGTCGTGGATTTCGTGGTCGAAAAGGCAGAACTGTTCCGCTTTTTGCCAGGCATTGTTTTGCAGCGATACGCGCCAGGCGAGCAGGTTGCGGCGCAGCGCCAGCAACAGCATGAAGACATGTTCCGGCACGGTATGTTGGGCATAGCCGCGGATATTGCACACCGCGACGCCGCGTTCCCGGCAGGCTTCCAGATCGACGTTGTTGGTGCCAGTGGCGGCCACCGCGACCAGGCGCAGCTTGGGGCAGGCTTCCAGCACGACGGAGGTGATTGGCACCTTGTTGGTGATTGCGATGCTGGCGCGCCAGAGTTGGTCGGCGACGGCTTCCGGCGTGCAGGTTGGCTGTTCCACCCAGGCGTGATCGAAATCCGGGATGCGCAGCTCCGCGTTCAGGCTGGCGCGGTCGAGAAAGACGACGTATTCCTTGGTGATCATGTTGGTTCGCCGTTAAGTTTTCGAATCACTTGGATAAGTGCTGACGAATCGAGTTCGCCATCGCCGCCGCCAACCAGCGCATTCATCATCTGCGCCGCCAGCGCGGCGGTGGGCAGGGCCAGACCGGCTTGCTGTGCTTCGGCGAGCACGATGCCGAGGTCTTTCTGATGCAGCTTGGCTTTGAAGCCGGGTTTGAATAGGCGATCCAGCATGCGCTGGCCGTGAATTTCCAGAATCTTGCTGTAGGCCGAACCGCCGAGCAGCGCTTGCCGGACCTTGGCGGCATCGACGCCTTGGTGGTCAGCGAAGATCAGCGCTTCGGCGACGCCAAGCAGAGCGGCGGATGCGACGATTTGATTGCATGCCTTGGCGACCTGGCCGGCGCCGCTGTCGCCGACATGCACGATGCTGCCGCCAATCACCTGGAATAACGGCAGCACGCGCTGAAAGGCGGCTTCCGATCCGCCCGCCATGATCGACAGCGTGCCGGCGATGGCGCCGGCTTCACCACCGGAGACCGGCGCGTCGATCAGGTCGATGCCGCGTTCGGCAAGTCGGCTGGCTACTTGTCGAGTGAAAGTCGGTGAGGTGGTGCCCATATCGACCACGATGCTGCCCACGCGCAAGCCTGCTGCCGCGCCCGGGATTGCGTCCGAAGTTGCTTCAGTAGTTGCTTCAGTAATTGCGTCAACTCGGCCGAACAGCACGGCTTCCAATGCGGCGTCGTCGGTGACGTTGATGAACAGGATTTCACTCGTCTGTGCCAGCGCGAAAGGTGAAGCCAGAACCGTCGCGCCGGCGACTTGCAGGGTCGCGCTTTGAGCCGGGTTGCGCGCAAAGACGCAGAGCGCATGACCGGTTTTGCGCAAATTCAGCGCCATCGGTAGGCCCATGACGCCGAGGCCGATGAATCCGAGTGAGTCCATGTCTGATTCCGAAAAAAGGTTAGCGCCCCAGGGTTAACGCCCCAGCAGCGCGATCCAGATGGGCAGCGTGACCAGAAACACCAGGCTGGTCCAGCTGGCGGTCAGCGCGGCGGCACGCACGTCGAGTTTGAAGCGGTCGGCGAAACTGGCTGCCATCAGCATGGTCGGCATGGCGACTTCAATAATCGCAGCGGTCTGTGCCGGCCGAAGTTCGCCGAACAGGCCGCGCGCGAAGAAATAGACCAGCAACGGCGCGATCATCAATTTGACCGCGACGGCGGCCAGCACCGGGCGGCTCGGTTTCAGCCCGCCCCAGGGAATCGACAGGCCGAGGGTGAACAACATCACCGGAATGGTGGCCTGGCCGATGAATTTTGCCGCCTTGATCAGCGGCTCGACGTCGATGCCGGCGAGATTCACCGCGAAGCCAAGGACGAAACCCCAGATCGGCGGCAGCGACAGCATGGTGCGCAGCAGACTCTGGCCCTGGCCACTTTCCTGGCCTAGTCGGGTGGCGATCCAGACGCCGAAGGTCCAGACCAGCGGCGTCGATGCCAGCACATCGGCGAAGGCGGCGTAACTGCCGCCAATGTCACCGTAGAGGAAGGTCAGCGTCGGATAGCCCATGAACAGCACGTTGCCGAAAGTGCCAGCCAGCAGGATGGCAGCACGTGTCTGGCGGCTCAGATTGCGGCCGATGCGGCTATGCCAGAGCAGCGGGTAGAGCAGCCCAAAACTGATCAAAATGCCGGCCAGCGTGAGAAACGGCACAGTCAGCATTTCGCGGCTGATTTCCGCCTGCGCCGACAGCGCAAACAGCAGCGGCGGCGCGAAGACGTCGATCACCAGCCGGTTCAGGTTGATGCGCAGCGGTTCGGCGGGAAACTGTGGCCGAAACCTGACCCAGAGGCCGCCGGCGGCCACCAGCAAGGCGATCGGCAACCAGACCTGAAGCAGCAGTTGAAGCAAGAAATCAGCGTTCATGACGAGCGGGCTGGCGGGCGGGAATTCAACCCAGGCGGGTCAGTTCCGCCGCGAATTCGAAAAATCCGTTCGGATGCCCGACCCGGCCGAGTTCGCCCGCTGGCCATTGCCAATGCGTGGCGGGAAACAGCGTTCGCATCTCCGGCACGGCGCAGTGGTAGGGCGGGCCGCCGGCGCGTTCGGTCTGCATGAACAGCGCGAACAGTTTGCCGCCCGGGCGCAACCAGGCAAAAAGTTGTTGTTCGTAAGCCACCCAGTGGTCGGGGTCCAGAGCGCACAAACAGGTTTGTTCGTAGATGGCATCGAAGGGCTGTACTGGCTGCCAGGTCAACGCATCTGCGCAGACGCGCTCGGCATCGACCCCGGCCGCGTGCAATTCGGCGGCCAGATGGGTCAGCGCGGTGGGCGCGATATCCAGCGCGGTGACCTGGAAGCCGCGCCGCGCCAGTTCGAGTGCTTCGTGACCATGGCCGCAGCCGGGGATCAGGATTCGTCCCGCTTTCAGTTCGTTGTCGTCAAGCCAGCCCAGCAGGGCGGGGCTGACCGCGCCACGATCCCAGGGGATGGCCTTGGCGCGGTATTTTTCTTCCCAGTGACTCATGACAAGAGACTCAGTTGGCGTGATTTATTGCCAGGGCTTGCTCAGCCAGGGGTTGTAAGGCTGTTCCTTGATCGGTGGTGGCGTCAGCGCGTCTTTCAGCCTTTTCTTCAGGCTTTTTTTCAGGTCTTGTTCCAACTGCTTGATCAGGTTGTCCATGTAATGGTCACTTTCCCGTTTCATGCGCACCAACAGGATCTCCAGCTTGAACGACAGATCTGGCGGCAGGTTGACTTCTTCATCCTTGAACGAGGAGATCACCGATTCCTTCATGTACTGGAACAACAGGTCGAGTTCATCTTCGGTGAAGTAGTTGCGCAGTGAGCGACCAAGGTCGGACAGGGTAGGGGCCGGCGGTTCGGCTGGCTGCAGCGGTTCGGCTGGCACAGCCAGTGACGGCGGAACATCGGTCGGGGAGGCGGCTTCCGGCGGCAATGCCCGCTGGGGAGGCGTCGTCGCCGTGGCTGCATCGGCTGCGGATTCCAGCGCTACCGGCGAGCCAGCCTGCACCATCTTGGGCGTGGGTTGCGCCTGCACCGGGTAGGCGAGGGCGAGGAGGAGGGCGAGCAGTGGGAGGCGAAGGATCGAAGTGTTCATGGCGATGATTTGATTCACATGCGAAGCGTGGAGGGCGACGATGGTAACAAGCTGCGTCACTTTTCGCCGATTGTTGGCGATATTGCTGGCCAAACGCGGTGCTGAGAGGCTTACATGGCGGCTGCCGCGCAGTTTCAGAATCGATAATTCATTTCCGCCGTGTATTGGGTCGGGGCGTTCCGGTCGAACATTTGGTCGGCTGACAGGCGAAACAGCCAATGCTTGGCACGCGATTCCCAGAACACGTCCAGATTGCCGGTCAGATTGGCAGCCAACGGTATCGTGTTGGCCTCGTCGGAAAAGCGGTCGCTGCGCCAGGTCAGCAGGCCCGCGACATACCAGCCACGGGGGGCGATCCAGGTGGCGCCGGCCGAGACGGTGTGGCGCGGCAGACGGGGAATCTGCCAAACAGAATTGTCGCGATTCTCCGATTCCATCCAGGTATAGCGGCCGAGTACGCCCCATTCCTTGCCCAGCATCCGGTTGATGGCGCCGCCCGCGCTGATCACGCTGCCGCCGGCATAGTCGGGCGTGCTGATGAAATCATAGATGTCCTCCCGCATCAGCGAGCCGTAGTCGCGCGGCCTTAATTTACCCAGACTTTCCAGCTCGCTGACCGCGAACGGGCGGATTGTGAATGGACGGTTGTCGATCTTCTTGTGATCGGCAAAGGCGGTCAGGAAGGTGCGCGGGGTCGCTTCCCATTCGCCCTGCAAGCGGAAGCGGGTCAGCTCGCCGCCGCGCGACACCAGTCGGTCGTCGAGTGGAATGCCGGCGGTGGCAACCGGGCCGAGCGAGCTCATTGCGGCCGGGCGCAGCCAGTTCTGGTAGGCAAAGCGCAGATGGGCGGTTTCGCTCGCTCGCCAGACCAGGCCGAGACGTGGGCTGAACTGTCTCTGGTCCAGGTTTTCAGCCTCCAACATGCCTGGTTCGAAGCCGAATCCGAAGTCGGACCAGGGTTGCCGTTCGGCATGCCGGACTTGGTGCTGGTAGAACAGATCGGCTTGCAGGGTCAGGTCCGGGCGCGCCTTGAACAGGCCGGAAAGGTAGGCGTCCCAAGTGTCTTCATGCAGGTCGTATTCTTCCAGAGTCGGTATGAAGCCGAGCAGAAGCACATCGAGTGCGGCCTCGGTGTGGCGCTTGCCAGACTCGATGCCCCAACTGATCTGATGCCCGGCATCGGTCTCGAAACTGTGGCGCAGGGCCAGTTCTGGCAGCGCGACTTTGGTTACGCCGGTCATCGGGTCGCCGTCCAGGCTGCCGCTGGTTGCATCCTTCGATGAAAAACGGCCGCCCTTGAACCAGATCTGGGAAACCGGGCTGAGCTTGTAGTTGAAACCGATATCCAGACGCCGGGTGTCCAGCGCTTCGACCAGGTCATAGGGCGTGCCCAACCAGTTGCCGGCCAAGCTGTTGTCGAGTTTGCTGACATCGGCAAAGACGAAGGCGCCGATGTCGTGGCGCGGCTTGATGCCGAAAGCGGCGGTGAAGATGTCCAGGTCGTAGGGACGTTCGAGCAGGTCGAAATTGAAATTCTCGTAGCCGAGATACCAGGCCATGGGCTTGGGCGCGACCTGGTAACCGCTAAATGCAATCTGCGGGCTGATGCCATCGACATTGGTCGCTTGGCTGGCGCGCAGCGAAGCGCTCAGATGGCTGCCTGGGCTGGGGATCAAATCCTTGAAGCGGTTGCTGGCGCCAAACACGGTGGGGTCGGAAATCAGCCCCTGGAACAGCTCGGAGTTCTTGCTGAACAGCCCGCTGTAGCGGTCGGCCAGGAAAAGATGGCTGCTTGCCCACAGGGGGTTGTAGGCGTTTTGCGCGTAACTCTTGGCCCATTCCTCCATGCCCATGAAGGCGAACGCCTGGCCCAGGTTGGCGCTACCCTGCGGGTCGTTGGCCAACTGGTTGAGCGATTTCAACCAAGGCAGCCGGCGCATCGCCTCTCGTGCCGCCTCCACTGCCTCGGCGGGGGAGAACTGGTCGGTCAGCAACACGGCGCTCATGAAATACGGCAGTGGATCCTTGTCGTCGAGCTCGGCTGCGCGGGCGAGTTCGCTGCGCGCCTGCTTCACATCGCCCAGCTTGTAGTAGGCGGCGGCGGTGTAAACATGCACCCGGGCATAGCGCGGCTCCATGACGCTGGCCTTGAGGAAGGCGTCGAGCGCCGCCTGCGGGTTGCCGCGCTTCAGTTCCATCAGGCCAAGACCACTGAGTGCGACGAAATCAGCCGGTTGGGCGCCCAGCGCGGCCCGGTAGGCCGTGTCGGCAGCGTCGAACTCGTTGGCAAAGGTTTCCAGCGTGCCGAGCTCTCCCTGGTAGCCAAGTCCGTTAGGGTTGAGTGCGATGGCGGTGTCGAGATCGGCGCGCGCCTCGCGCACATATTCCCGTTCATTGAAGACATTGCCGCGACCGAACCAGGCCCGGTCGTCGGCCGGGTTCAGGCTGAGCGCCATGCCATAGGCGGCGAAGGCGGCGTCGGCCTGACCTTCGCGGCGCTCGATGTCGCCCCGCACCAACCAGGACGAATAGTCCGCCAGATCGTTGGTGATCGCGCGGTCGCTGGCGGCGCGAGCCGCATCCACCTGATCGCTCAGGAGGTGCAGGCGGGCGGCCATTGCATCGATGCGGGCGGATTCCGGGAACGCTTGCCGGGCGGCATCCAGTGTCGTCAGCGCGGCTTCAACTTTTCCTTCATACGCCATCAGGTCGGCCAGGATCAGGTGAGCTGCGGGCTGTCTGGCAGGTCGGCCGGTGAGTTCGCGCAAGGCTGTCAGAGCCGCTGTGATGTCGTGCGCCAGGATCAGACGCGTAGCGTTGGCGAGCTGCCAGTTTTCGCTCTGTTCTTCGGCGCGGCTGGCGTCGAGTTGGGCGGCGGCCAACACCAGATCGTTACGCCAGAGCGCGGCCCAGGCCAGCCCGATTTTCGCTTCCAGACGTGCGGGTTGCACCGCCAGCGACTGGTTGAATGCCTGTTCCGCCTCCGCCCATCGGTTCAGGTCGGCCAGCAGGCTGCCTCGCTCGTAGGCGCTGTCGGCCGCTGCGGGGTCAAGTTCAGCAAGCCGGGCGCGCTTGTCGGGCAGGCTGTCGTTGTTCAGCCAGATATGGCGCAGCGGCTCGACCTGATAGGCGGTGACCCATTGCACGCGGTCCTTGAGGTTCCGCACCAGCCGCTTGATGGGCGCCTTGCCCAGTTCAGCCACGGCCTGTTCATTCGCCTGGACGATCACCTCTCCGGCATCGTTGGTGTAGGTGACCTCGCCATGAAAGACCGACAGCAGGGAACGTCCATCCTCCGCCACCTCGACTTCCCAGTCGGTGCCGCGTAAGCCGGCGACCGCGGTGGGCGTGACCCAGGTCAAGTTTTTCGGTGGTGTTTTCGACTGCACCCAGGACCGGCCGAGCAACTGGCGGAATTTTGTTTGTCCCGGGCTAAGCGGCTTGGCGCCGATGGCGAGGATTTCCAGGACGGTGTTCTGGTTCAGCCGGACCTGGGTGTGGTCGGTCAGCAACAGGGCTACCCGACTGTGCGGCGCGGTACGCAGCCACTGTCCGGCCTCGAGTTGTTGATTGACGCGGAGGGCTTGCCAGGGGGCGCCCAGGTTTGCGCGGTATTCCGCCTGGCCCTGCAGGCTGAGTACGTTGGCGCTGCCGCGCACCTCCTGCGCCGCTGCCGGCTCCAGGATCAGGCAGAAGAGGCAGGCGAGGAAGATGCGAAAATTCATTTTGGTCTCCAACCGGCGGCTCATGGCAAGAACATCAGGGGGCAAGAACATCAGGGGGCAAGAACATCAGGAATGCGCTGTTTTTTTTCGTCACCCCGGCGCAAACTTGGTGTCCAAGTGTTTGATTTCACTAGAATCCTGAATTCGCGGGAATGATGAATTGATCAGCGCTTCCCTGGCGAGGCATGTTCAGCGGATATTCTTCAAGGCGTTTTGCGCCGTCTCTTGCTGCTGCGCCACCGCGCTGCCCAGCAGGTTGATCAGCGGTCCCTTGGCCTGGCCTTTCAGCGTTTTCAGACTGGTCAGGCTCTTGATCAGTTGGTCGACGACCGGGGTCAGCACGGCGGGTGCGGTCGGGGGCGTGACCAGCTTCAATTTCAGGTATTGATCGAGCAGTTCGCCGGTCTTGTCGGTGGCCTGCAGATACTTGGTGATCAACTCGGCGTGCGCGGGTTGTCCGGCGAGCGGTTTAACCGCAGCCTCCAGATTCTTCTTGGATTCTGCCCATTTGGTGCGCACGCCAGCCGCGATTTCGGCCGGGGTGGCGGCAAGACTGACCGGTATCAGCGCCGTGAAGGAAAACAGGCTGAACAGGGCGAAGGTCAGGCTGCGGATCAGTGTGAGGGACATGGCATATTCCTTTCTGTTAGTACTTCTTATCTTAGATCAACTTGATGCCGGGACAGGTGGGGATGCAATCGGGAGGCGCTGCAATCGAGACAGCGTCGTCTATCGGTTCGGTTCTCGCGTGGCTGGTAGCGGTGCCAGCAAGGCGCGCAGATCGGTTTCGCCGAATTTGCTGAGGGCGGCGGCGTCTTCGCTCAATACGCCGGCGGCGAGTTCGGCTTTCTTTTCCTGCAAGACGAGGATTTTTTCCTCGATGCTGCCGGCGACCACCAGTTTGTAGACGAATACCTTGTTCTTCTGGCCGATGCGATGGGCGCGGTCGGTGGCCTGGTTTTCCACCGCCGGGTTCCACCACGGGTCGTAGTGGATGACGGTGTCGGCGGCGGTGAGGTTGAGGCCGACGCCGCCGGCTTTCAGGCTGATCAGGAAGATCGGCACGCCTTCATCCTGGAACTTGCGGATGACGCCTTCGCGGTCTTGCGTGTTGCCGGTGAGCATGACGTAGCCGAGACCCAGTTTGACCAGTTCCTGTTCGATCAGGTCGAGCATCGAGGTGAATTGCGAGAACACCAGTACGCGACGGCCTTCGTCGACCAGTTCCGGCAGCATGTCCATCAATTGATCGAGCTTGGCGCGTTCCTTGACGCCTTTCGCGCTGTCGAGCTTGACCAGACGCGGGTCGCAGCAGACCTGGCGCAGTTTCAGCAGGGCATCAAGGATGACGATGTGGCTGCGCGCAAAGCCCTTGTCGGCAATCGCTTCGCGCACTTTCGCATCCATCGCGCTGCGCACTGTTTCGTACAAATCGCGCTGGCCGCCGTCGAGTTCGACACTGCGTACGATGATGGTTTTTTCCGGCAATTCCTTGGCTACATCTTCCTTGCGCCGACGCAGGATGAACGGCCGCACGCGGGCCGCCAACAGATCGCGGCGGCCGCTGTCGCCATGTTTCTCGATTGGTGAGCGCCAGGTCTTGGTGAACGATTTCTGGTCGGCCAGAAAACCCGGCAGCAGGAAATCGAACTGTGCCCAGAGTTCGCCGAGGTGGTTTTCCAATGGCGTGCCGGTCAGGCACAAACGGTGCCGTGCCTTCAGTTTGCGCACCACCTGGGCGGCGTGGCTGGCGGCGTTCTTCACGGTCTGCGCTTCGTCCAGAATCAACAGGTGATATTCCTGCGCCGACAGTACCTCTTCATCCCGCCAGAGCAGCGGATAGGTGGTCAGCACGATGTCATGCTCGGCGATCTGGTCGAAGCGCTCGGCGCGTTCCTTGCCGTGCAGCGACAGCACGCGCAGCGCCGGCGCAAAGCGTTCCGCCTCGCGCTTCCAGTTGAAGATCAACGAGGTGGGCAGAATCACCAGGCTGGGCCGATCCATCCGCCCGGACTCCTTTTCCAGCAGCAGGTGCGCCAGCGCTTGCGCGGTTTTGCCGAGGCCCATGTCGTCTGCCAGGATGCCGGCGAGGTTGTGTTCGCGCAGGTATTGCAGCCAAGCCAGACCTTCCAGTTGATACGGGCGCAGCGTCAGTGCGAAGCCGGCAGGCGGTTCGGCGGGCTTGATGCCGTCGCTGTGTTGCAGGTCTTTTGCCATCTGGCTGACCGCATCGGCGCCTTTGAACTGCCAGCGTTGCATGTCAGCCAAGCTCGCCGCCATCGCGGCCAGACGTGGCGCATCGAGTTTGGACAAGCGCAATTCGCCATCGCCGGGCGGTTTGTCGAACAAGTCGATCAAGGTCAGCGCCAGCGGCTTGATGCGCCCGGCCGGCACGCGCAGACGCGAACCGGAAGGCGTGGTCAGGATCACCGCAGCCTTGTCGGACATGGCCTTTACCTTGGACGCATCGAGCCAGCGCGCATCGCTGTGGAACAACTCGTAGAGCAAGGGTGCCAGCGGCAGGCGCTGGCCTTGCACCATGACGCCCATGGTCAAGTTGAACCAGCCGCCGGCATCCTCGCTGAGTTCAGCGTCCCAGTCTTCAGCTTCCAGCACCAGATGGCGGAATGCGGCGGCGACCTGAATCTGCCAACCGGCATCGCGCAGCGCGGGAAGATGCTCGGACATGAACTCCGGCCAGTGGCCCGGGCTTTCCAAGCCATAAATGTTGGGTGGACGCGGCCGACTGGCGAACAGCGTGTTGGGCGGAACATGGGCGATGCCGTGGCTTTCCAGGTCTTGCAGCCAACGTTTCTCCGCTGCCAGGTGGCGTTTGATACGCACTGTTTCGCCGCTGGTGGTGGTGACATATTCCTGTTTGCTGTTGGCTTCGACGCGCACGTCTTGGTACTGGAACGCCGGCAACAGGTAGTCGAATTTGCGTTCGCTGAAGCTGTAGCGGCGATAGCGGCCGACATCCAGCACATCAAGCGTGTCGAGGCTGAGGATCGGCGCTGGCTCGGTGTCGATGATGCGCAGTTCGGGCGCCTCTGGGGCTGGCAGTTGCGGCGCCAGTTCGGCCAGCGTGCTCGCTACCAGCGGTACTTCCGCCTTGTTGAGCGCCGGCATGGCGAGAATCTGAGCCACCTGGCTGGCCGGGAAATCGAGTTGCAGCAGACCAATCTGCATCCGTTCGCTGTCCAGATACCAGATGTCGTCGAGCGGAATGGTGGCGTCGATGCGGGGGTCGGCTTGCAACTCCGGCAGCACGCTGCCGTCCTGCTCGTAGCGCCAGTTCAATTTGGCCGGTCGCGCTTCGCCCAGGTTGAACGGCTGCAGCCCGAACTGGTCGGCAAGCAGACGGCCACTGGTCAGCATGTAGTTCAGGCTTTCCTCTCCAGCACGGCCGCGCAACGGAAAATCTAGCGTATAGCGCGCTTTCGAGCGGTGCGCCCA
>JBBQQT010000089.1:0-14692 GCA_038215555.1 Burkholderiales bacterium | reverse complement strand
GTTCCGAGCAACGCTGCCTGGGTCGCCAGATCAGTCAACACCTCCGCCAGGTCGGTCTCATGCAGGGCTTCCACTTTCAGCGAACGGGCGAACACCAGCATGTCGGTGATCAGCTGGTTCATCTCGTCGAGATCGTGCTCCATCCGCTTTACCAGCGTTGCGTCGGCATCGTCCAGCAACGACAGCGCCAGGCGCAAGCGGGTGATCGGCGTGCGCAAATCGTGGCTGACACCAGCCAGCAGCACAGTGCGGTTTTCCAGCAGTGCCTGCACTTCCTCGGCCATGCGATTGAACGCGACGGTAAGTTCGCGCAATTCGCGAGCGCCAGTTTCCGGCAGGAGTTCCGGCGCGCGGCCCTGACCGACTTCACCGGCTTTTAGCGCCAGGCTTTTCATGCGCTGGCTGGCCTGACGCACCATGAACAGCGCAGTCAACACGGTCAACAAGGCGCCGAGCAGAAATACGCCAACCGCTGCCAGCGGCGCTTTCAGGGCATAGCGTTGGCGATCGAAGCCGACGCGCAACAATTTGTCGGAGATCTGGATTTCCATCCAGTCCCAATCCGGATCGGCGCCGCGTTTCAACGTGATCGCCTGATTGGCGCGCCGGGTCAGCGCATCAGCGATCAGCTCGCCGAAATAATTCGCTTCCGCGGCCTGCAGCAAACGGGTCTTGACTTCGGCCAACGCGAGATCATGGCGAAACACCAACTCCATTTCGTAATCGGCGCGCGTCTGCGGCGGCAACTCGACCCAGGTTTGCGCCGAAAGCAGGATTTTTGCCGCCAGATCGTCGGCCGAACGCGCTGCCAGCGGCTGGATCACCATGAACCAGACGACGCCGAACGCGATTGCCTCGAACACCAGGAAAGCCACCAGCAACGCGGCGGCGGTGCGCCCGAAAAGAGTCTCCGGCAGCAGTTGGAAAAAAAGTTTCAAACCAATTTGCCCTTCGGCGAGAACAGATAGCCCTGGCCCCAAACGGTGCGGATGTAGACCGGATTCGCCGGGTCGTCTTCCAGCTTCTTGCGCAGCCGGGTGACGCGCACGTCGATCGAGCGGTCGAACGGATCGCGCTCATAGCCTTTCAGGCTGTCCATGATCTGATCCCGCGACAAGGCACGATTCGGGCGTTCGACGAACAGTTTGAGCAAGGTGAACTCAGCTTGAGACAGCGGAATCTCGACGCCATCACGCGATAGCGCCTGCGCCGCCAGATCGAGTCCGAACGGGCCGAAGCGCACCACTTCGTTGGCTTCCTGCGTCGAATTGCCGGCATGGCCGCGACGTAAAACCGCGCGAATGCGGGCCAGCAACTCGCGCGGATTGAATGGTTTCGGCAGGTAATCATCGGCACCGACTTCGAGGCCGACAATGCGGTCGATGTCTTCGCCGCGTGCCGACAGCATGATCACCGGCACGTCGCGCGCGGCTTTCACGCGCCGGGTCAGGCTGAGGCCGTCTTCTCCCGGCATCATCAAATCCATCACAATCAAATCCGGATCCTGAATCGCCAGTTGTTCGTCCATCTCTTTGCCATCGCGCGCGGTCACCACGCGCATGCCCTGCTTGGTCAGATAATCGGCCAGCAGATCGCGGATGCCGGCATCGTCATCCACGATCAGGAGATTCAGGTTGTGGTCTGCGTTGTTGCCTGCGTTGTTGCCTGCGCTTTTGCCTGGATGCGGGTTCAAAATCTTGTCTCCGAAACACTTTGTTACAAATCAGCCCGCGCCTGAAACCCCGGTGTTACGCCAGCTGCCTAGCATGAGCAGCATGGAAAGGAGAAAAACCATGCGTCGCAACCTGTTGATCGCCCTGCTGCTGATGCTGCCGACTTTACCCGCTCTGGCGGATCAAGCCGATAGCGCGATATTCAGCCAGGCTCGGTCAGTCTTCAAGTTGGTCCAGCTCAGCGCCGAAGAACGGCGGGATCTGCGTGAACGTTGGGAAGAAGCCAGCCCGGAAGAACGCATCCGGATGCGCCAGTTCTTCCAGGACCGTTTGCGTCAGTTGCCGACCCCGGCGCAGGAAGCAATCCGCATCCCGTTTCCCGATACCGGAAAGCGCGATGCCGAGCGAGACAACCGGCGTGGACGTGATGCAAATCGCAAACCGGAGCGTTATGTCGAACCTGACAGCCGCTTTGGCTTTGGTTATGAAAAACGCCAGTACGAAGAGGATCGACCGGAATACCCGGTCTGGCCCGGCAATCGCCGTCAACGTGACAACTAGCCCGAACACACTCGAACCCCGAAGGAGAAACATCATGCCTGCATCAAACCTGTTTCAGACCGCCAAATTCATCGCTCCGGCGCTGCTGCTTGCATTGCTCAACAGCGCACCCAGCCTGGCCAACGGCTACCCGGCCGGCGGCGCTTTTCAAGACAACGCCAAGGTGGTTGCCAGCACCCCGGTGTACGAAAACATCAACGAGCCCCGACGCGAATGCTGGGAAGAGGAAGTGCGTTATGAGCATCGTTACGAGCGGCCGAACCGGCGTGACAGCAATGCGGGCAGCGCGATTTTTGGCGGTCTCGTCGGCGGCGTCCTCGGCAACAGCATCGGCAAGGGCGATGGACGCAAAGCAGCCACCGCGATCGGCGCGGTGCTGGGCGCTGTCGCTGGCGACAACTATGCGGACAATCGGCGCGGCGATGCACGCGGCTATCAGTACAACGAACCGCGAGTGCGTGTCGAACAGCGTTGCCGCGAGATTGACAACTGGAGCCGCAGGCTGACTGGCTACGATGTGACCTATCGTTATCAGGGCCAGGAATTCACCACGTTCATGACCCGCGACCCCGGCAACAGCGTACGGGTCAATGTCAACGTCAGCCTGGCTGACAATTAAATCGCGGCAGGGATGCCCATTGCTGGGCCCCCTAAAGATCCCGGCGTGCCCAATTCGGGCACCGGGCTTCTACCTTGGATGACAAACCGCGTGCCGTCGAGTTACCGATTTCGGCCATATTGCCCGCCCAAGCCTTGGCCGGCACTGGTGTTGGGATATTCCGGGTGACAGTACTCGCCCCCCAGACTGCAACACCCCGCGCTCACACCGATGCTTTTTAGGCCGCTATCGAACGCCCAATAATGGCTGTAACTCCCCGCTCTAAGATTCTCGAAAACTGCTTTGACGTCGGCCAGGTTGGCGACCAACAGGATGTCTCGATCAAGATCGTTGACATCGGTTACCTCAACCATACAACCAACTTCAAGGCTGGCTCGCGCTGAAGCAACGCCCATCGAATACAGGCTGTCGTAAAGATTTTGCAGGACCGGCAAGGTGAAAATGCCAGGCGCAATTGCCGCCAACGCTTCGGCCGAATAGACGGCAGCGGGATCAAGCACATCTTCGACATTCAGATTGTATTTTTTCAGCAAGGCTTCCACCGCGGCTTGATGCCGGGTTTCAGCATTGGTGGCGATGTTGTAAAGCTGCTGACCGGGATAGACGGCATTGAGTGCGAGGTAGACGTCTTTCGCCATTTTTTCTTCATTCCACATGTAAGACAGCGTCGCTTTTTGTTCATCGCTCAGTAGATTGACCGGCAAGCTGCTGACCAACATTTCAGGCGAAGTGGCACTGGCCAGTTCCGTCGCCTCGTCTGCATTGACGGTATCGACGGAATCGCTCAGTTCAGCGACCAGTTGTTGTTCAAGCGTTGCAGCATCGTCAAGCACGGTTTTGTACTTCTCGATGCGCGCTTGAATCGCACTCGACAAATCCGCCAGGACTTGTGCCGACAGTGTCGAAACATCGCCGATACCCCGGGTCACTGCGAACTTGTAGAGCTCGTCGCTGAGGGCCGCAATCATCCGGTCCTGGCTCGGGGTGTGGTTTAGCAGTTGGGTTTCGGTGAATCCCAAGGCCGTCAGCGCCGCCAGCAATTCCGGGTTGCCGGCAAGCGTCGACCCCAGCGTCATGGCAAGCCCGCTCTGACCACTTTTAAGCGTCAAGGCGCCAGCCTTGATGTCACCCGCGTCAACCACGCCGCTTCGGTCGAGATCGATAAATCCGCCGACACTGACGATCGGATAGGTCGGAGGCGACGCGAAGCGGTACACCCCATTGCCAAGATGCACGGCCTGCCTGCCGCCAGCATCGACGATCATGGCACCAAGCAAGGGGCCACGTTCGACTCTAATGTCGGTTGCCATTGGCATCGGAACGGCAGCTGACGGGTCGATGGCATCGCTGCCGCCACCACACCCAACGAATGCGATGCTGGCGAGCCCCGCAACCAAAAGATTCTTCTTGCCGAGAGCTGTTTTCATGATTTTCCAGGTTCCTGTCAAAAGACTGCATTACGTTTCAAAAATTCGGGCATGCCGCATCAGGCAATTCCATGTTTCAGCGTCCACGTCGACCTGCCCGGCCTTGACCCGCCATATGTCCACTTCCTTGCGCGCCCCTTTGCCGTGCCTCATAGCCCGCGCCAAAGGGCAGGTCATTTCCACGGCCGACGCCCCGCACTCCACCCATTTCGGGCAAGGACGCGGCGGTTTCGGGCAATGGCGATTGCCGGGTTTCAGCGACAAAATCGCGGGGCAGAGAAAGATCCAGTGGACGTCTGTCCGGCGCCGCCTCCGCCGCGACTTGCGCGATAACCGGTGGCGAGACGAGCAAAGCGTTGAACAAAAGCACAAGAATTCGGGTTTTCATGGTGTTTACGGAGTCCGCGTCAACATCGCGGTGGTTTCGACACGACCAAGTCTGAACCCGCCTTGTAGCCCTGCTACCGCTGGTGTGTAGCGGCATGTATCGCTTTGTATCGACCTGTTGCATGGCCACCTTGCGGCGGCCCGCCACGATTACACTCCGGCAATGAATCCTCGATTGCGCATCCTGGTAGTGGACGACGATCCTGCGTTGCGGGAATTGCTGTTTGCGTATTTGACCGATACCGGCTTCGTTGTTGATCTGGCGCAGGATGGGCCAAGCATGCGGCACGCGATTGAACATGCCGCGCCGGACGCCATCGTGCTCGACCTGATGCTGCCGGGCGAGGATGGTCTGATGTTGACGCGCGAGTTGCGCGCGCAATCCGACTCGACGGCGACAATTCCCGTGCTGATCCTTTCCGCGCGTGGCGAAGAAATCGACCGCGTAGTGGGTTTGGAAATGGGCGCCGACGATTACCTGGCCAAGCCTTTCAGTCCACGTGAACTGCTGGCCCGACTCCGTGCATTGATACGCCGGGTGCAGGTGGCACCGACCACGTTGGCTCAGGCTGCAACCGGTCGCGACTCGGACTATCGCTTTGGCCCTTTTATCCTGGATTCAGCCGCCCGTCGTCTGCTCAGGGACGATTTCGATCTCAACCTCTCGGGCGCGGAATTTGATTTACTCAAAGCCTTTACCGAACGCCCCAACCGGGTCTTGTCGCGCAATCTTCTGCTGGATCTGCTGAAAGGCTATGACTGGGATCCCAACGATCGTACCGTCGATATTCGCGTCGCCCGGCTGCGGCGAAAACTCGAAACCGACCCCGGCAACCCGATCTACATTCGCACCGTGCGAGGCGAGGGTTATTTGTTCAATCCGCGTGGCGCCACCACCTGAACCATGACACGCAACAGCCTCAGCCTTAGCCAACAAAACACCCTGCGTCTGGCACTGGTTTTCGTTTTGTTCGAAATTCTTGCCGCGCTCACCGTGGTGTATTTGTTGATGCTGCCGATGGCGCGTCGCGCCGCCAGCGACCTGGCCGGAATAATCGTGCTTTCCGCGCAAACCTGGAGCGAACTGCCGCCGGAAACCCGCTTCGCGTTCGAACAAGAACTGGCTTCCGCACATGGACTCTTCCTCACCGCAGACAAGCCGGCCGACCACGCCTCCCGGACGCATCAGGGCGGGCCCTATATCCGGCAATTGGAGTCGGAATTGACCCGGCGCGCTGGCGTTGCCATCACGCTTTCAAATCTGCAAAGAGCCGGCCACACCTGGCATCTGGTTGGCGTTCCCGGGGGCGGACGTACCTTGTGGATGGTGTTCTCGCATGATCGCGTAGGCCCGCAACCCTTGGCCGCCGGATTGATGACGTTGACCATCGGCCTGGTACTGGCAACACTCGCGGCCTGGTGGCTGGCTCGGCGCACAGCCGCTCCGCTGGAGCTGTTCGATGCCGCCGCCGCCAAATTGGGGCGCGGAGAAACACCTGAACTGTTACCCGAAACAGGTCCACGCGAATTAGCCGCGCTGGCCCGTCGATTCAATCAATTGGTCAGCCAGGTGCGCGACCTGCTGGATGCGAGAACCACGTTGCTGGCCGGACTCTCCCACGACTTGCGCACACCGCTGGCACGCATGCGACTGGCGCTGGAGATGCAGGAACGGCGGCCAGACCCGGCCTGGATTGCCAGACTGGACCGCGATGTCGAGGAAATGAACCGCCTGGTTGGCGATCTGTTGAATCTGGCTCGCGGCCTGGGACAAGAGGCCACGACGACAACCGACGTCGCCGAACTACTTCGGCAACTGGCTGAGTCCGCGCGGGAAGCGGGAGCCGAAATCGAACTGCATGTCGAACCGATCCAGCTTGAACTCGCTGCTGCCGCATTGCGTCGCGTACTGGGCAACCTGCTCGACAATGCGCGTCGCTACGCCGGTAATAATCGAATCGAACTGAGGCTGGAAACGAGTCACGACACCTGCCGAATCGGTGTGCTGGATCGGGGACCAGGCATACCGGAAGACCAACTGGAAGCGGTTTTCCGACCTTTTCACCGGGTGGAATCCTCGCGCAACAGCGCTACCGGTGGCACCGGCCTGGGCTTGGCAATTGTTCGTCAACTGACACAAGCCAACGGCTGGCGGGTCTGGCTGAAGAACCGGCGACAAGGCGGACTGGCGGCATGGGTCGAACTACCATCGCGCCTGCCGAGCTGAGACGTCGACGTTCCCCGCCATTTGTCACCAATCCGGCTTGACCCGGCAATGCTAGTTGGTCGCGGCCAAGCCTGGGTCTGCTGGCCCAAACTCGGGCACGTCCAACTGAGGAATCCAGGTGCAAGGTTTACCCCGCCACAATTCAAGCGTGGCGGGCGGAACTGCCAAGGCGCGTTTGGATCAGAGTCAAGCGCAAGAGTAAAGTGCGCTCCTTTCTGAAAAGGCAGCGTGGGCGATTCGTCCCGCTTCGACTCAATTGATCACTCGCTTCTTTCTTCTGGTTCTGACCCTGAACATCGTTTTTGCCAGCGCAAACCTGCACGCTTCACTGGAATCCGATTACCTGGTCGCGCGCGACGCGGTTCAAAAGGGCAAGAACGCGCAGTTCGCGAAAATCGCGGCAACGTTTCCGGATGATCATCTGCTGACGCCGTATATCCGGCATTGGCAGTTGAAGGCGGATATAGCTACCGACAGGGCTACCGACAGGGCTACCGACAGGACTTCCGGCAACAAGGCTCGCCATTCTGCAAGCAGCGCACAGCAGGCTTTCATTCGGCAATACGCTGATTCACCCCTGTCCAACCGGCAGCGCACCGAACTGGCGCGCAAGGATGGCCTGCTGGCTGATTGGCCGGCGTTTCTCGCCAACTACGCCGAAATTGTCAGACCCGACCAGGAACTGCTTTGCCTGGCGATGCGTGCCCGTCAGGCAACGGGTGACGACAACCAGCGAACGCAAATCGACAACGCTGGTATTGCGCTCTGGCGTACGGCGCGCGATCTGCCGTCAAGCTGCGAACCGATCTTCGACAGCTTGGCCGAGCGCGGTCTATTGTCGCTGGAAGATCGGCTGGCGCGACTCCGGCTGGCGCTGGATGACGGCAATCTGCGTCTGGCGCGTGAACTCGATGCGCGTCTGCCGGATGAAGCACGCATGCTGCCGGATGCGCTGAATGAAGCGAAAAACACGCCGGCCAAGTTGATCGCGGCCGCCGAGCCGCAACCTGCGCAACGTGAAGTCGCACTCTATGCACTGACCCAGATAGCGAAGAATTCACTGGAAGAAGCCGCCAATCTGTGGCAACAACAGCAGGACAAATATTCCACCGCCGAACAAGCTTATGGCTGGGGCCAGATCGGCCTGCACGCCGCGCGTCGCCACGACAGCCGCGCAATGAGCTGGTTTTTGCGTGCCGGCAAGGTCGACAGCGAACTTCAGGCGACCTGGAAAGCGCGCGCCGCGTTGCGCACCGGGCAATGGATCGAAGTCTTCCGCAGCATCGAAGCGATGCCGGAAGCGACCCAGAACGAAGCGGTCTGGCGTTACTGGAAGGCGCGCTCGCTGAAAGCGATGAACGCCCACTACCCGGCCAACGTACTGTTCGCCAAGTTGTCACGCGAGTTTCATTACTACGGCCTGCTGGCGGAAGAAGAACTGCCGGCAAAGCTGGAAGCGCGCCCAGCCGACTACAAAATCACCCCGAACGACCTGAAGGCCGCAGAGGCCAACATCGGACTCCAGCGCGCACTCCTGCTGCGCCGACTCGGCGACCAGGGCAATGCGCTGGAAGAATGGAACTGGGCACTGCGCGGCATGGATGACCGCAGCCTGCTGGCGGCGGCGGAACTGGCACGGCGTAACGAGTGGTATGACCGCGCCATCGCCACCGCCGAAAGAACCCGCGACGAGCATGACTTCGACCTGCGTTACCTCGCCCCCTATCGCGATCTGGCCAGCGCCTATGCGCAGCAAAACGAGCTCGATGAAGCCTGGGTGTTTGGCCTGATGCGACAGGAGTCGCGCTTCATCGACTACGCGCGCTCCAGTGTCGGCGCCCAGGGCCTGATGCAGATCATGCCGACCACTGCGAAGTGGATTTCACGTCAGCTCGGCCTCGGCAAGAACGCGCATGCCAGCGTCAACAAACCGGAAACCAATATCCGCTTCGGCACCTACTATCTGAAGCACATCTACGATTCGCTCGGCCATTCGCCGGTGCTGGCCACCGCCGGCTATAACGCAGGCCCGGGTCGGGCCCGCAAATGGCAGGCAGAAACGCCGCTGGAAGGCGCGATCTACGTCGAGAACATCCCGTTTTTCGAAACCCGCGAATACGTCAAGAAAGTGCTGACCAACGCCATGTTCTATCGCAACAGCTTCGGCGGCATGTCGCAGCCTTTGAAAGAACGTTTAGGCGTGATTCCGGCGCATCCAAATGCCATGAAATTCACCCAATCAGCGCCCGTGGAACAGACCCAGGTTGCGGTCGAGCAGGGCAAGGGCGAGCAGGCCAAGGTCGAATAGGCCAAGGTCGAGCAGGGCAAGGTCGACAGAGTAAAAATCCGGCGCGTTTTGCGGAACTGAATAAACCAAAAAACAAGTCAGCGTAAGGCAACAATCGCGGCATAGAATCAAAGGCAATCAACATATTGGGTTAACCCAACTGCGGGTTTCACCAGGTCATCCACCGATATGCCCTATCTGCACCGACTCAAGATCACGTTGCTGCTGAGCAACCTGTTCGTGATCGTCCTGGCCGCTTTTTCGGTTTATCAGGGTTATCGCATTCACCAGGAACATGCCGAAGTCACCACCCGGAATCTGGCGGCGGTCATCGAAAGCAATCTGGTCAATGCAATTCGTCGCGTCGATCTCGCCCTGCTGGTTTTACTGAATAGCCATGAAAGCGAATTGATCAGCGGCAATATCGATACGCTTGCGCTGAATCGCAGTATCGATCAGTTGCGGGCACAGATTCCTGAAGTCGAGGCTATCCGCCTTACCAATGCAGAAGGGTTTCTGACCTATGGCATTGACGTTGACAGGAATACCAGGATCAACCTCTCCGACCGGCCGCATTTCCAGTATTTGCGCGATACCCCGAACGCCGTGCTGGTGGTTTCGAAACCTCTGATCAGCCGGGTCAACAAGCAATCGGTCATCGTGCTGGCGCGCCGGATCAACCAGCACGGTGATCAACCCAGTGCCCAACCCAATGGCGAGTTCGGCGGCATGATTTTTGCGACGGTAACGCTGGATTATTTCACCCGGCTTTTAAACCGCCTCGATCTCGGCCCGAACGGCGTCGTCTTCCTGCGCGACAACGAACTCGACTTGATCGCGCGCCACCCGGAACAGCATGGCGCCAATCACGCCCTCATCCAGAGATATGTTTCACCGGAAATCGAGCAACTTATTCAGGCTGGACAAACCAGCGGCACCGTTTACACCCGGGCCACGTCTGACCAAGTGGCGCGCACATTGACTTTCCGAAAACTCGAAAACTATCCGCTTTACGCCTTTGTCGGCCTGGCAACCGATGACTATCTCGCGACATGGCGGCATAACGCTTACGGGCTGGGGCTCATGGCGGTGCTGTTCGCGCTGGCTTCGCTTTACGCCGGAAGAATTCAATTCCACGCCTGGCAGCGCCAACTTGAACTGAATGCCACGTTGCAGCGGCAGGAGGCGATTTACCATGAGTTGGTGGAAGACACGCCAGTGATGGTGCTGCGTTACCAACCCGACACCACGATCACCTTTGCCAACACCACCTTTGCCGAATTTGTCGGCGGCACGCCAGAAACGCTGCTCGGCAAATGCTGGCTCGACTGGATTCCGGAAGAGAACGACCGTACCGCCGCGCGTCAGCGCATCGCTGGGTTGACGCCAGCCGAGCCGGTTTCTTCCAGCGTTCAGCACCGCTTGCTGGGCAAGGATGGACAACCCCGCTGGACGCAATGGACCGATCGCGCTTTCTTTGATCGTCACGGTCGCCTGACCCATCTGCAGTCGATCGGCGAGGACATTACCGAAACCAAGCGAATTCGCGACATTCAGGCCGCCCGCCTGCGTTTGATGGAATTCGCCATCGATCACTCGATGCACGAGTTGCTGGTTGCCACCCTCGACGAAGCCGGCGTGCTCACCGAGAGTCCGATCGGCTTCTATCACTTTCTCGAAGCCGACCAGAAAACCCTGATGCTGCAAGCCTGGTCGACCCGCACCTCGCTCGAGTATTGCCACGCCGAAGGTGCTGGCCAGCACTACAACATCGACCAAGCGGGCGTTTGGGTGGAAGCGGTGCGTCAGCGCAAACCGTTGATTCACAATGACTATGCCACGCTGCAGAACAAGCGCGGCCTGCCGCCCGGGCATGCCGAACTGATCCGCGAAATGGTGGTGCCAGTATTCCGCAAAGGGCAGATCGTCGCCATTCTCGGGGTCGGCAACAAAGCCACCCACTATTCCGAAGACGACATCCAGACCATCGTCTTGCTGGCTGATCTGGCCTGGGATTTTGCCGAAAGCAAGCGGCTGGAAGCCGAACTGGTGGAAATGGCCACCACCGACTTCCTCACCGGCCTGACCAACCGGCGCAACTTCATCGAACAGGTCAGCAAGGAACTCGAGCGACTCAAGCGGTCTGACATCCCGCGCGCGGCGGTAATGATGCTCGACCTGGATCATTTCAAGAAAATCAACGACAACTATGGCCATGCCGCCGGTGACAGCGTACTCAAGCATTTCGCCGATCTGATTCGTGGCGAACTGCGTCAAATTGACAGCAGCGGGCGGCTGGGCGGCGAAGAATTCGCCATTCTGTTGCTCGGCGCCGACATCCCGGCAGCAGAACATTTTGCCGAACGCCTGCGTAACAAGGTCGCCCATAGCCAGGTCACGCATGATGGCCAAAGCATTTCGGTCACCGTCAGCATTGGCATTGCCGCACTGGAAACCAGCGATGCGTGTCCGGAAGCTGCCATCAAACGCGCCGATAGCGCGCTCTATGCCGCGAAAAATCAGGGCCGCAACCAGGTTTGCGTGAATCTGGACAGCAGTCTTGCGCCTCCCGGTAGTTCGACTGCATCTGCGTCGAAACCAGGCTATCTTTCATGGCTCGACGAGCCGCCCCTGATGATGAAACCTGCAGTAGGTCGGGTTACGCTCCGCTAACCCGACCTACGTTTGTTGACGCTGTGTTTCACGTTAAGCGATAGCAAGTCGCAACCGAAGCGGTCATGGTTTGGCAATGGTTTTGCAATTGCCTGTCACCGTCGCTTCGCGTTACCCATAAAATCTCACCCAACAATCCCGCCCAACAATCCCACCCGATTCTTTCACTCTGATCAGCCCACCATGACCATCCAAAATGTTTGCATCCTCGGCGGCGGCGGTTTCGTCGGCCATCACTTGGTCGCGCTGCTGGCTGCGCGCGGCCTCAACATTCGCGTACCGGCGCGGCGGCGCGAGGCGGTAAAAGACCTGATCGTGCTGCCCACCGTCGAGATCGTCGAAACCGACATCCACGATCCGGCCAGCCTGAAAAATCTGTGCAGCGGCATGGATGCGGTGATCAACCTGGTCGGCCTGCTGCATGAATCCGATGCCGGCAAAAGCGACAACGCCCAAGCGCGGCGCGGCAGTTTCCAGTACGCGCATGTCGAGTTGCCGCGCAAAGTGGTACAGGCGTGCACGGAAGCCGGCGTGCCGCGACTGCTGCACATGAGCGCGCTCGGCGCCGAGGTGAATTCGCGCAGCGCCTACCAGCGCAGCAAGGGTGCCGGCGAAGCCCTGGTGATGCAGGTCGCCGACCCACTGGCGGTCACCGTGTTCCGGCCTTCCGTCATCTTCGGGCCGGGCGACAGCTTTCTGACGATGTTCGCCGACCTGCTCAAACTGACGCCAGTGGTACCGCTGGCGGGCGGCAATGCACGCTTCCAACCGGTCTTCGTCGGCGACGTCGCACGCGCCTTCGCCGATGCGCTCGACCTGCAAGAAAGCCATGGCCAAAGCTACAACCTGTGCGGCCCCAAGGTCTACACGCTGGCCGAACTGGTGCGCCTGACCGCCGCCAGCCTGGACCTGTGCCGCGTCATCGTGCCGTTGAGCGAGACGCCGTCTTACTTCTTCGCCATGCTGATGGAACTGAAGCCAGGCCAGAAAATCATGACCCGCGACAATCATTACGCGATGCTGACCGACAACGTCTGCCCGCAGGGCTTCCCGCCTCTGTTCGGCAAGGCGACCGCGCTGGAAAGCGTGATTGGCTACCTGAAGGAAGCCGATCCGCGACGCGGTTACATGGCGTATCGCGCTCACGCCGGGCGTTGAAATCGCAACGCGCATGCGCTTTCCCGCCCACATCCAGGTTTACATCGTCGGCGGCGCGGTGCGCGATCAACTGCTCGGACTTGCGGCAGGCGCGCAGACCCATGATCGCGACCATGTCGTGGTCGGCGCCACGCCGGAGGAAATGACTGCGCTCGGGTTTCAGCCGGTGGGCAAGGATTTCCCGGTGTTTCTGCATCCCGCAACGCACGAGGAATACGCGCTGGCGCGCACCGAGCGGAAAACCGCGCGCGGCTACAAAGGCTTTCAGGTCTATGCGACGCCCGAGGTGACGCTGGAAGAGGATTTACACCGCCGCGATCTGACCATCAACGCGATGGCGGAGAACGCAGCCGGCGAATTGATTGATCCCTATGGCGGCCGCGCCGACCTGGAAGCGCGCGTGTTTCGTCATGTCAGCCCGGCGTTTGCCGAAGACCCGGTGCGCATCCTGCGCGTGGCCCGTTTCGCCGCGCGTTTTGCCGATTTCTCGCTGGCGCCGGAAACCCTGGCGCTGATGCAGGATATGACCGCCAACGGCGAAGTCGATGCGCTGGTGGCGGAACGGGTCTGGCAGGAAGTTTCGCGCGGGCTGATGGAAGCGCAGCCGTCGCGGATGTTTCTGCTGTTGCGCGCATGTGGCGCACTGGCGCGCCTGCTGCCCGAACTCGACCGCCTGTTCGGCGTGCCGCAGAGCCCGAAAAGCCATCCGGAAATTGATACCGGCGATCATGTCATGCGCGTCATCGACCAGGCCGCGGCCGCCAATCAACCGCTGCCGGTGCGCTATGCCGCGCTGCTGCATGATCTGGGCAAAGGCCTGACGCCACGCGAAAACTGGCCGAATCATGGCGGCCATGAGGCGGCCGGCGTCGAACTGGTGAAGCAGGTCAGCACCCGCTTGCGCGCGCCGGTGGAATGCGCTGGACTGGCGCAGATCGTGGTGCGCTGGCACGGCCAGGTGCACAACGCCGACAAGATGGGCGCCGACGGTTTGCTCGATCTGCTGGAACAGACCGACGCCTTCCGTCGCCCCGACCGTTTCGAACTTTTCCTGCACGCCTGCGCGGCAGATTTTCACGGCCGGCCAGGCTGGGGAAACCGCCTTTTCAGTCAAGCCGACCGCCTCCGGCACGCCCTCGCGGCAGCGCGCCAGGTCGATGCCGGCAGCGTGGCACGGCAAGTCGTTGCCAGCGAGATTCCCGCAGCGATTCGTAGCGCACGTTCGCAAGCCATTACTTTTGCACTGAATGAAGCCAGATGACCGCCCTTGCCGCCGCATTGACACGGTACTTTCCCGCCCTGGCTGACTTGTCCGCCGGCCTCGCAACAGAGGTCGAGCGTCAGCTGATCCCGATCCGTGCGCCCTCCGGCACGGTGTTGTTTGATGCCGGCGTCGCCTGTCAGTCGCTGCCGCTGGTGCTGGAAGGCCGCATCCGGGTCAGCAAACGCGCCGAAAACGGACGCGAAATTCGCCTCTATGGCGTGCATCCGGGGGAGTTATGCATCGTCACCGTCAGTTGCCTGCTTGGCGGCAGCGCCTATCCGGCCACTGGCATCGCCGAATCAGAAGTCTCGGCGCTGGCGTTGCCGCGCCCGTTGTTCATGCGTTTGACGGCGGAACATGCGGCGTTTCGAGATATGGTTTTCGGCTTGTTCGCAGAGCGTCTGACCGGTTTGATG
>JBBQQT010000088.1:0-14709 GCA_038215555.1 Burkholderiales bacterium | reverse complement strand
GGCAATGCAGGGATACCTTCGCCAGCTTGAAGAAGACTTGCCGAAAACGGGGCATCTCATTCTGGTGCTTCCTCACTGATCGGATTGATCAGAATGGCGATATTCCATTCTTGCCCGACATCATCCGATTGCGGGCGATGGCGGTGCCGTGAGTTATTGAGCAGTTACCCGGGTACGCGCTAATCTTATGATTATTAAAGGGTCTTTATGGATGTTGTTAAAGACCGGTGCAAGTGGCCGGCAACGTGGCAGCGCGCCCACCAGTGCAGTCCAGAATGTCCAGGTTATTCAGGGACAGCCCCTTAAATCAGAGGGTGAACGTGGTAAGACATGTATTCCGCGCATGACACTGGTATCTTTCCCGCATTGTCATCCTCCAATCATTCTTCGTGTTCACGCTGCCCAATCTGCTCACCGCATCACGTCTGATCCTGGCGCCAATCGTTGCCTGGCGCTTGCTTGAGCATGATGTGGAAGGCGCATTCTGGTTGTTTGTCATTGCCGCGATTACCGATCTGCTCGATGGCAATTTGGCGCGCTGGTTGAATCAGCGCAGTGTGTTGGGGGCCTGGCTGGATCCGATCGCCGACAAGGTGTTGTTGCTGACCACGCTGACCATGCTGGTACTGACCGGTTTGTTGCCGATGTGGTTGCTATATGTCGTGGTGGTGCGCGATCTGGTCATTCTGGCTGGGGCCGAGGCGTATCGACGCCTTACCGGCAAGCTGGATGTGCGTCCCACTTTGTCCGGCAAAGTCGCCACCTTCATGGAGTTTGTGCTGGTTTCATGGGTACTCGCCGATGTCGCGCTCGAGCTTGGTTTTGATGGATCGATCGAACCGCTGGCGCTGTTGACTGCATTGGCGGTTGCCGGCTCAGGTGTGCGCTATGTCTGGCTGTGGACACGCAAAACGACGGTGTTTTTGCGTGAACAGTCGCGTCAATAGCTGTTCTTTATCGGCAGCGGCAGGCCAGATGCCACGATAATGTGCAGCCCGGTTCAATTTGAAAAAATAATGTCTATTCAATGGTTTCCCGGCCACATGACGTCGGCCCGCAAGAAGGCCGCCGAAACCATGGCCAATATCGATGTGGTGATCGAGGTGCTCGACGCACGTCTGCCTGAAGCGGGCAGTAATCCGCTGGTGCACGAATTGCGCGCTTTTCGCCAGCGGCCTTGTCTGAAGGTTATGAACAAAGCCGATCTGGCCGACCCCGCAGTGACCAAGGCGTGGATCGATTTCTACAACAGCCAGAAAGGTGTCAAGGCGGTGGCGCTGTCAGCCAAGAAGGTGGGTGAAGTCGCGCGCCTGCCCAGTCTATGCCAGGGCCTGGCGCCGCATCGCGATGACAACTTCAAGCCGTTGCGCATGATGATCATGGGTATCCCCAACGTTGGTAAATCCACGTTGATGAACGCGCTGGTGAAACGCAAGGTTGCTGCTGTCGGTGATGAACCGGCAATCACCAAATCGCAGCAGAGCATTACCTTGAGTCCGCGCCTGATTCTGGTCGATACGCCGGGCTTGATGTGGCCGAAGATTGAGCATGACAGCGATGGCTACATGCTTGCCGCGAGTCATGCCATTGGCCGCAATGCGGTGCTGGAAGAGGAAGTCGCCACCTTTCTGGCGGGTATTTTGCTGGAACGTTATGGCGATCTGGTCACCGCGCGCTATGGGTTTTCCGTGCAAGGTCTGGATGCGCCTGGCGTCCTCGAAGCGGTTGCGCGGAAACGCGGCTGCATTTTGAAAGGTCGCGCGGGTGGGCTCGATCTGGACAAGGCCGCGATGCAGTTGCTGACCGATTATCGTACCGGCACGCTTGGCCGTATCAGCCTGGAAACCCCAGAGTCGCGCCGCACCATGTTGGCCAATGCGGCCGAGAAGGTCGCGGCGGCTGAGATTGCAACCCCGGATGCAACCCCGGCAACCTGAGTTTGAATTACCCGATTCGAGCGTTGATGCTGCCGACACCGGCAAACTCAACCGCTACCTTGGCAGGCATGTCCACCCAATGCACGCCATTCCAGGCGCCAGTGGTGACGATATCGCCAGTCTGTGCGCCGCCGATATGCTTGATCCACCAGGGCAGGCAATAAAACAGATCGTCCAGCGGTGGTCGCCCGAGGGTTTCCACCAGGCAGCTTGCATTGGCCAAAACACGCACTGTCAGGCCGGAAAAGACCAGTGTGCGCCAGTTCGGAATCGCCTCGCCCAAGACTAATCCGCCATTCAGCAGGCTGTCCGCCAGACGCCATAGCGGACCGGCTTTTTCTGGATCGTTCAGACGGGTATCGACCAGTTCCATGGCGACATGGACGCTGGCGATGGCGGCCAGGATTTCTTCGCGGCGGTAGGGTTCGGCGCGCAGCGGCAGATCGCGGCCAAAGCACACGGCGATCTCGGCTTCAATGCCAAGCCTGCGATGTGCCACAGCGGAGAATTGAGCCGGACTTTGCAACGAACATTTCACAATCCGCTGCGGTAGAACGGCTGCTGCAGTCGCGATTGTTTGACGATCTGGCGCGCCCGTTTTCCAAGCGGTTGGACGAGATTGTTGCGCCAGTTGACGCCAGACCGTCTGCTGAACGGCATAGGCTTGCTCAACACCAGCCGGACCGGAATCGGGCCTGGCATCGAGTGGTTGGCAACGATTCCAGGCTTGGACCAGTTGGGCGGCGAGATCGAGAGTGGCAGGCAAGCTCGTCAGAGGTGGCGAAGGGGGATGGCGGCGGTCAGCATACAATCGCGCACCGTTTCAGACTGCAAAGCATCAGAACCCAAATATGGAAGCCCAAACTTCGGAAGCCCGCATCGATGAACTTGAAGTCAAGATGAGCTTTGCGGAAGACATGATCGATGAACTCAATCGCAGCGTCTTCCGCCAGCAAGAACAACTGGATCTGATGCAGCAGCAAATTATGCTGCTGCATCAGCATTTACAAAGTGTGACGCAAAGTGTAACGGCAACTGAGACGCGGAATCTCCGCGATGAACTGCCGCCGCATTATTGATTGTCGAGCCGCAATCAAATCCAGGCTTTCACCAACAATGAAGCGCTGCTGACCAGCAACAACAAACCAATTAGACGCGTCATCTGCGCGTTGCTCAGTCGCGCATGCACATGGCTGCCGGCGTACAGCGCGGCAATGATGATAGGCGCAGCGAACAGGCTGTTCAGCCAGACCATACTGCCATGCAACAGGCCGACCGCCAGGAAAGTGAGGATTCGGATCAGGCCTTCGAGGAAAAACAATCCGGACAAGGTGGCTCGCAGGGCTGACTTGTCCTCAATGCGGTGCGATAGATAAATCACATAAGGCGGGCCACCGGTCCCGAACAGGCCGCCTACCGCGCCGCCAGTCAGCGCGGCGGGATAGGCCCAGCGAGTCGAGGCCGGTTGAAACTTGCCGCCATGAATCAGCAATGAGCGTAACGCGAAGGCGAGGATGAACAGACTCAGGATGGTCAGCAAAATCGTGGGAGAAAGCGAGACCAGGAGACTGGCGCCAATCACTACGCCGATCAGGCTGAGCGGCAGCAGGCGGCGGATTTCGCCCCATTCGACGCGCTTGAAAGTGACGCCGCCAACCAGCGCGGAGGCGGAAAAATCGGTGATCAGCATGAACGGCACGACGTCTTGCAGCGGGAATCGCAACGCCAGCAACGGAACCGCGATCAAACCTGAGCCGAAGCCGGAAATACCACGCACGAAATAGGCCAGAAGCAACACGCTGACGGCGTAAAGAATATCCGGTTGAGTCATTGGGTATGCGGTAAGAAGACGGCATTTGACCATGAATGGTGTGTCGGCATGCGAGTCATCCGGGCTTGAGTTCGGGTGACTGATCCGCAGATATAATCGAACACTGTCATCCCGAAGGAACATGCCATGTCGTTCAAGTTGCTGCCCGATTTATCTGTCCTCGCCAACGGCCCGGATGCACTCATTCTGCAAGTCGACAAAGCCCTGCGCACGCTGTTTGCCACTGCAGTTTCACGTCGGCCTTATCCCGACGCCGGGGTTGAAGAGGTGGAAATGAGTGAGACTGAAAAGCGCCACGCAGCTGGCTTGATGCGGGTCAATCATAGCGGTGAGGTCTGCGCGCAGGCGCTGTATCAGGGGCAGGCACTGACTGCGCGTAATCCGGATACCGCGCGCGCATTGATCGAGGCCTCAGAGGAAGAAACGGAACATCTGGCCTGGTGTGAGAAGCGTCTGAATGAACTGGGTAGCCACAAGAGTTTTTTCAATCCGCTCTGGTATGCCGGTTCCTTTACGCTGGGCGCGCTGGCGGGGGCTTTGGGGGATAAATGGAATCTCGGTTTTCTGGCCGAGACGGAGCGACAGGTTGAAGGCCACTTGAATGAGCATTTGAGTGAGCTACCAGTGCAGGATGCAAAAAGCCGGGCGATTGTCGAGCAGATGAAAGTCGATGAAATGAAACACGCCGATACCGCCATCGAACAGGGTGGCGTGCCGCTACCGATGCCGGTCAGACAGGCCATGGAAATGACATCGAAAGTGCTGACTTTCGCGGCATACCGCCTATGAGCTGGAATTGGCTTTGAGTTCGAATTGGCTATGAACCGGAGTTTTGCCGAGAACTTGGCGGATTTTCCAAGGGTGGATGATTTGGCTGGTATGGAATTGTCAGTGCCGGATTCCCCCGTTGAGGTGATCGAAAACAAGGCGGGAAGCCAGGGTTCGTTACGGCTTTATCGCTATCTGATAAACAAGCACGGCCTCATCAACGCTGCTGCTGCCGCCGAGGGGCTGGCTTTGTATGCCGAGCATACGCAAGACGCGCGACTGAATCCGGGCAAGCATCCGAATATCGATCGTCTGCTGGAGATCGAGTCGGGTGGAATGGCGTATTCCGTAAGCTTGTTGCCGGTTGGTGCCTAAGCCATCAAGAAAAAAGCCCGCTTAACCACAGCGGGCTTTTTCAAGGCGGACTAAATTATTTCGGGCAAGAATCGTCGCCGGGCACCTTGCCGGGGATCAGCAGGAATTGCTCGAACGGTCCCATGACGCGCATGGCCTCACCTTTCGGACCTTCGAACTTGAGGCGGCCGAACATCATGGCGCGCATCGGGCCGTATTCGCCAGCGCCCATTTCTCTCCAGCGCTTGGTTTCGGCGTGCATCAGGTAGTCGGACGCCAGATCCAGGTCAGTGTGCTGAACCTTGCCGGCATAGGTGCAAATGGCCTTGCCATTCTTGGCGGAAATAGTCAACTCGATCTTGCCGGCTTCGCCGCAGTCGGTGCGATACATATGCATGACTTTGTAGCCACGGCCCTTGTCGTTCTTGATCCACTTCTCGGCCAGTTCATCTGTAAGAACAGGGTTGGCATTCCATGACTGACAGGCTTGAGCGGCCCATTCTGCAGACATCAAAGGAGCCGCTTGCGCGGACAGGGAAACCAGGCCAGCAGCGGCCAGGGCAAAGGAAATCATGCGCATAGTGTTGTTCTCCAAGCGTTGTAATATCAACCGACAAAAAATGTCGGTGGCAAGGTTAGCTGGAGAGCCCTGGACTGTCAAAAAAAGCTTGTTTATGAAAGGGTTGATCGAACTAATGTAATGAATTAATGCGGCAAGTACTGTTTCAAGGCGCCGTAAAGCCAGGTTCCATGCAAAGCACCGGCCAGCACAACAATGGCGCCAATCGATCCGGTTCCGGCAAGCGCGAAAACCGGACCCGGGCAAAGACCGATCAGACCCCAGCCGATGCCAAAGACGAGTCCGCCCGCAATATAGCTGGTCCGGCCGGCTGGTTTTTCCGGGATTTCGATGACTTGGCCATCGAGCGCTTTCTGGCTGTTCAGACGCTTGATGATCTGCGTGGTGACAAAAGCCGTGACGATGGCAGAAAACATGATGCCAAACATGTGAAAGCTTTGGAAATGGAACATCTCCTGGATGCGATACCAGGATGCGGCCTCTGACTTGATCAGGACAAAGCCGAACAAAACGCCAACTAGCAGGTAGGGGATATAACGCATCTTCTTCATCCTCCTCAGTTCAGCATCCAAGGTACCAGGAACCACGACGAGAACATTCCGCCTGCGAAGATGCCGAGCACCGCGAAAAGCGAGGGAAGTTGCAAGGTGGACAGGCCGGTGATGGCATGACCGGACGTGCAGCCGCCGGCATAGCGGGTGCCGAAACCGACCAGAACCCCGGCAGCGAAGAGGAAGGTGAAATTGCGGACGCTGGTATGAAACAACTCATCCGGCACCAGGAATGCACCAGGCTGGGTGAAACCCCACGCCAGCAGCATGTCTTGCGTCGCCTGGCTGATGGCAACGGGTTCCGGATTGGCGAATACGACACCGGCCAGATACCCCCCCAGCGCGGTGCCAATGACGAACACCAGGCTCCAGATGTGTTCTTTCCAGTTGTAACGGAAGAAATCGACATCGACATTCGGTGGCTGCGTGATGGCGCAAAGATGGCGCAGGTTGTTGGAAATGCCGAATGAGCGATTGCCGATGAACAGCATCATTGGCACCATCATTCCGATCAATGGGCCCGCGACATACCAGGGCCAGGGTTGGTAAAGCCAGTCCAATGTTTTCTCCAAATAAGGCAGCGGCGCGATTATATAAGTATTCGCTAATTAACTAGGGGGGGAAGCGATCAAACGATGGCTCAAGGGGGCTTTGCCTGACCAAGGATCAGATCAATGCGTCTTTGCAGTGCCGCCATGGCATCTTGGTCACCGAGTGACCGGGCGCGCTTGAGTTGCACTTCCAGCCAGGTCAGCAGGGGACGTCGCCAGCCGCGTTCGGATGCGGTCTCGATCGCGGCAGCCACGGTCGAGGGTTCTGCGCGGCCGCTTCGGAACAGCAATGCGGCGGCAATCAGCCGGGGCAGGGGATCCTTGATTTTCCGGGCCGCTAGATTGGCGTTGGCATCATCTTTTTCGGCGAGCATATTTGCGTAATGCGCGGGCAGTGCTTTGATCTCCAGCCCAGCCCAGTCAGCGGCAAGAAAGCGGGCATAGGCTTGATCACTCGCTGCCGCATCGGCAGCGAGGGTGTCGAACCCGACGCAGGGCGAGAAATCGAGACTGGCGATGCGCGTTGCGCAAGCTGCCAGTTCAGCGCGGGCAAGCAGATCGATGCGGCCCGTTTGGGCAATTTCCTGGCGCATCTTGTGCAGCGCCAGTTTGGTCGCTTTGCTGTCGCCCTCCAGCCAGCTTTGCTGCGCGCGTTCGAGCAGACTGACCGCGTTCATTTTCCAGTTTGGCGGCGGCGGGGTGCTGGAGCAGCCGCTTAACGTCAATGCGCCAACCGCTAGAACCAGTAAAAACAGCCAGTTGGTCGTTTGGTCATGGTGTTTGGTGTTTTGCGGCTTCATGGTGTTTTGATCTCCACATCGCGCGCAAACGGCCATTTCTTGTTGATTTCGTTGATCAGGTGGTTGACCTTGCGCACGCTATCGTCAATTTCCGAGCGCAGGTTGGTCATGTCTGCGGTCGCTTCGCGCACATTGCCGGTGATTTTGGGCAGATCAGCGCTGGCAGCCTGCGCATTGGCCAGTAATGCATCGGCTTTTTTCAGGCTCTCTCGCGCGTCGCCGAGGATGGCGTTGAGTTTGGCAACCGATTCCTGCGTCTGATCCATGACGCCTTGCGGGCCGAACAGGCGTTGATCGGTTTTCGCCAGCACCCCGTCGACCTTCAGCGAGACGCCGTTCAGCGAGGTCAGCAGGGTGTGGGTCCGATCCAGGACGGCGACCACCTGTTGCGCCTTTTCGGGGCCGCCCAGCATGCCTTGCAGCACGCCGTATTCGCCAGTCATGTCATGCGTGATCTGCTGGACATTGGCCAGCGTCCGGCTGATCTGAGAATCCTTGTCGGTCATTGCCGCGACATTGCCGAGGATGGTCTTCAATTGCAGTACCAGTAACGGAATTTCCTCTGCGATGTCGCCGGTGAGCAATTCGCGTTCGGCGCCGGCCTCGAGTGGCGGGTCTTGCAGATTGGCAGTGAACGCTCTGATCTTGGCGCCGCCTAGCAGGCCTTTTTCCAGCGTGAAAACGCTGCTTTCGCGCAGCCAGCGCACATCCTTGGTCGGGATGGCGATCTCCAGTCGCACCTGGCCATCCTCGCTCAAATCCATGCGCTTGACGGCGCCGATCGGAAAGCCGGAGAAGGTCATCGGCATACCGATGCTGACGCCCTCCGCTTCCGGCGCGATCAGGGTCAGGCTCTGGGTGCTGTGGAACGCGCCACGGGCATACATCGCATACACCAGAAATGCGGCGATCAGCAGGAGGGTGGATGCCAGCAGAATGCCGACCTTGAGTTCCAGGTTCTTGATCATGGGCGTGACGGCGGGACGTTTCATGTCGGAGTGTCGCTCATCTCGGGGTAGTCGATCCGCGCATCGTAGAGTGCGCGATTCCATTGATAGTCGATGATCCAGCAATTATTCAGTTCGGCTGCCAGTTTATCCAGCAATGCAAACAGGAATGGCGGGTAATCAACCTCCGGCAGCAACATGCCGGGACGGTCGATGAGGATCACCGGCGGACGCTCGATCAAGGCGCGCAACAGCTTGGCGACGCAGCGCTCGGCATGGCTGAGCGCCGGGTCGCGCTGATTGGCGATGGCCTGGTAACCAGCGGTCAACAACAGTGCCCAGGCCATGTCCGCCGCCATATCGTATTTCAGGTTGTGGCGATACTGTGGAATCAGTGCGATGTTGTCCAACACAGTCAGATTGGCGCGCAACGGTAGTTCCGGCGAAACCAGCCCGATGTCCTCGCGGGCGATGACGTCGCGATCGGCGAGAAACCGGCGATGCTGTTCGGCATCCGCCAGCCACTTCAGATATACATGAAAGCTAATGACGCCACCTCGATCAGCATGATTGCGAAAAACAGCCGTACCATGCCGCGCAGCACGGAAATTGGCGCCATAAACAGCATGCGCGGTGTGGCCATGCCTTCGGCGACCGGAATGACGGTGACCGCCAAGCCGAATGCCAGGCTTTTCAACAGGATGCCGATCAAAACAGCATTGTCGAAAACATTGCCCATCACCCGGCTGAAATCCGGCAGGCTCAAGGTCTGCCAGCCGTACACCGCGAGATAGGCCAGCAGCAATGCCACGACGCTGGTGACGGCGGTCAGCGCCAGCACCGAGATCATGCCGCCGATGACACGCGGCATGAATTCCAGGCGCATGGTGTCGACGCCATCACTCTCCAGCGCCATTAATTCGCCATTGATTTTCATCAGTGCAATCTCGGTATTGATCGCGGAACTCGAGCGCAAAGCGACGAATAAAGCGGTTAACAGCGGCAGTAGTTCGAGAACCAGCACACGCATGGACACTTCGAGTGCGTATTCTGACAAACCGTAACTGGCCGCCGTGGTCACCACAATCTGGATCAACACATACGACAGCAGGGCCGCAAATAGCGTGAAACCGGGCAGGATTTGCACCACGGTGAAATAAATCTGTTTCATCACCACGGTGCGTGTGGCGCTGTTGTAGGCAGCCGGGGTCGCGGCGGTAAGAATAGCGCGCGCGGCGAACAGCAGCGTGTCGCGCCAGATGCGCCAAGTCGCCAGTAATGCCGCGCCGCGACGGATAAGAAAGTGGGTGACGAAAATCATGATTCTGATATTACTACTGAGTTTTAGGCTCGGTCATGGACGGCGCCGGGTTGCTATGATGCGTCAAAGCAGAGTCATTAACCCAAGGTGAAATGATGAAACAGCAATTTTTGATATTTCTCGCATGTTTCGTGATCAGCGCACCAGTTTCGGCTGCATCAGGCACCATGATCAAGAACGATGATCTGAGGGCCAGCGCTGCTTCAGGCAGTGCCGTGTTAGGCCAGGCCAGCAAAGGTGCGACGGTAGAGGTGCTTCAGCGTCAGGGGGGGTGGACGCAAATCAAGCATGCTAGAAAGACTGGCTGGGTTCGCATTCTTTCGGTCAGGCTTGTCGCCGAAAGTGGTGGCAATTTGCTTGGTGGGTTTGCGCAGCTGGGTGGCTCTCGCCCGGATTCGCGCCGTGTTGTCGCGGTTGCCGGGCTGCGTGGGCTCCATGGGCTCCGTGGGCTGAATGAGGCTGAACTACGCAGCGCCCGATTCAATGCCACTGAACTGGCGCGGCTTGATCAATATGCCAGCAGCCGCACGGATGCGGAGCAATTTGCCCGCAGTGCCCAGCTGAAAAGCGTCGATATGGCCTATATCAAGGCAGCCAAGCAAGAAGCGGAAAGCAACCCGAATAACGCCATCTGGGGCGATGGCAATTTATGATCCGAGTCAGCCAACGTGGTATCTCGCATGTTCTGGTCAGTGTATTGGGCTGGTCTTGTCTGTTGTTTGCCAGTTCGGTATTCGGGATGGCCATGCCGCCACAAAAACCGACGCAGTCTGTTGCCGCCGGCAGCAATGCGGTGATGCTGAAAGCGGACGATTTACGGGCTGCTCCCGATTCGAAATCGACGTTGTTACTGCGCGTTGAAAAAGGCGCTCAGGTGCGTCTACAGGTCAGCCAGGGTGGTTGGAGCCAGATCAGCAGTGCGGGTTATACGGGCTGGGTGAGGGTGCTTTCAGTCAGAATACAAAATAAAGACGGTATCGAATTGTCCGACCTGGGCGCGCTCGGGAAAAAACCGCAAGGCAACGTGGTTGCGGTGGCCGGAACGCGCGGCCTGGATGAGAAGCAGCTTGGCCTGGTCAGTTATGATGCAGCGGAAGTCGAGCGTTTGCGCAGCTATGTCATCGGCCGCCAGGAAGCCGAGCAATACGCGCAGGCGGCCGGGCTGCACGCTCGGGATATGTCTTACATTGCTGCGCCGAATCAATGACGGGTTTCGGCACAGTGACACACAAGGGGATGTCGAATATGAAGCCCGGATTTCTATGGTTTGTCGCGGTTGGCACGGTGTTTGGCATGTTCGGCGCCAGCCTGGTTCAGGCTGATGACCTGAATGACCTGTTCAAAGGTTATTTGAAAAGCAAAATTGCGCCGCCAGCGCAGGAGCAGCCTGTTACAGCTTCCGCGCCGGCAACACAGGAAGTCAGCGCGGATAAGCCGGCGGATCAACTGCTGAAGGCTTTAATGGGCGGCAACGTTTCGGAGCAGGAAGAGGTCCGCATCGGCCAGCAGATCGCCGGCAATCTGCTCGGCGCGGCGCCTTTGGTGCGCGACGACGGCTTGCAGCGTTATGTGAATCGGGTGGGGCGTTGGGTCGCGCTGCAAACCGAGCGACCTGATTTGAATTGGCATTTTGGCGTCATCGAAAGCGATGATCTGAACGCTTTTGCCGCCCCAGGTGGTTACATTTTTCTCACCAAGGGTTTGTATCAACGACTCAATAGCGAAGCCGAACTGGCGGGTGTGCTTGGGCATGAGATCGGCCATGTGCTGCGCAAACACCATCTCAAACTGTTGCAGAAATCGCAAGGTATCGCCGCAATTGGCGGGTTGCTTGGGCGCAAACTCAAAAATGAACACGAGGTGGTGCAAAACCTGATCGGCAATGGCGCGGAAGTCGTCGCTCGCGGGCTCGACAAGGATGCGGAATATGAGGCCGACCGAATCGGTCTTGTGCTGAGCGCGCGCGCGGGCTACGACGCCTATGCCTTGCCGGCCGTTCTGGCGGAAATCGGCCATGTTGCGAAAGACGACAAGCGGGTTTCCTTGCTGTTTAAAACTCACCCGTTGCCAGAAGACCGCCTGAGCCATTTGTCGGACGCGGTAGCTGACACGCTGGATGCCTTGCCGGAAGGACAGAGTGGAACCGGGCGGTTCTATCGGTTGCGTTGATTGGTTGCATTGATCGATCGTGCGAGTTGACTTCACGAAATATTTGAACGAATCAATTGATATGGAGCGTGAGTGATCACTTTATCTTCCGGCCAGTGTCGGCATAGGCCCGATGCAGCTGACGCATCAACCGATGAAGTGCCGGTCATGCGAACTCAATCTGAAGCTACGCCAAGTCGGCTGGAACGCTTGGTTTCAATCGGTATCGAGTTGTCCAGTCAGAGCGATCTGGACGCGCTGTTGAATCAGATACTGGATGCAGCGCAAGTGCTGACGCACGCCGATGGCGGCACGATTTATCTGATTCGCCAGCAGCAACTTGAATTCGCCATCATCCGTAACAACACCTTGGGGATTCATCTCGGCAGCGGTGGCGGTGTCCTGGCGCATGGACTGATCCCGATGTACCTGCCGGATGGCAGTCCGAATCTGGCGACGGTTTCGGCATCGGCCGCCATTACCGGCAAAACCATCAATATCGCCGATGCCTACCATGTATCGGAATTTGATTTTTCCGGCACCCGGCGCTTCGATGCCCTTAACGGTTACCAGTCCCGCTCTTTTTTGACCGTACCGATGAAGGATCATGAGGCGAAGGTGATCGGGGTATTGCAGTTGATCAATGCTCTGGATGAAGTCAGCGGAAAGATCATTCCGTTTGACCTGGATGATCAGTATTTTGTCGAGTCGCTCGCATCGCAAGCGGCGGTGGTGATGACCAACCGGCAGTTGATCGATCGCCTGGAAGCGTTGTTTGTTGCATTTATCAAACTGATCTCGAATGCGCTGGACGAGAAATCCCCCTATACCCACGGCCATTGCCAGCGTGTACCGGAAATCACCATGCTGCTGGCGGATGCGGCAAGCCGGAGCGAGCAGGGTCCATTGAAGCATTTCAAACTCTCGGCAAAAGACCGTCGCGAACTGGAAATTGCGGCGTTGATGCACGATTGCGGCAAGATCACGACGCCGGTGCATATCGTTGATAAATCGACCAAGCTGGAAACCATATTCGACCGGATTCATTCCGTTGACACCCGTTTCGAAGTGCTTAAGCGGGATGCTCGCATCCGGATGCTGGAGGCGCGAGTTTCCGAGCCCGAGTCCAATACACAGGCGTTGCAAGCCGAATACGAAGGCTATTGCGAAGAACTTGATCGGGCGCGGGATATTTTGCGCAGGGCCAATGTTGGCAGCGAGTTCATGTCGTCCGAGATACAGGCGCAAGTGCGCCACATCGGCAACCAATATCAGTGGTGCAATTCCGCCGGGGAAATGTGGCCATTGCTGAGCGAGGAAGAAATCGACAAGTTGTGCATTGCCAAAGGCACCCTGTCTGCGGAAGAGCGCAACATCATCAATCACCACATTGTTTCCACCATCCATATGCTGGAAGCCTTGCCTTGGCCGAGCCACTTGCGCAACGTGCCGGAGTTTGCCGGCGGGCACCATGAACGCATGGACGGCAAGGGGTATCCGAAAGGTTTGACGCGCGACCAGATGTCGATTCAGGCCCGCATCATGGGCATCGCCGATATTTTTGAAGCGCTCACTGCCAGTGACCGTCCCTACAAGCCAGGTATGTCTTTATCGCGTTCACTGGCTATTCTTGGCCGCATGAAGCTGGATAATCACATCGACCCGGATTTGTTTGATGTTTTTGTGCGCGAAAAGGTGTACCTCGCTTACGCGCGCGCGCACCTCAAACCCGAACAGATCGACACGGTTGATGAATCCGCCATTCCTGGATACACAGGCGTGGCCTTGCAACTGGATAAAACTGACAAAAATCTGGAGCCGTCGAAGCCATGACCTTGCGTAGCCGTCGTTTCATCGGGCAATTCACCCTCAGCGCCCTGCTTGTCATTCTGCTCACCCTGCACCTGACTGGGGTGCTGCATCTGGGCTTGGTTGACATTCTCGATAACGCAATGTACGACCTCAAGGTTCAGGTAACCGCAACTCAACTTGGTGTTGATGATCGTATTGTGATCGTTGACATCGACGACAAGAGTTTGCAGACGGAAGGTCGCTGGCCCTGGCCGCGCGAAAAACTGGCGCGCATGCAAACCAATTTGTTCGAGCAATATGGCGCGGCGGCGATCGGTTTCGACATCGTATTTTCCGAGCCGGATGCCAGTTCCGGCCTGCCTGTGCTGGAGCGTCTTGCCGCCAATGAATTGAAAGATCAGCCGTCATTTGCTGGCATGCTTGAGCAACTGCGACCACAGTTGGATTACGACGGGTTGATGGCTGCTTCGCTGGCCAAGGGCATGTCTGTTCTGGGCTACTACTTCAACGTCAATCAAGGTGCCGAGCGCATCGCCACATTGCCCAAACCGATGTTCACCCAGGACCAACTGGGCGGACTCGGAAGCCGCTTCATGCATGCGCAAGGTTATGGTGGCGCCTTGCCCCGGCTGCTGGAAAAGGCGACTGCGGCGGGTTTTTACAATTCGTTGCCGGATAACGATGGTGTCATCCGGCGCATGCCGGTGTTGATCAATTACCAGAATGCCTACTACGCTTCGCTGCCGATCCTGCTGACGCACGCGGCGATGGGAGGGGCGGACTTCAAGCTGGTCAACCCGGGCGGCGATGGCTTCAATCGTTTTCTGCCGCATGCATTGGATATCGACGGACTCAAAGTGCCGTTCGATCTGGAAGGTGGCGTACTGGTGCCTTACCGCGCCCAAGGCGCGTATCGATTTGTTTCCGCGACCGATGTAATCAACGGGCAGGTACCAGCCAGCCAGCTTGAAGGTCGCATCGTGCTGGTCGGCACGACCGCGCCGGGTCTTGCTGATATTCGTGTGACGCCGGTCAGCGAGATATTTCCAGGCGTCGAAATTCATGCCTCCTTGTTGTCTGGCATCCTTGACCAGAACCTGAAATGGAAG
>JBBQQT010000087.1:0-14861 GCA_038215555.1 Burkholderiales bacterium | reverse complement strand
GGCTAAAAGGAGATGAGATTTTTCAGAATCCAAGGACGCTGGAACGCTGGGGTGGCGATCAACCGATCAGAAAGGGTCTGTGGGCTCACGCACTTAACCCATGTTTAACAACGCCCCCCCATTTTCCCCCTGATTTCCCCTCCCGGCCCCGCGCGGCCCCAGTAAATCCGTTGTTTTTAGCCGGAAATTGAAATGTAGTGCCATACTATTTCTGGCATGGCAATCCAACCCCCTTGACTCGCGCTATCCTTGGCGCATGTTCATCCGCCGCACCATCACCCGCCGCGCCGCCTCCGGCGAGACCTACCATACCTACCGGCTGGTCGAGAGCCGCCGCGAGGGTGATCGCGTCCGCCAGACCACGCTGCTCAATCTCGGTCGCCATTTCGACCTGCCCGAGGCGCACTGGCCCAGCCTGTGCGCCCGCCTGAGCCAGCTGCTCGGCAGCCAAAGCATCCTGGTTCCGGTCGACCTGCCTGAAGCGGTCGAAGGCGCCGCCCAGGCTCTGGCGGCGCAGTTCGTCGCCCGCACACCGGCAGTAACAAGCGCTGCCGAATTCGTCGAGGTCGATGTCCACTCCCTCGAACTTACCCAGCCGCGTTCGGTCGGAGTCGAGCACGTCGGCTTGCATGCCCTGGCGCAACTGGAATTCGAGCCTTTACTCGCCTCCCTCGGCATCAATGCCATCACCCGGGCCATGATTCTGGCCCAGGTAGTGGCGCGCATGGCAGCTCCCGGCTCCGAGCGGGCTACCTGGGGCTGGCTCAATGACACCAGCGCGACAGGCGAGCTGCTCGGCCTGTCCTTCACGGATTTGTCGATCATGCGCCTGTACCGCGCCGCCGATACGCTGGTGAAACACCAGCGCACCATCGAGGATGCCCTGTTCAACCGGGCGCAAGACCTGTTCGGCTTCGAGGCCACCGTCACCCTGTACGACCTGACCAACACCTATTTCGAGGGCGTCGAGGCTGGCAACGCCAAAGCCCAGCGCGGCCACTCGAAGGAGAAACGCACGGATTGCCCGCTCTTGACCTTGGGCCTGATCCTGGATGGGAGCGGCTTCGTTCGCCGTTCCCAGGTGTTTGCCGGCAACGCGGTGGAGTGGCGCACGCTGGAGGGGATGCTGAGTGGGTTGAATGCGCCGCCGGGGGCGCTGGTGGTGATGGATCGAGGCATCGCCACCGAAGCGAATCTGGCCTGGCTGCGTGAGCACGGCTACCGCTATCTGGTGGTGAGTCGGGAGGCCGGGCGAGTGCAGCCGGAAGGCGAACTGACGGTGACTACGGCGGGCGGCGATACGCTGCGGGTGATGAAGGTGGCGGATGAAGCGGCCGGCGAGGTTCGCGTGTATTGCCACTCGCCCAAGCGGGAGGAGAAGGAGAACGGCATCAACCGGCGCTTCTGCGCCCGCTTCGAAGCGGGGTTGGCGAAGCTGGCGGCTGGGCTGGATACGCCGCGTGGCGAGAAGCGCCCGGAGCGGGTACAGGAGCGGATCGGCAAGCTGAAGCAACGCAGTTTCGGGGTGGGACGGCACTACGAGATCACGCTGGAAACGAATGACGATGGGACGGCGGCGACCCGGCTGACCTGGGAACAGAAGCCGGTGGCGGGGACGATGCTGACCGATCCTGGGGTGTATTGCCTGCGTAGCAATGAGACAACTTGGAGCGAAGCCGAACTCTGGCGCACCTACATCATGCTGACCGACCTGGAAGCGGTGTTCCGCAGCCTGAAATCGGAACTGGGGCTGCGTCCGATCTACCATTCCAAGGAAAGCCGCAGCGACGGGCATCTGTTCATCTCGGTGCTGGCGTACCAGTGCGTGCAACTGATTCGCCGGCAATTGAAGGCGAAGGGGATTGATGCGAGCTGGACGTCGCTGCGCGAGACCTTGTCGGTGCAGCGCCGGGTGACGGCGAGCTTTGTCCAGAAAGACGGGCGGGGCTTGCAGGTGCGCAAGGCGACCCAGCCCGAAGTCAAGCTGAAGGCGATCTATGCGGCGCTGGGCGTGGATCTGCTGCCGGGAGGGACGAAAAAGCTGGTGACATAAGCCCTCCTTCCTCTCGATTGACACGTTTGTAGTGCCTTACGAGGCTGGTAACAATCGCAACACGTTGTTTTATATTGTGATTTTATTTTTGTTGTTAAACATGGGTTAGGGTAAATCGTCATCATCAATCGTGACCATAAAAACCAATGTGTTATCAGTTACTTGCCATGGCGTGCTTGGCACGTTTATTGCCGGTGGTTTGCAAGCCCCGTAGCCGGGTCAAGGGCAGGCGGCGTCTTTTTGCCGCCTGGCGAAGCGCACCCTTGACCCGGCGTAGGGGCGATACCCTTTGTCATGGCAGTAAGCGCGGCAGTATCGCGCTTACTTCCAAGACAAACCGGGGGGCGGGCTGTCAGCGATAAACCATAAAAAAGCCTGCAACTGCCATCGCCGTTCGTGAATAACAGAACATCAATTCGGGTGACCACACTCACTACCTCGTCGACAAGACCGACCTCGACAACCGCAACATCGAGGAAACGTGCTGCGGCGTTGACTGGCCCAACAAGGCGTCAGCGACGCGCTGATCAACCGGGCGCTGCAGGAATTGAACAAGGTAGCGACGGACACCAGCAAGAGCCTCTACGGCCGCAACAAGGACGTTTATCCAAATAGTTTGAAGACGGCGGCGCAGCGGGCGCTCTACAACAAACTGACAGGACGAGGGGCTGGCGCTGGCGGTGGACGCAGCGATTCAGGCTGCGCGCATGGACGGCTGGCGCGACAACACCATGAAGACCAAGAAGATGAGACTGGCGATCCGCACCGCGCTCACGCTAACAAAAGACGCGTCGCTTACAAGGAACAAAACCATAAGCCTTTGTTTCTTTTAGAACACCTGATCCGCGCGCGGGTTTGGGAAGCTAGCAGATTCATCAATGACGGAAAATAAAATCGTTACAACCAGAACAAATTTGTCCTGTTCCCGCCCTCTGGTTATCTTGACGAATAGCCGGAATCTCTATTTAATCCGCGGCTTCCTCGGTCGGGTTCCCCGACCTCGGACGTGGCCAGATAGCTCAGTTGGTAGAGCAGCGGATTGAAAATCCGCGTGTCGACGGTTCGATTCCGCCTCTGGCCACCAAAAAAACAACGACTTAGGCCACTTTTAGGAGTGGCCTTTTTCTTGCCCGCCAGCTTTGTAAGCACTTTGTAAGCGAATCCGAGATATCCGAATCAACGCCAGCAGAAACGGCAGGCGCAAAAAAGCCCGCAATAGTGGGCGTTTGGTGTCGGTGTCTGCCTGGTTACACTGTAACCGTCTCGCTCACCTGGTCGAGTTCCTGGTCAGCTCCTGGTGGGACAGAAAAACATCCCGCTGGCGCGCATCGCCGAGGAACGTTTTCTTTCCCGCGAGCCCGGTTCAGGCACCCGCCAGGCTCGTATACGGCTGTTCGCGCAGCACGGACTGACCACCAGCACCTACATGGAGCTGGGCAGCAGCGAGGCGATCAAACAAGCGGTGATGGCCGGCCTCGGCATCTCCGTGCAGTCGCGGCACAATCTGGCGCTGGAACTGGAATCGAGTCGCTTGGCGATCCTGGACGTGGAGCACTTTCCCCTGATCCGCCAGTGGTATGCGGTGCATCTCAAGGGCAAGAAGCTGTCCCACACCATATCTCGTGATGATTCAGGTTCATAGCTGATTCACCGCTGAATTCATCAGCCGAGAATTACCCGTCCAGGCCGACAGGATTCACTGCCGTGTGGCGGTGCTGAACTGGCAGTCAAGGGCGTTGGAACAGGTGTGAAAGGTGGCCGGAATCGCCTGCGCGGAAATTTTCCCATTCGGCCATCCCTACTTCACCAACTCCATCAACTTCCTATAGTAAAGGGGAGCGGAATGGGTGACGAGAATTCCTGACTATTTCAGTCGGACTTGTTCCGCGTTTGCTGGACTGGCACACTAGCGTTCCATCATCGAACGCTAATAGAGGATTCATCCATGAGTGGCCTTAACCCGAATTCCCCGATCCCTACCGAGATCAAACTGCATCAGCAGTCCAAAGTCATGGAAGTGGCTTTCAACAATGACAGTCGTTTCAGTTTGCCGTACGAATATTTGCGCGTTTTCTCGCCGTCGGCGGAGGTGCGCGGGCATGGTCCGGGACAGGAAGTGCTGCAGGTCGGCAAGAAGAATATCGAGATCAAGGCGATTGAACCGGTTGGCCAATATGCTGTTGTTTTGGTGTTTTCCGATGGCCATGATTCGGGCATTTATTCTTGGGATTACCTTTATGATCTGGGCGCCAAGCAGGAGTTCTACTGGAACAGCTATCTGCGCCGGATGGATGAGGCGGGCGCTTCGCGCGAGTCCAAAGCATTGGTGTGACAACTCCGCTGCTGGCTGACATAGCCAGCGCAATTTCAGCGGCTTCAGGCAAGCCGTTCCGAATTGCCCGGCAGCTTGATTCGGCTGGCGGCTGTATCAACCGCAGTCTGGTGTTGCAGGGTCAAGATGGTCGGCGGTTCTTCGTCAAGCTCAATCAGGCGGCTCGTTTAAGCATGTTTGAAGCCGAAGCCGCCGGCTTGGTTGAGTTGGGCGCTGCTGAGGTACTGAGAATTCCGTTGCCTTTGACCCATGGCTTGGCGGCGGGGCAGAGTTTTCTGGTTATTGAATGGCTGGATCTGGGGCGCGCTGGCAACCCGGCTTGGGCCCAACTCGGCGAGCAGTTGGCCCGGTTGCATGGTAAATCGTGGCGTGCATTTGGCTGGTATCGCGATAACACCATTGGCAGTACGCCACAGGTCAATTCGGAAACTCTCGATTGGGTCGAGTTCTACCGTGATCAGCGTTTGCAGCCGCAACTTGAACTTGCTGCGCGCAATGGTGCAGCGATGCGATTGTTGAATGACGCTGATCGCCTGCTTTCCCGTCTTGGTGAGTTTTTCCCTGGTTATCAGCCGCAAGCCAGCTTGTTGCATGGCGATTTGTGGAGTGGAAATGTCGGATTTTGCGCGGCTGTGCCGGTGCTTTTCGATCCCGCTGTCTACTATGGCGACCGTGAGTCCGATCTGGCAATGACGGAATTATTTAGCGGTTTTCCTTCTGCTTTTTACGCTGCATATCAGGCGGCATGGCCGCTCGATAAGGGATATGCGATCCGCAAGTCGCTCTATCAGCTCTATCATTTATTGAATCACTTCAACCTGTTTGGCGAGGCTTATGCTCAGCAATCGCAGCGGGCAATCGATCGATTGCTGGCTGAATTAAGCTAACTTTCATGACGTGAGTCGTCCCCCAAATCATGAAACCGTTCGCCTTGAGCTTGTAGAAGGGCACTTTTATCGGGGGGCCCTCCGAAAAGCTCAGGGCGAACGGAACTGTGTGTTTCACGTTAATCGTTTGCCTGCCCCCGGGTTTTTATGGATAATCCCGCGCTTTCCAGGTTCCGACCCAGGTAGCGCGATATGAAAGCAGGCATCCATCCCGAGTACAACGAAATTGCCGTAACTTGCAGTTGTGGCAATAGCTTCACCACCCGTTCCACGATGAAAAAGCCGCTGCATGTCGAGGTTTGCTCGGCATGCCACCCGTTCTATACGGGCAAGCAGAAGATTGTGGATACTGCGGGCCGTGTTGAGAAATTCCGTCAGAAATACGGCATCGGCAAGAAGTAAGCTGGATGTGCAAACAAAAAAAGGCAGCCGCAGGCTGCCTTTTTTGTTTTACAAAGCCGACATGCTGGCGAGTTCTTTTTTTGCCATTTGCTTGCCATTTGCTTGCCATTTGCTTGCCGTCTCTCGATGAATTCGACTCCCATCAATAAGCTGCCCTGGCTGGTCCTGCTGCTCGTTTTCTGGGCGTTTTATGGTTTGATCGGGCGCGATGCTTGGAAGGCTGAAGAGGCGCTGGCGCTGGCGCCGATTCTTGATTGGCATGAGGGCCTGACTTCAGTCTGGTCAACTCCGGCGCCGCTTTACACGCTGGTTGCCGGCGCCGCGATCAAGTTCGGTTTGGCCGGCGGCGACATGCAGAGCGCGGCGCGCCTCGCCAGCGGTGGTTTTATCTGTCTTGCCCTACTGTTTGCCGGGCTGGGTGCGCGAGCGCAGTACGGTCCTGGATTTGGCTCGGCGGCGGCGATTGCGCTGGTCGGCGGCTTCGGCCTGATGTTGCGCGCGCATGCCTTGTTGCCGGAAACGGCTTTGTTGGCCGCCTGGGCGATCTTGCTTTATGGCGTGACTGCGGGCGTGACTGCGGGCGTGACTGCGGCAAAGCGCCGACCTGCCGGCGGCATGTGGGCGATTGGCCTGGGGCTTGCGATGTTGACGCTCGGATTGCGTGGTTTCCCGGACTTGCTCGCCGGCCTGGCAATCATTCTGCTGTTGTTGCTGTCGCCTGCTGGAAGGGATCGTGCCAGCCGAAAAACCGTGCTACGGGGCGTCTTGCTGGCGGTGGGCTTGATCGCCCTTGGTATGCTTGTTTTGCTGGTATCGGGCAATCTGGGCCGCTGGTGGCAATGGCATGGATTGGCTCAGTTTGCTGCCGCACGGATGCCGCAAAGCGCATTTTCCGAACTTCCCTGGTTCGCCTGGCCGCTTTGGCCACTGGCTTTGGCGGGTGTCTGGCATGCGCATCGGCGCTTGGCGCGAACCACCGAATTGCATCTGCCCTTGATTGCTCTGGGCGTGCTGCTGATCGCAGCCTTGATTCCGGCATGGTCTCGCGATGGCGCCTTGTTGCCGGTCTTGCTGCCGCTTGCAATGCTGTCTGCCTATGGCCTGGATAACCTGCGCCGCGGTGCAGCGCAGGCGTTCTATTGGTTCGGCGTGTTGTTTTTTGCCTGCTTCATGTTGGCACTGTGGGTTTATTTCGCCGCCCTCGAATGGGGTTACCCAACCACCATTGCGCGTCACATGGCCCGTCTGGCGCCGAATTTCACGCCGGGTTCCGTCGGGTTTGTGACCTATGGATTGTCGGCGCTGGGGACGCTGGTCTGGTTCATCGCGATTCCATTGTTTCCGCGCGCCAAAATTCGTCCGATTCTGGTCTGGGCCACCGGCATGATCCTGTTATGGGTCTTGATCGCTTCGCTGTTCCGACCCTGGGCAGAATTTGGCTGGGCGTATCGCCCACTGATTGCCGAGATGGCGCGCCAGTTACCTGCCGGCGCTTGTTTGAATACCGATGTCGATCCGGCCATGCAAACCATGTTGCGCCTGCATCTGAAAACGCCGACGCGGGGTGACTGTCCATGGACGCTGAAACTGGTCACACGCGAAGACGCCAAGCTGGCGACGGCGCAGAGTGGCAACGTTGTTTGGCAAGGTTTTCGGCCGCGTCAGAAAATGCAGGTCTACCGTCTTGAACATCATGAACCTGGTCAACCCTGAAGCCAGACCAGTCACCGCCGTCATCCTGGCCGGTGGTTTGGCGCGCCGTTTCAGCGGCGAAGACAAGGGCTTGATCGAGCTGTCACGGCGGCCGCTTGCCGCTTGGGTGGCAGAACGACTGACTGGCCATGCAGCCGAGATTTTGATCAATGCAAACCGCAACCTGGCGCGCTATGCCGCGATCGGGCATACCGTCGTGCCGGACTATCTGCCTGACTATCCCGGTCCACTGGCGGGTCTGCTTTCCGCCGCCCGCACCGCGCAGCAGGAATGGTTGCTGAGCGTGCCCTGTGATACCCCTTTCCTGCCGCTCGATCTGGTCATGCAATTGCATGACCACGCCATCGCCAGCGATGTTCGACTGGCCCGCGCCGCCGACGAAACCGGCACCCAATTCGCGATCATGCTGGTGCATCGCGATCTCATCCCGGATCTGGCTGATTTCGTGCGTGAAGGGGGTCGCCAAGTGCAAGCCTGGCAAGCCAGGCACGCCAGTGAAACGATTTACTTCGGCGACGATCCTTATGCCTTTCTCAACCTCAATACACCCGATGAGCTGAGAAAAGCGGAACGTATTGCGCTCCGTTATGTACGTTAAATCTATGCACGTTGAATCATTGCACGTTGAATTCTGGACTGAAAAAACCGTATGAACCCCTTGCAGCATTTGTTGATCGGCCTGATCCGCTTTTACCAACTGGTTTTGTCCCCTTTCATGGGGAATCAATGTCGTTTCACGCCAACCTGTTCGCAATTCGCCCGCGAGGCGGTGGAAAAGCATGGCGCCATCAAAGGCAGCTGGCTGGCGATCCGGCGAATTTCACGATGCCATCCCTGGCATCCCGGTGGCCACGACCCGGTGCCCTGAGCGCGCCGGTCGGACATGATCTTGACCTTCTGTTCGAAGTCCTTATAATTCCCGACAGTTTTAGTCAACTTAAGGGGTCATCATGGACGTCCAGAAATTCATTCACGAACAAGTCACCAGTCATCCGGTTGTGCTGTACATGAAAGGTACACCGCAATTTCCACAGTGTGGCTATTCGGCCAATACCGCCAACATCTTGCGCACCTGTGGCGTCACCGATCTGTTCTCGGTGAATCTGCTGGTTGAACATGAGATTCGTGAAGGCATCAAGGAATACGCCAGCTGGCCGACGATTCCCCTGGTCTTCATCAACGGCCAGTTCATCGGCGGCGCCGATATCACGCGCGATCTTTACCAGTCTGGCGAATTGCAGAAGATGCTGGCCGGGGTTACTGCCTGATCTGATTTCACTTTCAGAACTTAAAAGCCGGCCGGTTCAACTACCCGCCGGCTTTTTTTCGCTCAGCGCGGGCTAAAGTTTCTGCCCTGTCAGCCGATATCGGCGGTGTCCTTTCACCAGTCATTGATGTCGGGGAAAAGCTTGAGCACGAAGAAATTTACTGTATTTGTCATCATCGTCGCCATATTGGTGGCCTTGGTTGTATGGTTTGCCGATCCCATCTGGCGGGTGCTTGCGGTCGCCGTGGCGGCAATCATTGTGGTCGTGTTTGGCGTGCGCGCTGGCGGTGGTCAGGCAGAGGCTGTCTCGACCAAGGAGATTGAAGCGCCGCTGCGGAGTGCGCTCGGCCAGTTGATGAATGATTTTTCGAAGGAAGAAAAGGCCCAGTTTCAATCCAGTCACGCAGACCTGGAGCGAGTGAAAGATTTGCTGAGCCATGCGATTGAGGAGTTGGTGCGGCGGTTTGGTGAAATGAATCTTCACATCCAGTCGCAGCGCGATCTGGCGCTCGCTATCGTTGCGAACATGTCCTCGCAAGAGCAAGGCGAAGAAAAAGTTAGTTTTTCCGAGTTCGTGCTCAACACCTCGAAAACGATGGAAGCTTTTGTTGATAACACGGTGAACACCAGCAAAATTGCGATGAGTCTGGTGGAAACCATGGAAGTGATCGACAAAGAGGTGAATACCATCATCAACATCTTGGGCGAGATCGAATCCATTTCGAAGCAGACCAATCTGCTCGCGCTGAATGCAGCCATCGAAGCGGCTCGCGCCGGTGAGGCGGGGCGCGGTTTTGCAGTGGTGGCAGACGAAGTCCGCGCGTTGTCGCAACGGACCAATCATTTTTCGCAGCAGATACGTACTCATATGGAGGGCGTTCACACGTCGATGCTGGTTGCGCATGATTCAATTTACGAAGTTGCCTCGCTGGACATGAACTTTGCGCTGCAATCGAAACAGCGCGTGCATAGCACCATGACCCGGATCGGTCAGATCAACCATGACATGGCTGATCTGGCGAACAAAATTGATCAACATGCGAACCAGGTCTCGGTGGAAGTCAATGCCGCGGTCACCGCGTTGCAATTCCAGGACATGAGCAGCCAGTTGATTGACCACGCACTGAGCCGCATCAACAACGTGGCGCAATTGGTTGAAGTCATTTCGAGCCAAATCCAGCAGAGTCCGGATCTGAGCAGTGGTCTGTCGCAGGCGCGCACGGCTATGCGGGCGAAGGCGGAGGTGGAGTCGAGTCGAAACCATCCGGTCAAGCAGGAAAGCATGAGTTCGGGCGATATCGAATTGTTCTGAGATAAAGAGGAAGCGCTATGGGAAAAATTGTATTGACTGTCGATGATTCGGCCTCCATCCGCCAGATGGTGGCCTTTACCCTGAAAAGTGCGGGCTACGACGTGATTGAAGCTGTGGACGGCGAGGATGGCCTCAACAAAGCGAAAGGCAAAGTGGCTGATCTGGTGTTGACGGACCAGAACATGCCGAAGATGGATGGCCTGACGCTGATCAAATCACTGCGAGGTTTGCCGGATTACCGCAGCAAACCTATCCTGATGCTGACCACCGAGTCCAGCGACGCCATGAAAGCCGCCGGCAAGGCGGCGGGGGCGACAGGCTGGCTGGTGAAGCCATTTGATCCGCAAAAATTGCTCGAAGTCGTGAAAAAGGTCATCGGCTGATCTACGTTCAGGTGCTGGTTGCAAGTGCATCCGAAGTCGGCCAGACACCCCACTCATCAGTATCCATTCGCCTGCGGGTATCGCCATGAGCATCGACATGAGCCAGTTCTACCAGGTGTTCTTCGAGGAAACCTCGGAGCACTTGGCGAGTATGGAGAACCTGCTCCTCAATCTTGATGTGAATGATCCTTCGCTGGAGGATCTCAACGCTATTTTCCGGGCGGCACACTCGATCAAGGGGGGAAGCGGCACCTTCGGTTTCACCGACATGACCAGCGTCACGCATGTGCTGGAATCGCTGCTCGACCGCTTGCGCAAGGAAGAAATCCCGCTTCTGGCCGAGATGGTGGATGCGTTTCTCGAGGCTGGCGACATTCTGCGCGCGCAACTGGAACATCATCAGGGCGGGCCGGAGGCGGAGGCGGATGTCATTGCCAGCGTCTGCGCTCGCCTGAATCAGCTGGCTGTGGGCGAAGCGGCGGAATCGCAAGAACAAGACACGCCGACTGAAACTACAACGTCTGCGCCGGTGCGCAAGATACGTCTGAGTTGTGAGCTGCCCGCCAACCAGAGCCAGGTCGCCGAGTCGGTGGATAACCTGCTCGAAGGGTTGCGCGACATCGCCGCGTTGGAAGTCAAACAGCGGCCGGATGGCACCGACGGACACTTGATTGCGGTGCTCACGACACAGGCCTGCGATAGCGAATTGAAGGATGCCCTGGCGTTTTACTGCGCGCCGGAAGACATCGCGATTCAGCCCGAAGTGGAGGAAGAGGCCTATGGCTTCTTCGATGACCTGGGGGATTCGTCCGCCACAGATACGGCTGATATCGGCTACGGTTTTTTCGATGATCTGCCGGATCAGACGCCGTCGGTTGTACCGGTCAGCAGTGCCGACGACGACGGTTTTGGTCTGTTTGACGATGCACCCGGCGCACCCGCTGCATCCGATGCGCCTTCCGGTCAACTGGCGGAAGTTGCCCCCGGCGATAGTCCGGCCGCCATCGAAGGCATTGGCTATGGCATTTACGTCAATGCACCGGGCGGACTCGGTTTGTTTGACGATGCACCCGGCGCCGAGAAAATTCTCCAGAACAGCGCGCCGCCACCGTTTTCCGGCAAAACCGCTGCTGCGTTTGTCGAGGGCGTTGGCGGAGCAGCCAGTTCGGCGCAGGCAACCCAGAAACCGAGCCAGGCCGACGTCGGACGTCGTCTGCCCGATAACCCGAGTATCGAAACCGCCAAATCCGGCCGCCGCGACAACGACAAGACCGTCACCGCCGCCAATACCGACACCAGCATCCGGGTCGCTGTTGAAAAGGTCGATCAGTTGATCAATCTGGTCGGCGAACTGGTCATCACCCAGGCCATGTTGGCGGAAGCCGCGAGCAATCTGGATCCGGTGCTGGCGGAAAAAATTCTCGCCGGCATTGATCTGTTGTCGCGAAATACGCGCGACATGCAGGAATCGGTGATGTCGATCCGGATGCTGCCGATGAGCATGGTGTTCTCCCGTTTCCCGCGTGTGGTGCGCGATCTGGCCGGCAAGCTGAACAAACAGGTCGAGATGAAGACCATCGGCGACAACACCGAACTCGACAAAGGGTTGATCGAGAAGATCACCGATCCGTTGACGCATCTGGTGCGCAACAGCCTCGACCACGGTATCGAGACGCCAGACAAACGGATTGCTGCCGGCAAGAATCCGAAAGGCACGTTGACCCTGAAAGCAAGTCATCAGGGCGGCAATGTGGTGATTGAAGTGATGGATGATGGCGGTGGCCTCAACCGTGCCCGTATTCTGGAAAAAGCCAAAGAAAAAGGCTTGGCGGTGAGTGACAGCATGACCGATTTCGACGTCTGGCAATTGATCTTCGCGCCTGGTTTTTCCACTGCTGATGTAGTCACCGACGTCTCCGGGCGCGGCGTCGGTATGGATGTGGTGAAGCGAAATATCGAAGGACTGGGTGGCCGCGTCGAACTGGAATCGTCGCCCGGCTTTGGCACCCGCACGGTGATTCGGCTGCCGCTGACGCTGGCGATTCTGGATGGCATGTCGGTCGGCGTCGGCGGTGAAACCTTCATCGTGCCGATCACCACGGTGATCGAATCGTTGCAACCTCGGCTGGAAGACATTCGTACCCTGGCCGGCGACAGTCGGATGGTGCATATCCGGGGCGAATACCTGCCGCTGATTTCGCTCGCCGAAGCTTTCGGTCTCGATGGCGAGGCTGATATCACCAAGGGTCTGCTGGTGGTGGTGGAGGCAGAAGAAGGCAAGGCCGCCCTGTTTGTCGACGAGTTGCTCGGCCAGCAGCAGGTTGTGATCAAGAGCCTGGAGGCCAACTACCGCAAGGTGCCCGGCCTGTCCGGCGCCACCATCATGGGTGATGGCCGGGTGGCGATGATCATCGATGTCTCGGCAGTCACCCGGATGGGGTTGAGCCAGGTCAAACAGCGGCTGGCTGCTTAGTTAACCCAAGCCAATCAACTTGGACGATTCAACCAAAACAATGTGCCACCAGAACACAGTGATGCGTCGGCATAGGAGCTGAGAATGGATTATTCCGAGACCACGGGTGTAGCTGCTTCAGGGGAATATCTCACCTTCACGCTGGGCGCCGAGGAATACGGTATCGATATCCTCAAGGTGCAGGAAATTCGCGGCTACGACGCGGTGACCAAGATCGCCAACGCGCCGCGATTTATCAAGGGTGTGATCAACCTGCGCGGGGTCATCGTCCCCATCGTCGATCTGCGCATCAAGTTCAACCTGGGCGGTGAGACGTATGACCAGTTCACCGTGGTGATCATCCTGAACATTGGCAAACGCGTCATGGGGGTCGTCGTCGATGGCGTATCCGACGTGATTCAGCTCAGTTCGGACAATTTGCGCCCGGCGCCTGAATTCGGCTCCGTGCTTGATACCCGCTACATCCTCGGCCTGGGTACGGTGGAAGAACGGATGATCATTGTGGTCGACATTGAAAGATTGATGACCGGCCAGGAAATGGCCTTGATGGACGCGGCGGTTTAGTTGGCGATCGTGCGCAATGAATACAAAACAAGGAAGTCACCATGACGAATAACCAATCGATCAAAACACGTCTGACCAGCGTGATTGTCCTGCTCTCGCTGCTGCTCATGTTGATTGGTGGCATGGGCCTGTTCGGCATGTACCGCGCCAACGAAGCGCTGCGCCTGGTCTATGAAGACCGCACCCTGGGCATCAGCCAGATCACTCAGGTCGATCGCCTGATTCTGCGCAATCGACTGCTGTTGGAAGAATCCATCATCGATCCGACACCAGAGCTGGTGCAAAAGAAAGTCGCCGAGGCGGAGGCGAATATCGTGGAAATCAACCAGATCTGGGAAACCTTCCAAAAACATGAACTGGGCCGGGAAGAAGCTGAGCTGGCCAGGCAATTTGCCGAAGCACGCCAGCAATTCGTCAAGCAAGGGCTGGTTGTAGCGCTGGAGCATCTGAAAAAGGATGAAGCGCATATTGCGATGCAAGTAGATACCGAGCATGTGCAACGTCTCTATCCAGCAGTCAAACAAAGCATCGACAGCTTGAACAAGCTGTTTGTCGAGCAGGCGCAACTGTCCTACCAAGTTTCACAAAGTCGCTACAACACCCTGTTGCCGGTCTTTATTCTGATGATTCTGGCTGGCATCGGCTTCGCCGCGTGGATCGGCAGGTCGCTGATTCTCGCCATCGTCAGGCCGCTGGAGCGGTGTGTCGTGGTGTTTGAACGGATATCCATGGGCGTCTTCGACAACGAGATTCGGGTCGCGCAGAACAACGAAATTGGCAAGGTCATTGCCGGCCTGAACAACATGCAGACCCGACTCAAGCATGATGTCGAAGAAACTCGACGCTTGTCTGCGGATGGCCTGCTGATCAAGACCGCGCTCGACAACTCGACTGTTGGCATCACGGTTTCCGATGCGAATGTCCGCCTGCTTCACATGACACCTAGTGCACGCAAACTGCTGCAAAGCCTGGGTGGACCCGGAATGAATGTTGATGGTTTGCTGGGCGGTAAAGTTTCCAGCGTATTCACGGACCCTGCCGCTGCCGCACGCTTTGACCAGGCGGTCGCGTCAGGCACGCAAATGGACATGGAATTTGGCGGTCATCAGCTACGCTTGATCGCGCGTCCGATCCTGGATGCAAACGGCAAGCTGCTGGGCCGCGTCACGCAATGGCAAGACCGTACTTCTGAAGTCGCGGTGGAAAACGAAATCGCTGACCTGGTTGCCGCCGCCGCCGCTGGCGACTTCTCGCATCGTTTGAACCCCAGCGGCAAAGAAGGCTTCTTCCTGCAACTGGCGGAAGGTATCAACAAACTGGTGGAAACCTCGGAGCGTGGCATGACTGATGTCGCCCGCGTGCTGAAGGCGCTTTCAAACGGCGACCTGACGCAACGCATCGACGGCGATTACGACGGTCTGTTCGGCGAACTACAAAACGACACCAACACCACGTCCGAACGCCTCGCCGAGATC
>JBBQQT010000086.1:0-14956 GCA_038215555.1 Burkholderiales bacterium | reverse complement strand
CGCGACGCCGGCCAACTGTTTACGACTTTCCGCCATCTTCGCCCGATCAGCGATGATGAAGCCAACGCATGGATGAGGTGTCAAAATGCTGGCAAAGACGTCCAAGTCTGGAGAAACTTTATGCAAAGCTATCCCAGGAGTCACCTGGCCCGTTTAGCGTCAGTCCAACTGACCAACATCGAGAATCGACTTGAGCACGAAACCGGCATGAGCGCCCGCGATAGCGAGGAAATCGCGCTCTGGAACCGATGCCTGAACACCCACGACCTGCAATGCGCGCGGGAATATCGCAGACGTTTTCCGAATGGCAAATTTGAAAAAGAATCCTGGCAAATGCGCTGACACATCCCTGCTAACCCATCCCTTCTGACTTATCCTTTTTTCCACCTCATCGCGAGCCAGCCTGCATCCCGTCTCGATCAGGCCTTCACTTAAACACCAGGAAATCCGCCATGCATCCTCATTTCACTGCACTGCCGCTGTATGTCGCCCTGTTGAGCGTTGGCCTGCTCGCCGGATGTACCTCGCCCGGTGGCATCAACGCGGTTTCCCTGCAACCCATTGCCAGCGGGCTGGATGCCAAAAACCGCATCGCGCCGGGCAAGGAAACCGCTTTCGAAGTCCGTATCAAGGACAAGGCTGGCAAGACTTTCAGCACCAGCGACAACAGCTTGTCTTGGGATGACCTGGAAATCACCGCCGCGAACGCCAGTTTTGATCGATCCAGCAGCAAGCTCACTTTCGGCCAGGATGTCGGACAAACACCGGACAGCCGTTACAAAATCCGCGTCACCTACAAACCTGCGCCAGACATCAAAGGAGAACTCAGCATCGTGCCGGATTGGGCGTTGATCCTTGGCCCGGCAGCGAGCGAAGTTGCCAGCATGTTTGTCGCGGTTGATGGCTTCAAGGATGGTGACCGCATGGCACCGGGGCAAATCCTGCCGCTCAAGGTCGAAGTCAAGGATAACGAAGGTCGCTACTTCGGCCTCGGCGACAGCAAGAACAATCTGCCGATCGAACGGCTCGACATTGAAACCGTGAACATGGATTTTTCACGCCAGACTTTCACGCTCAGCGGCATCAACGACAGAAAAACGGTTGAGCCTGCAGGCTACAGTGTTTCGGTCAAATATCGCGGCAACCCGATCCAGACCTACAGCGCGCGTTTTCAACCCGACTTCCAGTTGGTCGAAGGCCCGGACGCGAAAGACGTGCAAGACATCAATTTCGGCGAAGCGACAGCCACCGTCACCTCCGCCATCCCCGGATCGGTCGTACCGCTGCAATTTCAGGTCAAGGATCGCGATGGCCGTGTTTACACCTATCCCCGGCAAGGCAACCAGGCCACCCTGCTGCCAAGCAAAATGCGCATCATCGGTGAGAATGTGCAGTACGACGAAGCCGGCATGCAGTTCAAGTTGAACGAAAACCATCAGGCCATGGTCGGCAAAATCTACAAGGTTTTCGCGACTTACGAAGGGCGTGACGACATAGTGTCGAGTCATGTCATCCAACCTGACTTCCTGCATGGTCTGCCCTTGATGGAGAGCCATGTCATTGAACTGCGCGGCAACAAAGGCAGCGATGGCCGCCCCGGACAAAACGGCAGCCACGGCGCAAACGGTTCAGTCAGCCCGGTCGGCCTCGGCGGCGCCGGCGCATCCGGCACCGACGGCACCCATGGCGGCCCCGGCCGCAACGGCCAGCATGGTCCGTCGGTTCAGCTACTGGCCCAGGAGGTTCGCACGCTGGATGGTCAGAAACGCCTGAGCTTGATCGAAGTCACCGGACCGGGACAAGCGCCAAAATACTTCCTGCGCCAACTGAATGAACGCCCACTGGAAATCAGCTCGATCGGCGGTGGCGGCGGCGACGGCGGGGCCGCCGGCAACGGCGGCAACGGCGGCAACGGCGGCGATGGCAAATTCGGCGGCGGCAGCGGCGGACGTGGCGGCAACGGCGGCAACGGTGGCAACGGTTCCAACGGCGGCAATGGCGGCAAAGTGCGAGTGCTGGTCTCAACGCCGGACATGGAAACCGCTTTTGTTCCGCTCTCCCGTGGCGGCGAAGGCGGCAAGGGTGGCGATGGCGGCATTGGCGGCAAAGGCGGCAGCGCTGGTTCCATCCTTTACGCGCAGCCCGAAGCGGACAAGCAGAGCAACAACGTCCAGCAAGTGCCGCTCGCGGCCACCGGCAGCGAAGGCAGCAGCGGCGCCAACGGTGCTTTTGGCGTGCCGGGCAACAATGGCGATGACGGTTCAGTAGAAATTCGTGTTGATCAGAAAGCCGGCGACGTCATCCGGCGTGCGCCCAAATCGCTGGTGGAAAACATACTGTATTGATTCTCGCGGCTTCGTTTTAGCTGAATTAAATTTCGCACAATCTAAGCGCCCGCCCTTGCGGGCGCTCAGACCTTGTAAAGACCGACATTCCGTATCCTGTATCCATTCACCCGCCATGATCCCCACAACACCCCATCATCACCCGTTCGGCATCGTCACCCTCGACGCCGAATACGTGCGCCCCGGACTCGCCGCCGTGCATCTGATCGTCGAACAAGGCCATGCGGTGATCATCGATACCGGCACCAACAATGCCGTGCCGCATGTGCTGGCGGCGCTGGCCGATCTCGGCGTTGGCCCCGACGCGGTGGATTTCGTCATCGTCACGCATGTGCATCTCGATCATGCCGGGGCTGCCGGCGCATTCCTCGCCGCCTGTCCGAATGCCAGACTGGTGGTGCATCCGCGCGGCGCGCCTCACATGATCGATCCGACCAAGCTGGTGCAAGGTTCCATCGCGGTCTATGGCGAAACGGCGTTTCGCGAGCTTTACGGCGAGATCGTGCCGGTTGCGGCGGAACGGGTGATCGAAGCGGGAGTGGTGGGAACCGAGGGCTACGCGCTGGACTTCCAGGGCCGCCGACTGGAATTCATCGATACGCCGGGACACGCGCGGCATCACTACTGCATTCACGACTTGACCAGCAATACGCTGTTCACCGGCGATACCTTCGGCATTTCCTATCGCGAGTTTGATGTCGATGGCCGCCCTTTCATTTTCCCCACCACGACGCCGGTGCAGTTCGAGCCCGAGGCGCTGCATGCGTCCATTAACCGTCTGGTCGCGCGCAACGCCGAGGCGGCGTATCTGACGCATTACGGCCGGGTCGAGCATCTGTCGACGCTGGCGCCGCGTTTGCATGAGCTGATCGATGCCTCCGTCGAACTGGCACTGGCTGCATCCGGCGACGCTCAGGCGCGGCTGGAGACGCTGAAGCGGGCGATGAGCGACTTGCTGATGGAACGGCTGCGCGACCACGGTTGCTTGCTGGAAGAGACAGTCTGCCGCGATCTGCTGGCGATTGACGTGGACCTCAACAGCCAGGGCCTGCTGGTCTGGCGCGACCGTCTGTCATCAGTCAAGCCAGCGGCTTGATCGCCTCGATATTGGCCGAGGCGATGAAGTTTTCGACGCCGCGACCGGGCGCCCAGTGCTGGATGTATTCGCGACTGGCATCTTTCGGCGCGATGCGGATATCGCGGAAGCCTGCGCCGGCCAGCATCGCAATCAGATCGACAACGCTCGCCGCACCCGCCACGCAGCCGGTATAGAGAGAGACTTCGGCCAGCATTTCAGCCGGCAGTTCGGCGGTCAGCACGATGTCGGAAATAGCCAGGCGGCCACCCGGTTTCAGCGCCCGGAAGGCGTCATGAAATACTTGCGCCTTGTCCGGCGACAGGTTGATGACGCAGTTGGAAATGATCACGTCGATGCTGGCATCGGCCACCGGCAGGTGTTCGATCTCGCCGAGGCGAAACTCGACGTTGGCGTACTGGCCCTTGATTGCGTTGCCGCGCGCTTTCGAAATCATGTCCGGCGTCATGTCGACGCCGATGACCCGGCCGGTTGCGCCGACCGCGCGAGCGGCGAGGAAGCAGTCGAAACCGGCGCCGCTGCCCAGGTCGAGCACGCATTCGCCCGGCTTCAATGCGGCGATGGCCTGCGGGTTGCCGCAACCCAGGCCCAGGTTGGCGCCTTCCGGCACGGCAGCGGTTTCTTCGGCGCTGTAGCCGATGCCGCGCGACAACAGTTCAGCGACGGATTGATCAGAAGGCGCGCAGCAACTACCAGCGGGCGCTGGCGCAGTGGCACAGCAGGAAGAGCCGGTGTTGGCGACCGCCGCGTAGGCGCTGCGGACTTGCTGGCGGAGGGTGTCGTGGTCGGTTGGTTGCATGATGCGTTTTCCGTAGGAGCGAGCTTGCTCACGATGGTCGGTTTCAACAGAATTTCCCCGGGTTCGTCGTCAACAGCAGGACTGGCCGGATTTGGTCGGCGTGCAGCACGAACCGCCTTCCACCACGGCGATGTTGGCGAACGGATCGACCTTGATTTTCGGTTTGGCTGGCTCGTAACCCTGCGCATAGGCTTCGTCGAAGCTGGCGTCCAGCGCCTGCGATGCTTCGTCACGGATATGGCGAGCGATCTCGATGACGCTATCGATCTGATCTTTGGAAACGCCGTATTCCTTCAGGCGGTCCACCTGGCACAAGCCCTGTTTTGGATGATTGGAAGCGATGTTGGCGGCCAGGGAAACCAACGCAACGATGGATGGATGAAGCGCGCTCATATGACAGTCCTCAAAGCGTTGAACAAGACACCGACCAGCACGAAGGCGGTGGCGAGATAGGCGGCAAACAGGCCGAGTAACGGCCATTTCACGACTTTGCGCAAAATCAGCATTTCCGGCAGCGACAGCGCGATCACCGCCATCATGAACGCCAGCACGGTGCCCAGCGGCACGCCCTTGCCAAGCAGCGCTTCCGCCACCGGAATGATACCGACCGCGTCGGAATACATCGGCACACCAACCAGCACCGCGACGATCACCGACAGCACACTGCCGTCACCGGCGATGCGCGCGACGAAGTCCGCCGGCACATAACCGTGGATGAAAGCGCCGATACCGACGCCAATGATGACGTACTTCCAGATCCGGCCGACGATCTGCCGCACCTCGTTCCAGGCATATTCATGCCGACCGCGCAGGCTGTTGTCGCGCTCCATCACCGCCGCCTCGCCCATCTGTATCTTCCAGACATACTCTTCGACCCAGCGTTCCAGCTTGAACGCCTGCAACACGTAACCGCCGACGAAGGCGATGGTCAGACCAGTCAACACGTAGATCAGCGTCATCTGCCAGCCGATGACGCCGGCCAGCACCACCACTGCGACCTGATTCACCATCGGGCTGGCGATCAGGAACGACAGCGTCACGCCAAGCGGAATGCCGGCCTCGACAAAGCCGATGAACAGTGGAATCGACGAACAGGAACAGAACGGCGTCACCGCGCCCAGGCCCACCGCCATCAAACGCGCACCCGGGCCGGAACGCCCCTTCATCATCGCGCGCACCCGTTCCGGGGTGAGCAGTGCACGCAGCCAGCCCATCAGATAGATCACCGTGGTCAGCAGCACCAGGATTTTCGCCACGTCCATGACGAAGAAATGCAGCGCTGCGCCCAAGGGGCTGCCTGGCATCAGGCCGGCGAGATCGTAGACGAGCAGTGTGGCGAGGGCGTCGAACATGGGGCGAATGCGTCCGAATTAGTCCGTCACACCGGCGCAGGCCGGCATCCAACCGCGAAGATTGTCATCTGGATACCGGCTTTCGCCGGTATGACGGTGGTTTTTATTGCCCATAGCTTCAATTCGCCTCGAACTCCACAAATGCGCGGTTCATGTTGGCGCGGTGCAAGTCTTTGAAATTGTAAAGATGCGCGAATTGCGGCAGGTCGGCGTACTTGTCCAGTGTTTCACCCAAGGGTTCCATATCCTGCGCCGCCTTGCCGATGACGTCGGCGAGGAAGTCCTCATAGTCGCCGGAATCGCGCTTGGCCTTGGCCAGATCGCAAACATTGCCATGGCCGGGCACGATGAACTTGGGATTGAGTGCTTCCAATGCATGAAACGCCTTCTGGCCGTTCTTCACGCTGGACCAGGGCAGCACACCGAGGATGCGGTCGACGTAGACCAGATCGCCGGTGAACATCACATTGCGCTTGGGCAGCCAGACCCAGGCGTCGCCGGGAAAGTGGGCGTCGGTATAGCGTAGCGACAGCGATTCGCCACCGAGTTCGACACTGGCCTCATTGCCGTCGAGCAAGGTCGTGGCGGACAAGGGTTTGGTGCCGTCGAGACGGGGACCAAGGAAACCGGCCAGCATCTGAATGTGCTGGTTGGCGAACTCCGCCTGTGTCGCGGCAGTGCGTTTCAGCGCGTAAATCTGAGCGCCCTTGCCGGCGAAATAATCGTTGCCCAGCCAGCGATGATCCTGGCTGCCGCTGTTGACCACCCAGCGCACGGGCTGCTCGGTCACTTTGGCAATCGCGTTGGCAATTTTCTCGGCGCCGAGTTTGCTGGCGCCGGAGTCGATCAGGATCACCCCCTGCGCGGTGACGATAAAACCGAAATTGGCGTTGGAGCCGTCGTTGTCCTTGCTGCGCTGGCCGAGCGGGCCGACGATGGCGTAGACGTTTTCGACCACAAGTTCGGCTTTCGGCACGAACTCTTCGGCCTGAACCGATGCAATGCCCAGAAAGAACAATGCGAAAACAACCCGTTTGGCCCACTTCAACATGACATCTACCTCACTCTGAATCGGAATGCGGCAGCATCACGTTTTCGCTGGTCTGCGGCAAGGTGGGAATCAACCATTTGAACAAGGCGGTAGCAGCAAATGCGCCGAGCAGTTGCGCGATGATGAAACCCGGCGCATCCAGCGGCCGTATCCCGGCGAAGGTGTCGGATGCCGCGCGCGCCGACGTGACCGCCGGGTTGGCGAACGAGGTCGAGGCGGTGAACCAGTAGGCTGCGGTGATGTAACTGCCGACCACGAACGGCGTCACCGATGGCCGGCTTTTCACCGTACCCCAGATCACCGCCAGCAGGCCGAAAGTGGCGATGAACTCGCTCCACAGTTGCGACGGGCCGGCACGCTCATGTTGCGAGGCGAAGAACAGCGGCAGATCGAACATGCCATGCGCCGCCGCAACACCGGCATAGGCGCCGATGATCTGCGCCACCACATAGAGCGGCACCTCACGCCAGGGCAAACCACCCGCCCAGGCATCGGCCAACGTCACCGCCGGATTGAAGTGCGCGCCGGAAATCGGGCCGAAGGTCAGGATCAGCGCGATCAAGCCGGCGCCGGTGGCGATGGTGTTGGCCAGCAACGCGATCGCCACATTACCGCCAGATAGCCGCTCGGCCATGATCCCCGAACCAACCACGACGGCCAGCAAAAATGCCGTGCCAAGTGCCTCGGCAGTGAGTTTGCGGGCCAGCGTCATGATTTGCCGATGTCGCTGAGTGCCTTTTGCAGCTTGATCCGATCCAGCTTGTCGATCGGCAGACTGGCGAACAAGCCGATGCGATTCGACAACTGATTGAAAGCAACAAAAAAAGCTTTGCGCTTGACGTCGTCGCTGCCTTCGACGGCAGCGGGGTCAGGCACGCCCCAATGCGCGGTCATCGGCTGGCCGGGCCAGACCGGGCAGACTTCATTCGCGGCGTTATCACAAACGGTGAAGACAAAATCCAGTTCCGGCGCATCCGTTTGGGCGAATTCATCCCACGATTTACTGCGTAAACCTTCCGTCGGCAAATGGTTATTTTCCAGCAATTCGATGGCCAACGGGTTGACTTCACCCGAGGGATGACTGCCCGCGCTATAGGCGCGAAAACGTCCCTTGCTCAAAGCCAGGCTGTTGAAAACCGACTCCGCCAGGATGGAGCGGGCGGAATTACCAGTACACAGGAACAGCACATTCATCACTTTTTCGGACATGACATTTCCCTTCGGCAAGGTGGGGTTCAGAGATTGAATTCGGCGCGCACGGCACTGACCAGCCGGGCGCGGATGTCATCGCGCACGGTCAGAAAACTCTCCAGCGGTTCGCCGTGCGGGTCGTGGAACGGCAGATGGATGCTCTTCACCGGGCGCGGAAAGATCGGACAGGTTTCCTTGGCGTTGTCGCACACGGTCACCACTAGATCGATGCTTTCGTTCATCACCGCGTCGACATCTTTCGGGTATAGACCGTCGGTATTCAGGCCGGCTTCCTTCAGCGCGGCGATGGCGCCATCGGCGACCTTGGGTTGCGGTTTGGTGCCGGCGGACAAGGCATGCACCTGGCCGGCCAGGTCGTGGTTGAGCAGCACTTCGGCCATTTGCGAACGGCAGGAGTTGCCGGTGCAGAGGATCAGGACGTTTTTCATAGGGATGCCTTTCAGGTTGAGAAATTGGTCAAGCAGCGCAGATTTGGCAGGCTTGGTCGGGGATGGCGGCTTCGGCCGGCATGCCTTCTTTCATGTGCCAGAGCACGCGTACGGCCCAGGCGGGAAGTTCGGGATGCAGGCGGTAATGCATCCAGACGCCTTCACGTCGGGTCAACACCAGACCGGCTTCGCGCAGGACGCCAAGATGGCGGGAAACCTTGGGTTGCGGCGCGTCGAGCGCGGCGTTCAGGTCGCAGACGCAACGCTCGTCGTGGATCAGCAGCAGGCTGAGGATGCGGCGACGAATGGGATCGTTGAGCGCTTCGAAGAAGACCTGTTGGTCGATCTGCATATTCGTTTTGAGGAATGGATAGATACGGGACGGGACGGCAGCTTATCGCCGTCTGTATATATCTGTCAAAACGAATTTATTAACTATTCGTTACCGAGCGGACGCTCTCCGCCCGGCCCCCGAAATCCTTACCACATGGCGAACAAACGCTCATCTTCCGCCTTGGTCTCGAACGCCTTCATCGGATGCTTGCCCTTGTCGATACATGCGCCGCTGCGAATATCGAACTTCCACAAATGCTTTGGACAGGTCAGCGTCATGCCGTCCAGCGCCAGATGTGGAATGTTGGTGACCTGATGCGGGCAATGCGAGTCATAAACCTTGTATGACTCGCCGTCGCGATAGACGAACACCCTAGAAAGCTCAGGTTGTCTGTGGCTTCAGCCACTTCGTTGCCTCCATGACTACTCCAGTTGCTTCCGGCCGGAGCGAAAGTGGCCGGGCGGGATTCGCACCCGCTGGACAAACAGCGCCTTTGCACGGCGCACTGGAATCAAGGTTAATCCGACGCAAGAAGCCGCGCAGATCAGCGCGGCGTTTGCAACTGGCCCTGCTGGACAGAGGGCGGTGGCAGCGCTGCGGAGTCCTCTTGAATCGACCGCACCTGGTCGACGAAATACTCGGTTTCCCCAAAGCAGGCAAAGGGGATGTACTTGTGCTGCTGGTAATGCAGCACGACCCGCTGGCCGGCCAGACTGTTGATCTTGTCGGCAATGCCGTCATCCGGCACGGTGAAGGTGAATTTCTCCGGTATCGCACCGGGCATGGTCACCATCGCGATTTCCCCCTCCCAGGTCTTGCACAGCCAGCCCTTCTTCGACAGTTTCTGCACATAACCGGCGCGATCGCCTTCCGAGTAACTCCAGTGCAAGGTCAGCCAGGTCCAGAGGCCGCCGAGCAGAATCAGGACCAGTGAGAAGATGCCGATGATGCGGGGAATGCGCGAGTTCATGCGTTCAACCGAACAGTTTGCCGGTCAGCGCGTTCAGGCCCTGGCTCAGCGCGTCGGTGTCGCCCGTGTTGTCCGGCAGATGGCCTTGCGGGGTGAGCTGGTTGACCACTTCCGGCAGGTATTGCGCCAGGCTGCCGTTGAGCTGCGCCGGGTCGATGCCGAATTTGCCAGCCAGTTCAGCCAACTGGCCGCTACCCAGAACCTTGCCGATCTGCTCGGCCGAAATCGGCAGGTTGGCGCCCGAACCCACCCACGAAGCCGCCTGCCGCGACAGGCCGCTCTTGTTGAACATCTCGACCAGACCGGCCAGACCGCCGTTCTGCTGCATCAGGCCCATGACCATCTGCATGATGTCGCCACCACCGCCAGCCCGAGCGCCGCTGCCCGTGTTGTTCAAGACGCTGCCGACCACGCTATCGAATAAACCCATGTTTGACTCCTGTTGGTTGTTTGGGGTGCCGATGTTCACGGCGATTGGGCCGGATGATAACTTCTGAAACCGCGCATCAGGTTCCACAGAAAGTGCGAAATTCTGCCATGAAATCTCCCGGCGCGGGCTCGGCGTAGTGCGCCAAGGCCAGCTGTTCGACGAAGGGCCGCTGCAGCGCATTCAGCAGTTCCTCGAACGGTTTCAGGTCCCCTTCGTCCGAGGCGGCGGCCAGTGCTTCCTCCACCCGATGGTTGCGCGGTATCAACCAGGGATTGACGCGACGCATCGCTGCAGCGCGATCCCAGGCTGCATCGACGGCGGCAGTCTCGGCCTGATCTTCGGCGACACAACGTACACGCCAGCGCTCCAGCCAGCGGTCCAGTCCCGGTTGTCCGGCGAACAAGGACCGCAGCGGTGCTTCGTTGCCCGCTGCCGCATCCGCCAGCCGACGCCAGGCCAGCGTGAAATCGACCTGCTGGGCATGCAACAGGTCCAGCCAGCTTTCGCCCAACGCAGTATCCACGCTATCGCCATGCTCAACCCGGCCGCGCAGCCCCAGCTTGGCGCGCATGCCGGACAACCAATGTTGCTGGTAGCGGCTCTGGAACGCATCGAGTATGCCAGTGGCTAGTTCAATGGCCCGACCTTCATCGTCGGCGATTAACGGCAGCAAGGTTTCCGCCAGGCGGGCGAGGTTCCAGCGGGCAATGCTCGGCTGCGCCGAGTAGGCATAGCGGCCCATTTCGTCGATGGAGCTGAACACCGCCCGCGGGTCAAACGCTTCCATGAAAGCGCACGGGCCGTAATCGATGGTTTCGCCGGAAATGACCATATTGTCGGTGTTCATCACGCCATGAATGAAGCCGACATGCATCCATTGCGCAATCAACGCCGCCTGTCTTTCCGCCACGGCATTGAGAAAACCGGGGTAGCGGCCATCGCTGCCGATCAGCTCCGGAAAGTGGCGGGCGATGGCGAAATCGGCGAGCTGGCGCAGCATTTCGGGCGAGCCATGTGCCGCGAAGTACTGGAAGGTGCCGACGCGCAAGTGGCTCGCAGCCACCCGGGCGAGAATGGCGCCAGGCAGCGTGCGCTCGCGCCAGACCGGCTCGCCGGTGGACACCACCGCAAGCGCTCGGGTGGTGGGAATGCCCAACGCATGCATCGCCTCACCGATCAGCACCTCGCGCAGCATCGGCCCCACCGCCGCCTTGCCGTCGCCCCGGCGGGAGAAAGGCGTCCGGCCCGAACCCTTCAAGGCAATATCACGCCGCTTGCCGGCAGCATCGATCACCTCACCGATCAGCAGCGCCCGTCCATCGCCCAATTGCGGGTTGAAATTCCCAAACTGATGCCCCGAGTAGGCCTGAGCGATGGGCTGCGCTCCTTCCGGCAGGGCATTGCCGGAGAACATCGCCGCCAGCGCGGCATCGTCCTGCCCGGCCAGATTCAGCCCAAGTTCTTCAGCCAGGCCCCGGTTGAAGAACAGCAGCAACGGCTGCGCTACAGTCGCCGGCTGGCAAGGTTCATAGAATCCCGTCAGCTCGCGGGCGTAGGTGTTGTCGAATGAGAAAGCGGTAAGTGGCATGGGTGTGTCCATGTTCCAGGTGCAGGTGAGCGTTTGGCAGGCCGGATGGAACTTAGAGCCAACGCCGGGGAAATTCCACCCCAACGTGATCAGGGAGACTACGTTTGATGTGTCAGCCTAAACGCGGTCAGCGTAAATCGTGTCCGACCCCGTTTAGCGATGGACCCCGTTTAGCGATGCCGTTTAGCGATGTGAAGGGTTAGGCCGTTTCCCGCCATTTGACCGTTTACATTTGACCGTTTACACAAATGTCTTAAACCTTCCCACATAAGGCCAATTTGTGCGCTACCGCACCGATGTAATCAAGTGATCACTGCAAACTGCATCACTGACGTTCGCGGCAATGACTAATAATCCCCGCGTTCCTCAGTAGAAGGCAATCGCTCATCATAAATTCCCAAAGGAACAGATCATGTCAAACGCACATGCAACAGCAGCCCCCGCGCACAAAGTAACCCCCGGCGAAAACAAACCAGTGCCTTCAAACGGAAGTAACCATCATCTTGCTGCCGCTGAGCATTGCGAACTTGCTGCTAAACACCATAAAGAAGCCGCCAAGTATTGCGACTCCGGAGCGCATGAGGCTGCCGGTTATCACAGCTCCATTGCTCATGGTCATACCATTTATGCCTATGAGCACAGTAAAGAAACTATCAAATTGCATACTGACAAGCACGACCCTGTGAAAAATAAATAGCAACAGTCCGACTAAATTGGCGCCCATAAATCAGCACTATTTGACGTCTCTATTCTGGTTCCGGGCGAACTGAGAATTTTTTCCAACGGCTGGCAAGATGCCATCGACAGGCCGCTCATGGCCGTTATGAAAACCTTTCCGTAACAGCCAGCTCCGGCCATTCATTGGCTCGACAATTCGGGAAGTTGAGCGGCACGTAACCGCACTTTGCTGCCGCTCGCAGTTTTCTACTCAGCGTCTCTTGGCGAGCTGCGCATCCGGATCGGGAACAGGTAGCCCAGATGTCCTTCTGCTTGGGGGGTGGTTTCTGCCCGACCAACTTGCCCTTGTTCCATGGTTCGCGGGCTTTGACGTTTTCCATCTTCAGACTCCTTCGTGGTTGAATGGAATCTAATATTCCCGCTGCCTTTTAACCCTCACGATTCAGACTCTCCACAACATCTCGGCATGAATTCACCATCGAAGCCAATGACGCGAATACCCGGCAGCATCTGGGCGCTGGGCTTCGTCAGCCTGCTGATGGATGTCTCCTCCGAGTTGATCCACAGCCTTTTACCCGTGTTCATGTTCACCGCGCTGGGTATTTCTGTCTTCACCATCGGCCTGATCGAGGGCGCGGCGGAGGCAACGGCGCTGATCGTGAAAGTTTTCTCGGGCGCACTGTCCGATTACTGGGGGAAGCGCAAGCCGCTAGCTGTATTGGGTTACGGCCTGGGGGCAATCTCCAAGCCGCTGTTTGCGCTGGCCACCGGGACAGGCCTAATCGTTTCCGCACGCTTGATGGATCGCGTCGGCAAGGGCATCCGTGGCGCGCCACGCGATGCACTGGTGGCCGACCTCGCTCCGCCAGAACTGCGCGGTGCTGCATTTGGCCTACGTCAGTCGCTTGATACCGTTGGCGCCTTCATTGGACCACTGCTGGCAATGGGGTTGATGCTGCTGTGGGCAAACGATTTTCAGGCAGTGTTCTGGATTGCCGTCATTCCCGCGTTCCTGTCTGTGGCACTGTTGTTGTTCGGTGTACAGGAACCTGAACCAAAATCGGATGGCAAGCGCGTGAATCCGATCCGCCGCGACAATCTGCGCCGGCTGTCGCCCGCCTATTGGTGGGTGGTTGGCATCGGCGCGGCATTTACCCTGGCACGCTTTTCTGAAGCCTTCTTGGTGCTGCGCGCCCAGCAGGGCGGCCTGCCATTGGCCTTGACGCCGCTGGTGCTGATCGGCATGAACGCGGTTTACGCGGTTAGCGCCTATCCCTTCGGAAAACTATCGGATTCGACGAGCCACGACCGACTGCTGGCATGGGGACTGGCACTCCTGATTGCAGCGGACGTTTGCCTCGCCTACAGCAACCACTGGAGTTGGGTATGGGCCGGCATCTCACTGTGGGGCCTCCAGTTGGGAATAACCCAGGGACTGTTGGCGACGATGGTGGCTGATACGGCACCCGCCGACCTGCGTGGTACGGCCTACGGCTTTTTCAATCTTGTCAGCGGTGTTGCAATGCTCGTCGCCAGTGCGTTGGCCGGACTGCTGTGGGATCAGTTTGGTGCGTCATTCACCTTTATCGCTGGTGGAGTATTAAGTGCCCTGACCTTAGGTGCGATCCTGGTACGCAGGCCGATTAGTACCGTTTCATGATTAGGTCCGCTATCCGGAATCCATCCAGCAATTAAAGGATGCTTTTGCTGTCCACCGCGTCCCAACCAAATTGCAACAACGGCAAAGTGGCAATGACAAAGTCGGCAATCGTTGTGACCAAACTGGACTTCTTCAGCGCGGTCTGGGTCAGCGGCAAGGCGTAAACCAGCGACTTGCGGCGCAGCAGGTCTTGCAGGGCTGGGTTGGTTACCGCTTCAAAATCGCGCGGTTGGCGCTTCAGTGCTGACGCGTCGGGTTCCAAGGTGTAGCCAATGGCTTCAACCTTGGCCAGTCGCTTTAGCAAATCATCGCCGTGCGAGGCGCTTAAGCTGCGGATTTGAGCCCATATTTCTGGCTCTGGCTGGTAGAAGCCGGTGGCGGCAAAGCAGCCCACAGGCTCAATGTGCAAGTACAACACTCCCGGGCTTTTTTTTGCCCGTCCCGCGTCAGCGCTGCGGCAATGTGGGTTTTGTACGGGCTCTTGTCTTTAGAGAACCGCAGGTCGCGGTAGATACGAAAGATGGCGCTTTTGGCACCGCTTTGCAAAGGAATGCCACGCAGACTTAGCGCATCGCTCAGATCGTTGATCAGGGCCGTCATGGGTGCCAGCACCTGCTCGTCGTAAATGTGTTTGTTGATCGCAAACCAGTCACGGTCCTGATGGGTGGTCAGGTCTTTGAAGAATTGGAAGGCGGCCGGGCCAAAGCCTGTGAAGGCTGGAGATGTGTCGGGTTTGGCGTCGATCACGGCAGGCTTGTGTTTGCTGGGCATGGAGTTTCCTTGAGTAACATTGGTACACGCGATGGTTGGTTCAATGTGAAGCTGCGCGGCATCGAGCGTGCGGGTATGGCCTCGTTTATGCCGCTGCCAAACCGGCGGCATCCCGCCGACAGTCAGCATCTCGCCTGAGCAACACAAGCACGGTGACCCCGCTGAAGAACAATAGCCAATCCTGCGGAGTCCCCAACAGGAAGGCCGCTTGGCCGCCGATCAGCGACCAGATGACCGGGATC
>JBBQQT010000085.1:0-15024 GCA_038215555.1 Burkholderiales bacterium | reverse complement strand
AACTACGCCCGACTGGTCGGCATCGAGCCAGATAGCCTGATCGCGCCGGTGGATGCACAGGCCGAGGTTTCGGAGACGATTACCGCGCCTAACGCCGGGCTGATCGTCGGGTCCAGCGGCATACGCATCTGGCTGGTATATCCGATCGTCGCGTTGACATTCTTTCTGTTGCTGGTGGCCGCACTGTATTACTGGTTGCGCCAGGGGGAAGACGCATTGATCACCACACCGCCGGCGGCGATCAGCCAGAGCGACCCGGCTGAAGCGGGTGAGCGCCTGGGGGGCGGGCTGATTGCACCCACCATCACGCCGCTGCCTGATGCAGCCGCGCCGACGCTGGATGTCAATCAGTTGGCCGGGCAAACGTCTGCGTTATCGACGCCGGAGCCTGGCCAGCCGAGCAATGCCGGCCTCCCTGCCGTGCCGGAAGTTGCCTCCAGGACGCCTCCGTCAGTTCAACCCATGCCAACGGCGCCGGAAGCGATCAGTCCGACCGCCAACACCAATGCCGGCGCAAATGTCGGCGCAAATGCCGACGTCAAAGTGGTTGTCCGCAGCATGCGTTTCGAGCCAGCCACGGATGCCTGGATACAAGTTGTCGATGCCAAGGGCGCGCGTTATTCGAAACTTGTGCTTGCCGGCACGACAGAATCTTTTTCCGGCATGCCGCCGTTTCGCCTGGTGGTCGGCGAGGCCGCGCTGGTCAAGCTGACTTATAACGGTCACAGCATTGATCTGGCCCCCTTCATCGGCCAGAAAGTGGCGCGTCTGACCCTGGAATGACTGGAATTTCTGCATGAGCCTAATAACTACTTCGATCGTTCGACGCCCCACCCGCCGTGTTCTGGTTGGTCATGTGCCGGTTGGCGGCGGTGCGCCGGTCGTGGTGCAGTCGATGACCAATACCGATACCGCCGATATCCCCGGCACCGTCGCCCAGGTGCATGCGCTCTGGCAGGCCGGCTCGGAATTGGTCCGGCTGACCGTCAACACCGAAGAAACCGCGCGCGCAGTGCCGGTGATTCGGGAAAAACTGGATGCGCTCGGCTGTAATGTGCCGCTGATCGGCGACTTTCATTTCAACGGCCATCGTTTGATCAAGGCGGTGCCGGAATGCGCTGAAGCGCTGGCCAAGTTGCGCATCAATCCTGGCAACGTTGGCCGTGGCGCCAAGAAGGACGAACAATTCGCCGTTCTGATCGAAGCCGCCGCGCGTTATGGCAAAGTGGTGCGCATCGGCGTCAACTGGGGCAGTCTGGATCAGGAATTGCTGGCCCGGATGATGGACGAGAACGCCAAGCGGCCGCAGCCGCATGCACCGGAATTCGTCATGCGCAATGCGCTGATCACTTCCGCGCTGGATTCCGCCCGTCGCGCCGAAGAACTCGGCTTGCCAAGCGATCGCATCATCCTGTCTTGCAAGCTGTCCGGCGTGCAGGATCTGGTCAAGGTGTATCGCGATCTCGCCTCGCGCAGCGATTACGCGCTGCATCTCGGCCTGACCGAAGCTGGCATGGGCAGCAAAGGTATCGTCGCCTCGTCGGCCGCGCTGGCGCTGCTGTTGCAGGAAGGTATCGGCGACACCATCCGCGTTTCGCTGACCCCGCAACCGGGCGAATCACGCACCACCGAAGTCCAGGTCGCGCAGGAAATCCTGCAAGTCCTGGGCATTCGCTCGTTTACCCCGCTGGTCACCGCCTGTCCGGGTTGCGGCCGCACCACCAGCACGGTGTTCCAGGAACTGGCGCAGAACATCCAGAACTGGCTGCGCAGCCAGATGCCTGTCTGGCGCAAGCAATATCCCGGCGTCGAGACGATGAACGTCGCGGTAATGGGTTGCGTGGTCAACGGCCCCGGCGAAAGCAAACATGCCAACATCGGCATCAGCCTGCCTGGCACCGGTGAAACCCCGGTCGCGCCGGTGTATGTCGATGGCCGCAAGACGGTGACGCTGAAGGGCGACCACATCGCTGAAGAGTTCCAGGCCATCGTCGAAGACTACATTCAGCAAACTTACGCCAGCCAGAAGAACAAACCAATATGAGTAACGCCTTGCGCGCCGTGCGTGGCATGAACGACTTGCTGCCGGCCGATGCGCCGCTGTGGGCCTATTTCGAGCAAACCATCCGCGACTGGCTGCAAAGCTATGGTTATCGCGAGATGCGCACCCCGATCCTGGAACATACCGGCCTGTTCAAACGTGCCATCGGCGAAGTCACCGACATCGTCGAGAAAGAGATGTACACCTTCGTCGATGGGTTGAATGGCGAGTCGATGACGCTGCGTCCGGAAGGCACCGCCAGTTGTGTGCGCGCGGTGATTGAACACAATCTGCTGTTCGATGGCGGCAAGCGTCTCTGGTACAGCGGCCCGATGTTCCGCCATGAACGGCCGCAGAAAGGCCGCTATCGCCAATTCCATCAAGTCGGTGTTGAAGCGATCGGCTTTGCCGGCCCGGATATGGATGTCGAACATCTGCTGATGACCGCCCGCTTGTGGAGAAAACTCGGTCTGGCCGAGTTCATCCAACTGGAAATCAACTCGCTCGGCGGCCCCGAGTCGCGCGCCAGCCATCGGCAGAAACTGGTCGAGTATTTTGCCGCGCATGCGGATGATCTCGATGCCGATTCACAACGTCGCCTGCATACCAATCCGTTGCGCATCCTCGATTCGAAGAATCCGGCCATGCAGGCGTTGGTTGAAGGCGCGCCGAAATTGATGGATGAACTCGACCAAGCCGCGCTGGCGCATTTCGCCGCCGTCAAACACGGACTCGATGCGGCCGGCATCGCTTATCGCGTCAATCCGCGTCTGGTGCGCGGACTCGACTATTACAACTACACGGTGTTCGAGTGGGTGACCGACAAACTCGGTGCCCAGGGCACGGTCTGTGCCGGCGGTCGATATGACAGTCTGGTGGCGCAGTTGGGCGGCAAACCGGCGCTTGCCTGTGGTTTTGCAATGGGCGTCGAACGCTTGCTGGTGATGCTGACCGAAGCTGGTCTGGCGCCGGCGCCGGATACGCCGGACATTTATCTGGTCAATGTCGGCGAGGCGGCTGAACGCATCGCCATGCAGACCGCCGAAACCCTGCGCGATGCCGGACTCAGTGTGGTGCTGCATGGCGGCGGCGGCAGTTTCAAATCACAAATGAAAAAGGCGGATGCCAGTCAGGCGAATTACGCGGTTTTGATCGGTGACGACGAGGCGGCGGCGAATCAGGTGACGCTGAAGGCGTTGCGCGGCGAATTTGGTAAACAGCCTGAACAACAGCGGTTGACGTTGTCAGAAGTCATCGAATTATTGAAAACGGATCTTTGAAAAGGATAGGCAATGGCACTCGATCTGGAAGAACAGGAACAGGTAGATGAGGCGAAAGCCTGGTGGAAACAGAATGGCAGCAAGATCATCTGGGGCGTCACTGTGTTCCTGCTGGTTGCCGCGGGCTGGCGTGCCTGGCAGACCTGGACCCACACTCAGGCGGCGGAAGCTTCCATGCTGTTTGATCGGTCGGTTCAGGCGGCCAGCATGAACGATCTGAAAACCGCCAAAGCAGTTGCCGCCCAGATCATGGAGAAACATGCGGGTAGTGCCTACAGCGCTCCCGCCGCCTGGCTTGCCGGGCGGATCAATATCGAGTCGGGCGACATCAAGAGCGCACATGCCCAGTACGAGTTCGCCCTCGAACATGCGCGTGACGATGGCGTGCAGCAGTTGGCGCGCTTGCGTCTGGCGACGCTGCTGTTTGAAGAAAAGGATTTGCCTGGCGCGATGAAATTGCTGCAAGACGCTTTCGATCCTGCCTTCCAGGGCCTCGCCGAGCAACTCAAGGGCGATGTGTTGGCCGCCCAGGGTAAAGATGCCGAGGCGCGCACGGCCTACAAGCTGGCGTTGGAGAAACTGGGTGATGCGAGTTCGCTCAAGCCGTTGGTTGAAATCCGCCTCGATAGCCTGGGAGGCTGAAGTGCTGAAACCCGCTTCACTATTGATCGCGCTTGCGGCTTTGCTGTCCGGCTGTTCGACCATTGGCGGTTGGTTTGGATCGGATACACCGTTGAACAAACCGGCCGAACTGGTCGAGTTCAAGCCAAGCGTTGCGTTGGTCAAAGCCTGGGACGCCAATATTGGCGCTGGTAGCCCGTTCGCTTTTTCGCCGGATACCGACGGTCAAGCGGTGTATGCCGCCGGCCGCGAAGGCAAGGTGGTCAAACTCGATCTGGCCTCAGGCCGTGAAGTCTGGCGTATCGATGCCGGTCAGATACTGTCGGCGGGTGTCGGCATTGGCGATGGCCTGGTGCTGGTGGGAACGCCAAAAGGCATGTTGTTGGCGTTCAAGAGCAGCGATGGTGCACCAGCCTGGAGTAGCAAGCTTTCAGGTGAAATTCTGACGCCTCCGATTGCCGAAAATGGCGTCGTGGTGGCGCGTTCGAACGACGGCAAGGTGTTCCTGCTTGAAAGCGCCACTGGCAAACAGCGCTGGAGTTACAGCCGGACGTTGCCGGTATTGACGTTGCGCGAACAAGGTCATCTGCTGCTGGTCAGCAATGCCGTATTCGCCGGTCATGCCGGCGGCAAACTGACCGCGCTGGCGCTCAACAACGGCGCGCCGTTGTGGGAGGCCAACGTGGCATTGCCGCGCGGCGCGACCGAACTGGAACGCATCGCCGATGTCGTCGGCCCGCTCGCAGTGGATGATCGGCTGGTTTGTGCCGGCGCCTTCCAAGGCCGTGTTGGTTGCTTCAACCAGATTTCCGGCAACGCCGCCTGGCTGCGTGATTTCTCGGCGCCGCGCGGTGTCGCGATGGACGAACGTTTTGTCTTTGCCAGCGACGAGCACGGCGTCGTCTCGGCATTCGACAAGACCCGCGGCACCAATCCTTGGAAGCAGGACAAACTGCGTGATCGCAAGCTGTCCAGCCCGGTTGCTATCGCCGATCGCTATGTCGCGGTGGGTGATTTCCAGGGCCAGATACACCTGCTCAACACCGAAGACGGCGGTTTTGCTGCCCGCGCGGCAAGTGACGGCAGCCCGATCAACAGTGTCATGCTTCCGCTCAAATCCGGCCTGCTGGTGCAGACCGCGAATGGCGGCTTATTCGCCTACCGGCTCCAGTAAAGACGGCGTGGTCTGCGAATTCGCAACCACGCTCCAACGCGTAACCTGAATTTATGAAACCCACCCTCGTATTGGTCGGCCGACCCAATGTCGGCAAATCCACGTTGTTCAATCGTCTGACCAAGACGCGGGATGCGCTGGTGCATGATTTACCGGGTCTCACCCGTGATCGCCATTACGGTCACGGCCGGATTGGCTCGAAGCCTTATCTGGTGGTCGATACCGGTGGTTTCGAACCGATTGCCGAGACCGGCATCCTGGCCGAAATGGCGAAGCAGACAATGCAGGCGGTCGCCGAAGGCGATGCGGTCATCTTCCTGGTTGACGGTCGTTCCGGCATCACGCCGCAGGACACGATCATCGCCGACAAGCTGCGCCGCAGCGGGCGGCCGGTATTGCTCGCGGTGAACAAGACCGAGGGCATGAACGCGGGTGTGGTCACCGCCGAATTCCACGAACTCGGCCTCGGCCAGCCGGTTGCGGTTTCCGGCGCGCATGGCGAAGGCGTGCGCGAGTTGATCGAACTGGTGATGGAACCGTTCCCTGACGCTTCCGAGGACGACGACGAAGACCCGCATCCGAAGATCGCCATCGTCGGCCGCCCCAACGTCGGCAAGTCGACGCTGGTCAATACCTTCGTCGGTGAGGAACGCGTCATCGCCTTCGATCAGCCCGGCACCACGCGCGATTCGATCTATGTCGATTTCGAGCGTAACGGCAAGCCCTACACGCTGATCGATACCGCTGGCGTGCGGCGCAAGGGACGGGTCACCGAGGCGATCGAAAAATTTTCCGTGATCAAGACCCTGCAAGCCATTGAAGACGCCAACGTGGTGGTGCTGGTGCTCGATGCTCAGCAGGAAATCTCGGATCAGGATGCCCATCTTGCCGGCTTTGTGCTGGAAGCCGGCCGCGCGCTGGTGGTGGCGGTGAACAAGTGGGACGGCATGGACAGTTACGACCGGGAGCAGATCAAGCGTGAACTGACCCGGCGCATGGAATTCCTTTCCTTCGCGCGTTTTCACTTCATTTCCGCGTTGCGTGCCCAGGGCATCACCGAGGTGTTGAAGTCGGTCGATGAAGCCTATGCCGCCGCGATGGCAAAACTGGCAACACCGCGCCTGACCCGGGTGTTGCTCGATGCGGTGGCGCAACACACGCCGCCGAAGTCCGGCCTGTTCCGGCCGAAGCCGAAATACGCGCATCAGGGCGGCAGCAATCCGCCGATCATCATCATTCACGGCAACCATCTGGAAGGTATCTCGCACAGCTATAAACGCTATCTGGAGAATATTTTCCGCACCACCTTCAGTCTGCAAGGCACGCCATTGCGGGTCGAATTCAAATCAGGCCATAACCCGTTCGAAGCGCGTGATGTCAAGCCGCTGACGCCGCGTCAGGAACGCACCGCGCAGCGCAACAGCAAGCGGCGGCCGCAGCACAAACGCTGATCAGGTCAGCAGCCAGCCGAAAACCAGTCCAGCCGCGACCGCTGCCATGCCAGGCAGCACAAGACGGGCTAGCGCGGCGCCGCCGATCACGCTGGCCAGCCCGCTTTTGAACACGATATTCGAGACGATCGCGAGCAGGATGGCAGTGGCGGTCTGGTCGGTTGCCAGATTGCCGAGATTGAACAATCGCAAGCTGGACAAGGTGATGGCATCGACATCGGTCAACCCGGAAACCAGCGCCACGGCATAGACGCCCTTGCTGCCGACTAAATCCGACAACCAGGCGGCAGCGAACAAAACACCGGCATACAGCAGGCCAAAGCTCAACGCGGCGCGGATTTCGGTCGGATTTTTCATTTCCAGTACTGGCGCATCGTTTTGCCGGCCGAGGCGCCGCCAGGCAAGGTAAATCATCACCAATCCGGCCAGTGCACCGCTGCCAAGCAGAGGCAGCATTGATTGCAGCATGTTTGGCGCCAACAATGCCACCAGAACGCTCAGGCGGATCAGCAATACCCAATTGGCGAGCAGAATGACCAGCGCCGCCATGCCCGCCAGTTGGGGTGAGTCGCGACCATGACGGGAAAATGCCAGTGTCGTCGCCGTGCTCGAAGCGATACCGCCAAACAGGCCGGTAAGCAGCGTGCCATGCCGTTGACCGGCGACGCGCAAGGCGGCATAACCGGCGAGCGACAGGCCCGAGATCAACACTACCATCCACCAGATTTGATACGGGTTGAGCGCGTCATAAGGGCCGTAATCCTGATTCGGCAGAATCGGCAGGATGACGAACGACAGCACCGCGAACTGCAAGATGGAGACCAGATCCAGGCGGGTCAGATTGCGCGACACGCCGCGCAACTCCGGCTTGAAGTAGAGCAGCGCGGTGGTCAGGATCGCCAGCGTCACCGCGAGTTGCTCCAGATCGAACCAGACCATCGCTCCGAGCGCGTAACAGACTACGACGGCAGCAACTGTCGTGGTGCCGGGGTCTTCCGATCCGGTGTCCTTGAAATAGGTCGCCACCATCATGCCGCCCATGATCATCAACCCGGCGCCGAGCATCCAGGGCGCACCGGTCTTCTCCGACAACAACGCACCCAGCGTGCCGGCCAGTGCGACCAGCGAAAAAGTGCGCAAGCCGGCTCGGGAAGCCGGCGAACGCTCGCGTTCAAGGCCGATCAACAGGCCAATGGCGAGGCTGGTCAGAAAGGGATAGAGGGTAGCGAGTTGATCGGTCGGCATGACCTGATTATGGACAATTCCAGAACGAGCGCCGACTCATTCGATCAGCTGGCGTGGTTCGTGTGCCGTACTTTCAAGCCACCGGCACCGTTTCCTTGAACGCCGGGCGCTGCATCATGCGGTCAAATAGTTCGGACAGGTTGGGGTGGGTGCGGCGCCAGTCGATCTCGGGGAAGCGGAATTCGAGGTAACCGAGCGCACAGCCGACCGCGACATCGGCGAGACAGAGGAACTCGCCGGAACACCAATTCTGGGCGCCGAGGTCTTCGCTCATCATGTTCAGGCCCGCAGCGATCTTTGCCATTTGCCGCTGTATCCATTCCTGGTCTTGTTTGTCAGTGGCACGCTTTCGTTCAACGAAAACCAACGCGGCAGCGTCGCATACGCCATCGGCAAGCGCTTCCCAGCGCTTCACCGCGATGCGCGGACGTGCATCCTTCGGCAACAGGTGGCCGACCGGGCTGACGTGCTCAAGGTATTCGACGATGACCCGGGAATCGAACAGGGTCTTGCCATCTTCCATGATCCAGACCGGCACTTTGCCGAGCGGGTTGAATTCGGGGACGCGCGTGTTCTCGCTCCACGGGGTATCGATGACGAGTTCGTATTCGATGAACTTTTCTGCTGCGACGATGCGAACCTTGCGCACAAACGGGCTGGTCAGCGAACCAATGAGTTGCATTTTTTGAGGCATGAAAACGTGCTTAAGTTTGTTATGTGTTGGCGTTGCAATTTCTAGCGGTGAGGCGTGATTTTACCGGTCGTGCCGGGGTTTAGGGGTTGTCCGTGAATGATCTGGATAGTTATGGGTGTACTGGTGGGATGCGATGCAAGGCGCCGGCCGCGCAGCAGGGTCATTCCCTGCAAGCGGCCGGCAACGTGGCAGCGCGCCCACCAGTGCAGTCCAGAATGCTCAGGTTATTCAGGGACAGCCCCATACTTCACTACCAGCAGAATATGCGGCCAGGCAGATTCAAATCGACGCAGGGTCTCGTCGCGGCCAAGCAGGGCAAGCACCTGGTCGATGGCGGGGGTCTGGGCTGTGCCAAACAGAATCAGACGCAGCGGCATGCCGATCTGGCCCATTTTCAGGCCGAAAGCTTGCGCGGTGTCCTTCAACAACTGGCTCAGTGCCGGCGCTTCCCAGACCACCAAGGCGAAATCCTGCTTCAGTTGCTCGAAAGCCGGCAACGCGGTCTGCGGCAGCTTTGCCCGCAAGTCGTCGGCGCTGGCGAGGCTTTGCTTATAGTAAATATGCAGGCCATCGGCGAGTTCTTCGATGGTGTTGACACGTTCCTTGACCAGGCCGATCAGGCCGACGAGGTTGCCGTTGCCGCTGGTGTCGATGTTCTGCAGACGCAGGAAGGGTTGCACCAGTTCGGCCAGACGCGTGTTGTCGGCCTCCTTCAGATATTGCTGGTTGAGCCAGGCCAGTTTGCTGCCGTCGAAACGGGCGGCGGAATGGCTGACGTGGCCCAGATCGAACCATTCGACGAATTGGTCGAGGCTGAATTTCTCTTCATCGCCGTGACTCCAGCCCAGTCGGGCCAGATAGTTGAGCAGGCCTTCCGGCAGGAAACCTTCTTCCCGATATTGCAGCACCGACACCGCGCCATGCCGCTTCGACAGTCGCTCGCCGTCGTTGCCGAGAATCATCGGCACATGCGCGTAAGTCGGGATCGGCGCACCCAGCGCGCGCAGGATGTTGATCTGGCGCGGCGTGTTGTTGACATGATCGTCGCCGCGAATGACATGGCTGATGCGCATGTCCCAATCGTCGATGACGACGCCGAAGTTGTAGGTCGGCACGCCGTCGCCGCGCACGATGACCAGATCGTCGAGTTCCGCGTTGGCCACCGAAATCGGGCCTTTGATCATGTCATTGAAGGTGACCACGCCATCCAGCGGCGTCTTGAAGCGAATCACCGGCGTCACATCAGCCGGCGGCGCGGGCAAGGTTTTGCCGGCTTCGGGCCGCCAGCGACAGTCATAACGCGGTTTATCGCCGCGCGACTTCTGCGCTTCGCGCATTACCTCAAGTTCTTCCTTGCTGGCGTAGCAATAGTAGGCGTGGCCTTCCTCCAGCAACTGATCGACGACCTCCTTGTAACGTTCCATACGCTGCATCTGGTAGTACGGACCTTCATCCCAATCGATGCCAAGCCAGGCCATGCCATCCAAAATGGCCTGCACAGAAGCCTGGGTGGAACGTTCCAAATCGGTGTCTTCGATGCGCAGAATGAATTCGCCGCCCATCTTGCGGGCGTAGGCCCAGGAAAACAGCGCAGTGCGAGCGCCGCCGATATGCAAATAACCGGTAGGCGAAGGAGCGAAACGAGTGCGGACCATGATCTTGGCGGTAAGACGAAAGCCCGCGATTTTACCCGGCACTCATCGCTTTAGCCGCCGGAAAAAAGCTTTGACCCTGTATCTCAGCCTCATTAGAATGCGCGCCTCTTTGAACGCAACGTTCAAGGGCAGTTAGCTCAGCGGTAGAGCACCGCCTTCACACGGCGGGGGTCACAGGTTCGAACCCCGTACTGCCCACCAGAATTACCAAGTCGATTCAGTGAATTAAGGCGACTATCAAGGTCGCCTTTTTTGATTCTGCAGCAGCCTGGAAGGCAAGGGGAGGGTCGCATTGAGGGGGAAATGCGGCTTGCCAAGGTGCAAAAGTAAAGACCGCAAATGTTCTTCAACCCGTTTTTCGCGTAAATACGCTCACCATTGAACCCAATTCAGGCGGTAGCACCAAGCGACTCAGTCTTTCATTTTGTTCAATGTTGAAGTCTGCCTGGGCTTCGTAGTCTGCCCAGTTGCCGCTGGCAAAGCGGTGTTGGCTGGCGATGACGATGTAAAGCTCGACGCTGGGGGTGCGGAAGATTTCACGCTCGAAGCTGTTTTGTGCTGGTGGCCAGGAGCAGATGACGACCTTGGGGGCGTGCTTTCGCAAAGCCGTTTCGGCATCCATGCAAATAACCGAGTCGGGATATTCGATTCTGTCCGGCCAGCTGTGGTCGTCGGTTGCGGTAATTTCAACGCCACGGGCTTGCAGGAAACGAGTCAGCGTACCGTCGCCGGCGGCTATTTCAAGACTTTTTCTGTTACCAATCAAGGTTGCCAATTGATCAATCAATGGTCTTGAGTAGAAACAATAAATGCCTTTGCGTTCCACTAGAGGCATCATAAATCGTTTCTGCCAGATCAGCGGCCAGAGCAGTTTGAACCAGAACAGGGAAACCGGTTTGCGCTCGAAGCCCCGTTTGAAGAGCAGACGTTGCGCGAGCATGCCGTTGAACAGATTGAAGCGAACCTTGCCACTGACCTGGCCTGTAACCAGTGCCAGAGCGTGGCGTTCCACCGCCAACGCGGTCATTCGTTGCTTGATGGCGGATCGCACAAGGATTGCTTGTTCGCGCTGGCTCTGTTTCTTCCCGATATTGTGGCTTGGCGCTGGATTCAGCAATGCGTGCAAGCGTGCGGGATTGTCTTCGGCCTGGGCTGCAATCAAATCGCTTTCCACCTCTTGCCATATTTCCGGAAAGGTTTCGCGAAGTGCGGGAAGGGATGGTTTGGTTTTTAACCAGGCGAGCGGGTTGTCACCGGCGTATGCGGTCTGTGTTTTGCTCATGGTGGAGGCGCAAGGTGTGCATGGATTTCTCGGGCTGGAACGCAGAAGAGGTTGAGCTGTATGGGTTATACAACGTGTTTGCCTGCTGGAACGCTGCAGTTCGCGCGTTGCTTGGTCGTCCACTTTTGCCGGCTTGATTGCTGGTGTGCAACAATTCGTCCGCTTCGGCGTTTGCCGCCAGGATTGTGCCGCTGAAGCCCTTGGCCGGCAGTGATACAGCTGTCGGCTATTCATTTTCAGGGCATTTATCCTGTTTTTTCATTGTGTTTTAGCTTAGCCAATTACCTTTTCCCATTTGGACTCTCGCATCGTGCAAGCACCACAGCATCGTTTCGATCTCCTGATCTTTGATTGGGATGGCACTCTGATGGATTCGGCGGGCGTCATTGCTGCCTGTATCCAGGCCGCCAGCCGCGATATGGAGTTGCCTTTGCCTTCGCGCGAGGCGGCCAGCCATGTCATTGGCCTGGGTTTGCGTGAGGCGCTGGAAATGTTGTTTCCTGAATTGCCGGAGGCTGAGCACCCTGCATTGGCGAACCACTATCGACGCCATTTTTTGAGTCAGGATGCGGAAATTCCGCTCTTTGACGGGGCGCGTGAATTAATCGAGGAATTGCACGTCGGTGGCCATTTGCTGGCAGTTGCTACCGGCAAGGCGCGGCGCGGACTGGATCGGGCGTTTGAACATTCCGGCCTGGCGCCGTATTTCCATGCTTCGCGCACGGCCGACGAGACATTTTCAAAGCCGCATCCAGCGATGATCGAACAGTTGCTGGATGAGTTGATGATTGAACCCGAACGCGCGCTGATGATTGGCGATACCAGCCATGATCTGGCCATGGCAAGCAACGCCGGCATCGCCTCGCTGGCAGCCGGCTTCGGCGCGCATCCGCCCGAAAGCCTGGCCGAATATGGTCCGCTGGCGGTTTGCCGGAACTTTGCTGAACTCGCCGCATGGCTGCGCGAGAACGGCTGATCTGTGCCAGCTCCGACCTGCTCGATGGCGGTCCGGGTGTGCGATTTGAAGTCGCCGAAAATGGGCTCAGCTCGCTGGCGCCTGCATTCGCGATTCGCTGGCGGGGACAGGTGTATGGCTATCTCAACCGCTGTGGCCATATTCCGATTCAACTCGATTGGCAGCAGGGCGAGTTTTTCGATTACAGCCAGCAATATTTAATTTGCTCCACCCATGGCGCACTCTATGATCCCGCCACCGGTACCTGTCTTGGCGATCGATGCGAACGCCGCGGTCTGAGGCCTTGGCCGGTGTTTGAACGCGACGGCAATGTTTATTACGAGGAAAACTGAATGTCAGACGATAACAATGAAAAGAACAACGAAAAAAACAACGAATCCAGTTCGATGAGTGAACGCAGCGTCCTTGAACGTCTGTTGCTGGCGCATTTGAACGAACAACGCAATAGCCGACGCTGGGGCGTGTTTTTCAAAATCCTCGGCGTGACATGGCTGTTTTTGGTGTTCTTCATGCTGCTTGGCCATTTCGATGGCGAGTTTGTTTCCACCAAGCCGCATACCGCGCTGATCGATCTGAATGGCGAAATTGGCGGAAGCGACGGTGTGACTGCCGATACCTTGATCGGCGCGCTTAATTCCGCCTTCGACGACAAGAACACCAAAGCGGTGGTGTTGCGCATCAACAGCCCGGGCGGCAGTCCGGTGCAGGCCGGTCAGGTTTTCGATGAAATCAAGCGCTTGCGCGGCATCCACAGCAAAACACCGTTGTATGTCGTGGTGGACGATATCTGCGCTTCCGGCGGCTATTACATCGCTGCGGCTGGCGACAAGATATTCGTCGACAAAGCCTCGTTGGTCGGTTCGATCGGCGTCCTGATGGATGGCTTCGGCTTTACTGAAGGCATGAAGAAACTCGGGATCGAACGGCGTTTACTGACGGCGGGCGAGAACAAGGGCTTTCTGGACCCGTTTTCGCCCTTGCAAGCAGGTCAACAACTGCATGCCAAACTGATGCTTGAAGAAATCCACCAGCAATTCATTCAGGTGGTGCGCCAGGGTCGCGGTAATCGCCTGAAAGAAACGCCGGAGATGTTCGGCGGCCTGGTCTGGAGCGGCGCGCGCAGCATCGAACTCGGTCTGGCCGATGCGTTGGGCAGTCTGGATACCGTGGCGCGCGAGATCGTGAAGGTCGAGGATATTGTCGATTACACGCCGCAGGAAGGCTTGGCGGAGCGACTCGCTCGTCGCATCGGCACGGCGGCGGGTGAAATGCTGCGACCCTGGGCGCAGGAAACGATACGCCTACGCTGATGTTGGCGCTTATGTCAGATTACGTCCCGATTCCTTGCATCGAACATGAGCGGCTGGAATTTGCAGTATTGCGCCGCCAGAAACTAAACCTGAGATGGAAGGGTGAGGATGGCAAGGAACGGCAACGGACTGTGCTTCCGACCGATGTCGGGACGCGGGATCAGGCTGAGTGGCTGACCTACCAGGAATCTTCGGGAGCGGTCGGGGTGGTGCGGCTGGATAGCATTCTTTTTGCCAAGCACGATCTTCAGGCGCCCTGAGTCGCTGTAGTGGATCTGATCCAAGTGTATGGCAGACATGGTTTTCTGATTTCAATACTTTATATTTTGCAACCTGTAGCGGGGCAGGTCACTATGCCTGTGTAGTTGATGTTGGCATTGACGTTGGCCGGTATCGAAGCCCCCATCCAGCGGAAGGTGTAACCGTTCTTACTGTAGGTTGGCAGAAGTGTAAATGCAGTCATGTTGCTGGTACTGCAACTGAAATTGCCACTGTTGTTGGTAGGGCCGCAAATTACGCCGGAAGTAGAGGCACTCAGTCCGACACCGGCCAAAGGTTTAAGAATCCCGTTGACATAGACGCTTACTTGGCCGGTGATGCTACGGGTGAGCTTGCTGGTGATGCCGGAGAAGTTGGCGGTGCTGATGTTTGTCGCGACCTTGGTGAAGGATTGCGATGTCGGCGACCAGGAAATCTTGCTACCTGAAGGCACTGCTACATTGGGCATCAGCGTGATGCTGGAGCCGGGCGTCACCACGCAACTGAATACGCCAAGACTGTTGCTCGCGCCGCAACTGGCGCCAGTTCCGGTTACTTTCACGGTTGTGCCGGTAACCGGTTTGCCATCCAGCAGTATCTTGCCGAACAGCGTATAGCTGGCGGCACTGCTCTTGCCTGCGAAGTTGGCGGTACTGTTGGCAGTGATGGCATTGAATGATGCAGATGCCGGTGTCCAGGTGATCTTGGAACCATTGCTCAGCGTAAGGCCGGGTGTCAGCGTGAAGCTCGTACCCTTGACCGCCTGGCAACTGAACATGCCGGTACTTCCCGAGGCGCTGCAACTGACTGAAACGTCGGACGGAGTCATGCTGGCGCCGGCGACGGATGTTCCGTCCAGCGTGACGATGCCGGACACCGTGTAGCGGGTTTCCGTCGTCGTGCCGGTGTTTCTGAAAGCGGACACGATGGGCAGCGAGTAGGTCAGTGCCAGCACGTTGTCGGCGCTGGTCGGCAGACTGGACGAAATGCCGCACGGCACACTACCGGGGCAGCTGTTGTCCGTCGGATTGGAGAAT
>JBBQQT010000084.1:0-15036 GCA_038215555.1 Burkholderiales bacterium | reverse complement strand
GTAACAAGTTCCGTTTCGTCGATAGCGGCACGCATCGCCTCGGTCAAACCTTCGGCCTGAGCCTCATTGAAACCCGCTTCTTGCAGTTTACGAACAAATTTATGCGTATCGAAAGTAATTGCATTCATCGCGCTTCTCCTTCAACGCCGACTCTACCAGCCTTCCCGTCAATAAAAAACAAAACGGGCGCGATTTGCATCGCGCCCGTTTCGGTTTTCTAACCGTTAACCGGGTTGCCCTCCTGCGAGGACTTCCCCGGCGTGGGATTAGAAGGAGTGCTTCACGCCCAGGTTCCAACCGGAGATATCGCCAGCGGGAGCGCCGTTGTCGCCGGCAGAATACACTGCATAAGCAGTGGTACGCTTGGACAGGCTGTAGTCAGCGCCCAAGGTCCAGACGTCGCCGTTTGCGGCAGCGCCGTTGTCGTTCTTGCCGTACTGCGCCTTCAGAGCGATCGGGCCCATGTTGTAGACGCCGTTAACCAGCAACGCACTGGTGTCGGCACCTGCACCAGCATTGTTGACATCTTCATAAACGAAACCGACCTTGGCATCACCCATGGTGTAGCCCAGACCCAGCTTGGTGCCCTTGCTGTTCAGAACCTTTGCGTCCTGGAAAGACAAAGAGGCAAACAGAGGACCATTGGTGTAAATACCAGTGATGGAGGTTGCATCAATAGTGGAGCCATCGCTCAGAGCGCTACCAGGTTCACCGTTGTTCATCACGACGGCCACAGCAGCGTGGAAGCCGGAGAAGGTCGGGGAGATGTAGGCCAGAGCGGAACCGTTGCGATGGTCGTGGGTGTTGTTAACGATCTGTTGACCGGTACGGCCCAAGTTGTAGTCACCAATGGTGTCGCCGAAGATGTCAAGGCTGACGGTGCCGAGCTTGTACGGGGTGTCGTGACGGCCCATCAAAACGGTACCGAAACCACCAGCCAAACCAACGAAGGTATTGCGGGTGCCAAGCGTAGCGTTAGTACCGATAGCTGTGGTGCCGTTGCCACCCAGACCGGATTCAATCTGCCAAATGGCTTTCAGACCGCCGCCCAGATCTTCCGAACCCTTGAAACCGATACGGCTGGTGTTGTCCAGGATGGTCATGTCGCTGTTGGAAACATCGGTGTCCTGAATAGCGATGTTCATCACGCCATACACATCAACGTTGGAAGTAGCAGCGAAAGCGGGAGCGGAAACAACACCAGCAATAGCCAGAGCGATCAGAGACTTTTTCATGTTTGAAACTCCTATCAAGTTAATAAAACCAAAAAACTGCTTACTCTGCGCGGTGGCCGGGTTGCGTTGCTCGCTTTCCCTTGCCGCCGCCCTCTACTACTAAATACTCAGAAACCAAATACTCAGAAGAGGGAGCCTTGAAACCTCTCGCGCGAGAAGTTGGAGCGCATTCTGCATAACTCTTAATAGACGGGGCAAATCCGGATTGATAGTTCAAGTAAATTATCAAGAGCGGTGTTGCAGGGGTGCAACAGGGGGTTGCGGTGAGTTGAAAAAAGTTCCCTTGTGTTGGGGAAAGCCGGGAAATGAACGGCCAACCCGGAATGCCAACCCGGAATGCCAACCCGGAATGGTCAGCCCGCGAAGCGGACATCTTCGTAGAGATCATCCAGCGATAGCGGAATCGTCAGTGCGCCGCAGCGAAAGCTGACGATTTCGTTGTCTTCCAGCACGCCTTGCCGCCAGGCGCCGGCTTCGTCGCGCTGGTAGTAGTCGACATGACGTTGTTCGGTATCGACCAGCAGATAGGCGGTGAGACTTTCGATGTTGCGGTAGGCCAGCCATTTTTCACGACGGTCGATGGCTGCGGTGGCGGGGGAAAGCACTTCGACCAGAATGCAGGGCGCGGTTTTGTACAGCGGATGGTCGTCGTCAGGCTGGCAGGCGAGCATGACGTCGGGGTAGTAAAAGCTGTTTTGCGCTGCGATGCGCAGCTTCATGTCAGCGATGTAAACGCCGCAGGGGCCGCCACGGGTGGCAGTGCGGAAGCGGTAGGCGGCGTTGAGGGCAATGCGGTTGTGGCGTTCGCCGGCGCCCGCCATGACGTAAATTTCGCCGTCCACATATTCGTGTTTGACGGAGGCGCTGGCTTCCTGGTCGAGGTATTCGGCGTCGGTGGTGAAGGCGTGCTGAAGGGCAAGCGACATGAAAGTCTCCAAGAAAAGTTGTGCATCATTCGATATATCGGCAATTCTATTCCGCCTTGGAGTCCAACACGCCCAGGCAGGCAGCCATGAAATGGGATGATGCCTATCGATCCGGCCCGATTAATCCGCGATTGCCAGCCGGACCGTAGGGTGCGCCATACGCACCATTCAACGAATCGGTGCGCATGGCTACGATGCCCAGGAGCCGTCACTGGAGAGCGCAAAGTCCGCCGTGTTAACTGTACGAATCCCGGAAAACCAGAAAGCAGCCATCGAGCGCGCCGCCGCCGTCAGCGGCCGCTCACAATCCAGCTTGGCCGCTGACGCAATTGGGCGCTATATGCGGGAACTCGGTTGGCTGGAGGAAAAAGTGTCTAACGCACGCGCTTCGCGAGATTTGAGCGAGGCTGAAGTCAATGCCATGTTCTCGGTGCTTGAGCGAGAGTGACCATTATCTGGACTGCGGCTGCGCGCGAAGACCTGCAAGCAATTCGCGCATGGCTCGATGAACGCAATCAAGCAGCGGCAGGCCGTGTGATTCGCGAGATACGTGAAACCGTTTCAGCGCTCCAATCCCAATCCATGCTGGACCGGGTCGGGCAAATCAATGGCACGAGAGAACTTGTCATCCCGCACTTACCCCATCTCGTTATCTACGGAATCTTGTCTGGCGGGATTCGCGTTCTATCCGTATTCCACACTGCGCGTGCCTGGTGGCTTGGCATGGAAAGCGCTATCGAAGAAATCTGACTGGACACGTCGAGCAGGTAATGCATGCTCAGAAACCGACCGGTTCGATTGTCAATTCTTCAATTTGCGGGAAATCTTCATCCAGCGGTTGCAACGTGGCGAGTAGTTCCAGCAGAGGCTGGCGTTTAACCGGCTCGATGATGAGTTGGTCGCCCTGCCTGCGGATGATGACCTGATCGCCGGGCAATTCGAATTCGCGCGGAATGCGCAGCGCCTGATTGCGCCCATTGCGGAACAATTTGATATGACGTTCGGTATGCATCGCAGTTTCTCCTTTGGCATAGGCCTTGGCATGGGCTACGCAGACGGTTGAGGTTTGTCGAGTTGAGCCAGGTAGGAGGCTTCGCTTGCGGGCCGATGCGTAGTTGCTGCGTGCTGCCGGGTTTTCCACCATCGCGCCGCAAGCGGACGCTCCTACATGGATGCACTCCGTTTTGACGCGTATTGAATGGGGTTGGTTTTCCGCCCGGTGCCTGTTGATCCGTCATACCGGCGGGGGTCAGCCCTCATCCAGGGCCAACATTTGACTTGGCGTTTGTCTTTTTGCACGCAATGACTGGATACCGGCTGACCCCATGTCGGTATGACGGGGTGATTAATAGGGGACTTGGTTAACGTGAAACACACAGTCCCGTTCGCCCTGAGTCGTGAGCTTGTCGAACGGTTTCATGATTTGGGGTGACGACCCACGCCATGAAAGTTAGTTGGTTTTCTGCTTGACCGAGATGGCAACCGATATGACCAATCCATATAGCAAACCGAGATGGCAAACCGATATAGCAAACCCATGACCCAACCAATAAGTCTCAATTTCCGACCACGCTTGCCGTTATCGTGAGCATCGCCGGGATGTCACGTCCCGTGGCTGATGACCTGACTTTCAAATTGCGAGACCGACAAGATGGCTATGTATCTATATAGATGGGTTGCAGGTTTTTCCCTGGCGCTCTTGCTGCTGCAATCCGCCGCTGTGCAGGCTGCACCGGCGAAGGCGGAGATGCTGATTTATTGCGGCATCACGATGATCCGGCCGATGACCGAGATCTCGCATTTGTTCGAGCAGCGCGAGAATGTGAAGGTGACGCTGGCCCAGGGCGGTTCGGAAGATTTGTATCAAAGCCTGAAGAAGAGCGGTGTTGGCGATCTTTATCTGCCGGGTGAGCCGACCTTTCGTTCAAAATATCTGGCCGAGGGCTTGCTGGGCGACGTCGTCACGGTGGGCTACAACCAGCTTGCGATCATGGTCAAGAAAGGCAACCCGAAGCGGATCAAGGGCGATCCCAAGGAACTGCTTCGCAGCGATGTCAGCAGCATCATCGGCAATGCCGAATCTGGCAGTGTCGGCAAGGAATCCAAGGATGTGCTGACCGCCGCCGGCATTTACGCCAAGGTGCTGGATGCCAGCGTCTATCTGGCTCCGGATTCGCGCGGCCTCAACAACGCGATGAAAAACGGCGAGGCCGATGTCGTTCTGAATTGGCGCGCGACCGGGTTTTTCCCCGACAACGCCAAGTTTGTCGATGTGATCGACCTCAGCCCGAAACTGGCGCAGCCGCAAGCGTTGATGCTCAACCTGCTGACGTTTTCAAAGAACAAGGACCTGGCCAAGCGCTTGATGCAATTTACCGCCGGCGAAGAAGGGCAGGCGGTATTCCGTAAATTCGGCTTCCTGGATAACAAGGCGCTGATCCGGTAAATCGTCAATTCATCGCTAACTTCAAAACCCATGTCATTGCTTCATCCCCAAACAGGCGCGCCGGGTGGCGCGGATGGTCATCCTTTCCGTTTCCTCTGGCTGATCGGCATTTTCGTGATTGCGCTGATGGGCGTAGTGGGCTTGAAGATGTTCTTCTCGCATCTGTACGACGAACTTGGCGAACGCAGTGCGAATGAACGCGCGCGCCTGTTCATCGGGGAAGAATTGGTCAGCACCTTGTTGCGCATCGAGAAGGATGTGTATCAGATGGCTACGTTGAACAATGCGACGGCGCAGTTGCGACTGGAAAAACGTATCCACGAAGACGTCGACAAAATGCACCACGATCTTGCGGTATTGAAGCATGGCGGTTCTGTCCGGCAAGTGGTTTATCTGAACATCGAAGGCCATGACCAGATGGTGCGCGAAGTCACTTACCAGCCTGACACGGAAGCGCAGGGCTACGTCATGGAGTTGATCGAAATTGCGCCGCTGCTGGATCAAGTGCTGGTGAAGACGGCGGATTTGCGCGATTTGGTCGGCAAACGCGTGCAACTGCGCGACAGCGACAATAGCCAGAGCCGGATCGAGCTTGAGCATGAAATTTCGATGTATCTGAAACATATGCCGCCTTATTTTTTCCGCCTCAGCGAGAACGCCAACCGCCTGTTCTTCGACAGCAGCGACAGGCTGAAAGAATTGGAACGCCAACTTGCGGCGCAACGGGAGCGCTTCAAGACCACGGAAATGGTGCTGGTGCTGCTGATCATCGTGCTCGCCACGCTGGCCGGCTTTGTGTTTGCGCGCCAGATCAATGCCAGCAACCAGCGTTTACGTCTGGCGTTGGATGAAATGCGGGCCTCCAAAGAGGAAGCCGAACGCGCCAGCCGCGCGAAAACCGATTTTGTCTCGCGCATGAGCCATGAACTGCGCACGCCGATGAACGCCATTCTCGGTTTTGCGCAATTGCTGGAAAGCGAGGCGCTGACGCCGGAACACCGCGACTACGTTGGCGAGATCAATCGCGCCGGTTCGCATTTGCTGGAATTGATCAACAAAGTACTCGACCTGGCCAAGATCGAATCCGGCCAACTCACCATTGAGCAGATTCCGTTCGATCTGCGCCATACCTTGAACGAAGTCGCTGCATTGGTTTCCGAGCGCGCCAAGGGCAAGGGGCTGGAACTAAGTTTTTCCGTTGCACCGGACTTGCCCGCGCGCATCTTGGGCGACCCGACCCGGTTGCGCCAGGTGCTGATCAATCTGATTGGCAACGCGGAAAAATTCACGCGGCAAGGCGGCATCGATATCCGCATCGAACCGGTGGCGGATGCGACACAGATTCAGTTCAGTGTGCAGGATTCCGGCATCGGCATGGATGCGGAAACCTTGACGCGGCTATTCCAACCGTTTGCTCAAGCTGATGAATCGACCACCCGCAAGTTTGGCGGTACCGGTCTGGGGCTGAAGATTTCACAAGATCTGGTGCATGCGATGGGCGGCGAAATTCGGGTGGAAAGCGAACCTGGCAAGGGCAGCCGCTTCTGGTTCAATTTGCCAGTCAAGCCATTGCCCGAGTCTGAAAATTGTCCGGCCAACGAGACGGTTCCCGGCGCCGAGTTGGTCAGAAATGCAGATGAAATTAATGCCGGAGTTGAAGTTGATGCCAAGGCGGCCTTGCATGGCCATCTCCTGCTGGTGGAAGACAACCGCATCAATCAAGTGGTTGCGTCACGCATGTTGGACAAGTTGGGCTTGGCCCATGACATCGCCAATCATGGCAGTGAAGCACTGGAAAAACTTGCCGCCAAAGCCTACGACCTGATCCTGATGGACATGGAAATGCCTGGCATGGACGGCCTGGAAGCCTCGATGCGGATTCGCGCTCGGGAAGCTGTAAGCGGGGAAAAACGGATTCCGATCATTGCCATGACCGCCAACGCGATGCACGAAGACCGCGAGCGCTGCCTCGCCAGCGGCATGGACGATCACCTGCCAAAGCCGGTGGAGATGACCAAGCTGGGCGAATTGTTGCGCAAGTGGCTGCCGAACCGCTGAGACGACGATGTGGCGCTCCTTATCCGTCATTCCGACGCAGGCCGGAATCCAGTGGAATCAACCACCTGGACCCCGGCATTCGCCGGGGTGACGAATTTATCCGTGAATCATTCAGCGAAGAACGCCGTTTCCACTGCCGACGGCAATTTCAGGCCGGTCACCCGCGCCTTCTGGATCACTTCCCAGTAATAACGATAGGTCGCGCGGTCGTGCAATTCGCCGGCGTGCTGGATCGGGCCCCAGTCGGCTTTTTGCGCGGCGAGCAGGATGGCGGTGCCGGTTTCGACTTCGCTGTAATCCGGTTTCATCGCATCGACGATGGGCTGGATCTGCGTCGGGTAGATGCTCCATTGGCGCAAGAAGCCGAATTCCATGCGCGCGCGACGGGCGTCCTGATAGGTCGTGTACGGGTTCTTCAGATCCAGCGTGACGTTGTGGCACGGGATGACGCCATTCGCCAGCGCGGCGGAGACGACTTCGGTCTTGGCGCGCGCGATCAACTTGTGTTCGAACTGGCCCGGGCTGCGCATGGCGCTGGCGGGAATCGCGCCGTGATGGCCGGAAACGAAATCCATCAGGCCGAAGTCGAGCACCTGCAGCCACGGCAGCGTGGCGATGCGATGCACGTCGCGCAAGGCGCCGTGCGTTTCGATCAGGATATGAATCGGAATTTCCCGCTCGATGCCGTGCATCTCGGCGATATGCTGGATGAAGTCGATCATTTCGGCGGCGTGGGCGTATTCGGTGCATTTAGGCAGGGTCAGGTAGGCGAGCTGCTCGCCAACACCGCCAATCAGGATATCGACATCCTGCCGCCAGGCTGGGTGCGAGTAGTCATGAATGCGCGCACCGGCCATGCGGTGATGGTTGGCCTCGGTGTTCAACACCCGCGCGATCATCTCGGCATGCTCGCGTTCACGTCCGGCCGGCGCGCCATCTTCGCAATCGCAGGTGACATTGAACACCGGACCGAGTTTTTCCATCTGTTCCAGCGCTTTCAGGATGAGTTTTTCGCTGCCGGCGAAATGTTCGCAAGCGGGGATCACCGGGAACGGTTTTTCGCCGGCGAAGAGGGCGGCGTCGGGATGTACGGGTTGGGTCATGTGGATTCCTTTTCTGCTACAAAAAACGACAACGGTTCGCAGCCAGTAGGATGCGGTGAGGTACAAACCGCATCAACCTTACGTGCCCCACCTCGCCGTGCATGATGCGCTTCGCAAGCTCAGCACATCCTACGCGCGGGCACAGCGGGCTCATCCTACAAATACGTTCAATTCCGTCGCGGCATCAAAACGGTGTAGTCCAGATCGAGCACGACATTGGGGTGATATTTACCATCCGGTTTCGCTTCGGCGAGTTCTGCCGGCGTCAAGTTCTTCAGGCCCAGCATACGCAGGCGCAGCGCGCCCAGATCCTCGCGTCCGGGCAGTTCCCATTTGTCCAGCACTTCGGTACGCGTATACAGCGTGTCCCCGGCAAAAGTTGGATTGCAGTGGGTGCCGGCGTTGATGGCGGCGATCAGCAAGGCGTTTTCCAGGCCTTCGTAACTCAGCGCGCGGCAGATCGAAATGACGTGACCGCCGTAAACCAGCCGCCGTCCGAAGGCCGATTCACGCATCAGATGGGCGTCGAAATGCAGCCGCGCCGGGTTCTGGTACAGGCGGGTGGCGAAGGTGTGGTCGGACTCGTCCAGCGTCATGCCGGCGGGATGGTCGATGCATTCGCCGACCTCGTAATCGTCCCAGCGCCATTCGCCGCCGGTCAGGCCGGTCTCGAATTCGCGGCAGTCGAGGAAATCGGGAATGAGCAGTCGTTCCGGTTTGACGTGCGCAGTCGTCTCCGGAATCACCGCAGTCGGCGCTGGACGCGAGAGATCGCGCTTCTTGACCATCACCCAACGGATCCAGGTCAGCACTTCCTCGTCGTTCTGGTTTACCGCCGTCGAGCGCACCCAGACCACGCCGCTGTCGCCACTGCTGTTCTGCTTCAAGCCGATCACCGTCGATTCCGCCGCCAGACTGTCGCCGACGTACACCGGCGCGAGCCAGCGGACGTCGGCATAGCCCAGATTGGCGACGGCATTCATCGAGATGTCCGCCACGGTCTTGCCGAAAGCGAGATGAAACACCAACATTTCATCCAGCGGCCGCGCCGGAAACCCGAGCGCGTGCGCCACCGGGGCGGCACAACCGATGACGTGGCGCGAGCCGGTCAATGCCAGATACAACGCGATATCGCCCTCGCCCACCGTGCGCGGCGTGGCATGCACGAAGGTACGGCCGAGATAGAAATCTTCGAAGAAGTGACCGGTGCTGGCTTTGTTCATGGCTGGCTTCCTGTTTCAATTGTCGTAGGGTGCGCATGGCGCACCCTACAGATGGACCCCGGCATGCGCCGGGGTGACAGTGTTGGATAAGCTTTCCGTCTCCATCTTCTCGATCATGGCGTGAATCATCAAGGTGCGCCGTGCCGCTTCGACATGCATATTTTCCACCAGACGGCCTTCGACCACCGTGACGCCGCGGCCATCGGCATTGGCTTCGGCGAAGGCCGCGATGATCTTGCGCGCGCGTTCGACGCTGGGTGCATGTGGCGTGAAGGCGTCATTGGCATATTGAATCTGCAGCGGATGGATCACCGTTTTACCGTCGAAACCCAGGTCGCGCGCCATGCGGCAGGCGTATTCGAAGGTGGGCATGTCCTTCATGTCGAGATACACGCCATCGACGATCGGCAGGCCATGCGCCCGCGCCGCCAGCAGGCAGTGCGACAGGCTGTAAAGAATCGGCAGACGGTCCGGCGTGATGCGCGCATGCAGTTCGTTGGTCAGGTCGGAGGTGCCCATCACCAGACAGCAAATGCGCTTCGATGAGCCGGCGATTTCCTCGGCGCGCAGCACCGCCAGCGGCGTTTCCAGCATCACCATGATAGTCAGATGCGCACCGCCGGCGGCATCCAGCGCCGCCAGCGCGGCCAGCACATCGGCGCCGCTTTCGATACGCGGAAACAGGATCGCATCCGGCTTCAGTGGCGCGATCGCGGTCAGGTCATCGAGACCCCAGGCGGTGTCGTGCCGGTTCACTCGCACCACGACTTCGCGCTGGCCGTAGCCGCCTTGTCGCAGCGCTTCGGCGGCGTTGCGGCGGGCTTCGGTCTTGCGTTCGACGAGCACGGATTCCTCCAGATCGAAGATCAGCGTATCGACACGCAACTCGCGCCCCTTGGCCAGGAAGCGCGGCACGCAGGCGGGGATGTAGAGCATGGAACGACGGGGACGATAGTGGGACATGACAGGCCTATTCAAGAGAACCGTAGGATGTGGTGAGCAACGCGAACCGCATCGCCCCGGCGCGCCGATCATGATGCGGTTCGCCGAGCTCACCGCATCCTACATTTGAGGCATGCGGTTTCATGACGACCTCGCCGTGACGCCGGCGGGCGTCAACTGCTTGCGGATGATCTTGCCGTTCTTGGTGCGCGGAAAATCGGCGGCCAGGTAGATGATCTTCGGCGCCTTGTAGCCGGCCAGATGTTCGCGGCCAAAGGCGGCAAGCTCATCGGCGGTCACGCTGGAACCCGGATGCAGCATTACATACGCCACCACCAGCACCTTGTCGGCAGCCAGTTCCTCTCCGGTGGCCGCGCAGTCGGCGACCGCAGGATGCGTTTTCATCACCCGTTCGATTTCGTGCGGCGATACCCGGTAGCCGAAGGAATTGATGATGTCGTCGCGCCGTCCGAGAAACCAGATGTAGCCGTCTTCGTCAAAGCGGGCGTAATCGCCGGTCAAAAACCAGCGTTCCTTGAACGCCTTGCCGGTCTCCTCCGGCAGATTCCAGTAACGCATGAACAGACCGGGATCGTCCGCCGGCAGGCAGATCATGCCTTCCTCGCCAACGGCTACTTCGCGCAGCGTTTCCGGGTCGAGCAGGCGCACATCGTGGCCAGGCTGCGGGAAGCCGGCTGAACCGGGGCGGATCGGCCGAAAGGTGTTTTCCGACAGGTAGTAGGACACTTCCGACATGCCCACTGCTTCGTAGATTTCGACACCGAAGCGATCCTTCCACAGCCCCAGCATCTCGTCCGACAGGTGTTCGCCGGCGCTCATGCAGTGGCGCAAGGTCGGCACATCGACGCCGGTGAATTGCGTCTTCTGGATGATCTGGCGGTAGATGGTCGGCACGCCGATGAAAATCGTGGCGCGGTGTTTGGCGATCAAGCGTATCCAGCCTTCGGCGTCGTTCTTGCCTTCATGCACGATCACCGTCTTGCCGCGATACAGCGGGTCCATCAGGCCGGAGCCGAGCACGTAGGTCCAGTTGAACTTGCCGGAATGCACGATGCGGTCGTTCCGAGTGTTGGCAACATCGTCGGCGAAGTCGAACCAGTACTGCGCCGCCGGCTCGCGCCCGATCATCGCCCGGTGCGCGTGCAGCACGCCTTTCGGGTAGCCGGTGGTGCCGGAGGTGTAGACCAGATAGGCCGGATCGTGCGATTTGGTTGGCTGCGGCGGCTCGATGTGAGTGATCTCGGCCAGTTCGCTTTCCAGATCGCGCACATCCACGCCGCTGGCTGGCATCAGGCCGCCCGGCCCGGTCAGCAAGACAAAGCGCAAATGCTGGAGCCCGCCCCGTTTTTCCCGCAGACCTTGCCACATGGCTTTGTCGGTAACCAGCACAGTCGCTTCTGAATCGCGCGCCAGATAGACCACTTCCTCGGCGGTCAGCAGCGTCGAAGTCGGCACCGCGATCGCGCCGCGCTTCATCGCGCCGAGGAAGGCGGTGGGATACGCCAGCGAATTGGGCAGCCGGATCAACACCCGCTCACCCGCCGCCACGCCGAGATTGCGCAGGAGTTGCGCAAAGCGCGAGGTGGCTTGCGCCAGTTGCCGATAGGTGGCGGTGGAAACGCCGAGTACATCGTCCTCGACAATCATCGCCAGCTTGTTTTCGTTAGCGGTGCCCAGGTGCGCATCGGTGCAGGCGACGCCAATGTTGAAGTGCTCGGGCAATTGCCAGTTCCAGGTGGGGAAGGCTTCAAAGGTCATGGCGGTCTCCGGCAAGGATATTGATTCGGGGGCGTTCATTCGGTTGCTCCGTGACTGAAAATGGATACCGTCATACCGGCGCATGCCGGTATCCAGTTCTTCGCGCGTATCCATTCTGGACCCCGGCATTCGCCGGGGTGACGTGCAATCCAAGGTGGCTGTTTCATAGAATCACCCCATACGGCCAGTTTTCGCGTACCACTTGCGCCGGCAACATCGCCAACACCTTCAACGCAAAATCGGTATCGGCTTCCGACAGCGCCCTTAGCGCATGCGCGCGCAGCAACACTTGCAAAGCCTTGCCGAACATTGGCGGGTCGAGCATTTCGCCTTCGAACTTGATCGCGCCACCGAGCAGCGCATCGGCCTCCACTGCCGCTTTCAACACGCGGATATTTCGCGCCACCTCGGTAGGCGACGGTGTGTAGGCGACCTTGCACAGATGGATATGGCTCGGGTGGATCACCTGTTTGCCGGTCAGGCCCATCGCCGCTTCTTCGCAAGCATGGCGATATACGACGCGCGATTCGTCGTCACCATGCAAGTCCAGCCAACGGCGGATGTCGTGCGGCTCCAGATAGCTTTCCGGCATGCCGGCCTGGCCGATCAGCACTTCGACGCCGCCGATGACGCCAACGCCGTTGATACGCGCCTCGAAGATGATCTGATGCAGAAAGTAGGACAGTTCCTGCGTCCAGCCACGCGGCGTGATCTGGATGCCCATCGCCTTGGAGAAGTCGTGGATGCCGAACACGACATGCTTCACCGTCGGGTAGGCCATGATGTCCGGCGCGATCTTCAACGATTTGGGATGTTCGATGATCGGCTGGATGGTAATGCGCGGGTTCATGCCGGCCAGACACGCCGACAGATCGCGTATTTCCGCCGCGCCGTAGGCCTCGCCGGCCTTGGCCAGCATCACCACGTCGATGTGGTCGGCCAGGTCGCGCACCATTTTCATATCGAGTTCGTATTCCGGCGTGCGGAACGGGTTGATGCGCACTGCCACCGCCAGGTCATCGCGGTTCAGACCAGGCAGTTCCTGACGCAACAAGTCGCGCGACAAGGCTTTCTGCCGGCAGCCGTCTTCCAGGTCGAACAACAGGGTTTGCGCATGGCAATGCCGGGCATGCTTCTGAAACCGCAGTGCGGCGGCTTCCAGGTCTTCATACAGTCCCAGCGCCGGGGCGTACTTTACCGGCGGGTAATAGAGCTGGATGCCGGGCCAGTAATCCCCCAAACCCGCACCCAGCACACGACCTGCTACAGCCACGACGCACCTCTAGCCATGTCGAACTCCTCATCTCTCGATCAAAGTGGAGACGGATCATTCGCCCGTCACCTTGTAAGGCCCGAACGCTATTCCCTTAATCGCTATTGCACTGCACAAATATTTCAAGCTTGGGTATTGAAAAACCCAATATTTTGATCGGCTAATGTTGGCTTTTATCTCGCCATCGGCTGGAACATACTTGCCCAATCAAACAAGCCCGCCAACGTAGGATGTGGTGAGGAACGAACCGCATCAACCTAATGAGCTGCTCAATGATGCGGTTCGCAAGCTCACCACATCCTACGTATCGCAACAGGAGACCATCATGACCACCATACGCCAGGAAGATTTCATCCAGTCCATTGCCGACGCCTTCCAGTTCATTTCCATCTATCACCCGCTCGATTTCATCCGCGCGATGAAGGCAGCGTATGACCTTGAACAATCGCCCGCCGCGCGTGATGCGATGGCACAGATCCTGATCAACTCGCGGATGTGTGCCGAAGGCCATCGGCCGATCTGCCAGGACACCGGCATGGCGGTGGTGTTCCTGAAGATCGGCATGGACGTGCGCTGGGAAGGCAATCCGAACATCACCGACTGGGTCAACGAAGGCGTGCGCCGCGCTTACCTCAATCCGGACAATCCGCTGCGCGCTTCGGTCCTCGCCGACCCGGCCGGCGCGCGCAAGAACACGCGCGACAACACGCCAGCAGTGATCTACATGGATCTGGTGCCCGGCGACACGGTCGATATCAAAGTGGCCGCCAAAGGCGGCGGTTCGGAAAACAAGGCGCATTTCACGGTGCTGAATCCGTCCGATTCCATCGTCGACTGGGTGCTCTCGGTGCTGCCGGAAATGGGCGCCGGCTGGTGCCCGCCGGGCATTCTGGGCATCGGCATCGGCGGCTCGCCGGAAAAGGCACTGTTGATGGCCAAGGAAGCGCTGCTCGACCCGATCGACATCCACGCACTGCGCGCGCGCGGACCGTCAAACAGGATCGAAGAATTGCGTCTGGAACTGCTCGACAAGGTCAATGCGCTCGGCATCGGTGCGCAGGGCCTGGGCGGTCTCACCACCGTGCTCGACGTCAAGATCAAGGACTTCCCCACCCACGCCGCCAGCCTGCCAGTCGGACTGATCCCCAACTGCGCCGCCACCCGCCACATCCATTTCACGCTGGACGGTTCCGGCCCGGCCGTGTTCACGCCACCGGCGCTATCGGAATGGCCGGATTTGACCCAAACCCTTGCCTGGAACGGCCCGGCCACCGCGCGCCGCGTGAATCTGGACACGCTGACCGCCGCCGACACCGCCACCTGGCAAGCCGGCGAACAGATCCTGCTGTCCGGCAAACTGCTCACCGGCCGCGACGCGGCGCACAAGAAACTCGCCGAACTGATCAAGGACGGCCAGCCGCTGCCGGTCGATTTCCACAACAAATTCATCTACTACGTCGGCCCGGTTGACCCGGTGCGCGACGAAGCCGTCGGCCCGGCCGGCCCGACCACCGCGACGCGAATGGACAAGTACACCGACCTGATGCTGGGCGAACAAGTCGGCCTGCTCGGCATGGTCGGCAAATCGGAACGCGGTCCGGAAGCCATCGCCTCGATCAAAGCCCATGCCGGCGTCTACTGCATCGCTGTCGGCGGCGCGGCGTACCTGGTCGCCAAAGCAATCAAGCACGCCCGCGTGCTGGCCTTCCCGGAACTGGGCATGGAAGCCGTGTACGAATTTGAAGTTGAGAATATGCCGGTCACTGTCGCCGTGGATAGTCGGGGCAACTCGGTGCATGACAGTGGCCCGAAAGAATGGCGAATGAAGATCGGCAAGATCCCGGTGCATCGGGCATGAAGCGCTCCCGCCCGACCTCTAGGGCAGTGTCTCGTAATTGGCTTGACACGATGAAACCGATGAATTTTTTCGACAGGCATGGCGCAACCCCGCAGCCATATTGGACATATGGCAAGGGGTTGCAACGCGGCATGGCGGAAAAAGACGCGGTTTCATGTGGAGTTAATTGCGAGACACTGCACTAGCTACCCGT
>JBBQQT010000083.1:0-15049 GCA_038215555.1 Burkholderiales bacterium | reverse complement strand
GATCGAGCTCTCGCAGATACGTCAAACGCTCTTCGAGAAAGCGAAGCTGCACGTCATCGAGTCCAAACGTGGCCTCTTTGCGATAGCGAGCAATAAACGGAACTGTAGACCAGACATCGAGAAGCCCCACAGCTGACTCTGCCTGTTAATCGGTAATAACAACGTCTCTCTCTAGGATAGCGATCAAAGATTCAGGCATCAGGTAGAACTAAATAGATTTTTCAGGAGCGGCGGAGTTTAGCGGTTGCGCCGCATACCCGACTCTTGAACAACGCGAATCACGCGCTGCGAAAACGGCACGTTGAAGCCATCCGTCACGCTGCATACGCGCTGGCACCTCATCAACTGGCTGCAAACCGCTGCAAGTTATCGCCCCCACGCTTTTCGCTTTGCAACTTGTGCTGCCCCAACTGCCAGGGTTCTGCCCGCTCTTTTTCAAGCCGGGCCAACTCAACATCCAGCCGATCGAGGAGCAAACCCGATTTGCACTAGGCGATTGCCTTCAACTCCGCCACGCCGACGCTATTGCCTCATCCATTCACCGTCGGGCGTAAATGTACATGATGAGCAAAACCTGCAAGGTGTTGGTCAGCCACACTAACCCATTGTAAAAGTGCGCGCTTACAGTGCCCAGCGCAGGCACCATCCCGACCCGCAGATACGTGTTCGCACCGGCGCCGCTGCCGGGGCGCTGGTAAGGGATCAACGGCACATGGCCGACCTTCATTATTAAGCAGGGCGTCAGTGCCGGGAGCAGTTCGCTTCCCGTGGCGTCAAGGCTCGCTGCGACGCAGTGGATGCTGTGGGTGTCGATCGCACAGGCCGTGGCCGGGTCGAACGCGCGAGCCGTGGCATAAATCGTGCGGTGCAGGGCCAGTATCTTGCTAACCGTGTAGCCGCCGGTCTGCCGCCCCCGCGCGTCAATGCGTGACAGCCGTGCTGGGTCAAGAAACCCCAGGCAGGCGTCGGTCGGCGTCATGACCAGCCCATCTCCTTCGGCCTCGTCCACTCGCACGCTGATGTTGCCTGCCGTGGCATGCACATAGCCGCGAGAGAAAAGGCTTTGGCCGACACGGCAAATCTCGGCGCGGGCCTGTGTTTCGTTCATGCCGAAAAGTGGCGGGTCATGCCAGAAGTGCAAAGGCGCGGGTGAAAAAATTCTCGTTGCCGAAGTTGCCCGACTTCAGCGCTAAGTGGAGCCCATGCGCCTTGCCGCGATGTTCGCTGGCTCTGTCGAAATAGCACCACGGCACGCCCGGCGCAATCTGCGGGCCTATCTGCAGCTGGTCGATACCCAGTGCCTGCACACAGGCACCGGAAGTTTCACCGCCAGCCACCACGAGCTGGCCCACGCCCAACCCCACCAGGCCGCACGCCACATTGGCCAGAGTCTTCTCGATCATGTCGCCGACCACCGGTGCCCGGTGGTTTTGCTGCGCGGCGGCCACCGCGCCGGGGTCGGCAGTGGAATAAATCAATACCGGATCGTCGCTGACAGCGAGCTGCAATGCAGCCCATGCCAGCGCCTCAGTGCCGACGTCGTCGCCAGCGGCCACCCGGGCCGGATCCACCGCAAACGCTGCGCCGCCCTGCGCCAAAAAATATCGAACCTGCCCGTTCGTGGCAACCGAACAACTACCGGAGACGATGGCGCGAGCGCCAGTTCCAGGCGGCAATTTCGACGGCGCGGCGGAGGGCAGGATGCCAAAATTCTGCGGCAAACTGATCGCCAGGCCCGAGCCACCCGCGACCAGTTTGTGACCTTTCACGGAGACGCCCAGACCGAACAAGTCTGCATTGGAGATGGCGTCTGCTATCACCATGCCGATACCCCGCGATTGCAACTCGCCCATGCGCTTGATGATTGCACCCGGGCCTGCCGCGACCGCGCCATGTTCCAGCAGGCCGACCCGGTGCGAGGATTGCGCCTGCAGCACACGAACCAGGTTTGCGTCCTTCATCGGTGTCAGCGGATGGTGCTGCATGCCCGATTCGCTCAGCAACATATCGCCAACGAAAAGGTGGCCCATGAACACCGCCCGGTGGTTGTCCGGAAACGCCGGGGTGCCGACCGAAAAGCCGCAGTCCAGCGCATCCATCAGCGCCTCGGTAACCGGGCCGATATTTCCGGCCGGGCTGCTGTCGAAGGTGGAACAGTACTTGAAAAAGATTTGCTGCGCGCCCTGCGCGGTGAGCCAAGCCTGAGCCTGCAGCGATTGCGCGACGGCGTCGGCAGCAGGAATCGTGCGCGACTTGAGAGCGATGACGACAGCGTCGTAAGGCGCGTCCAAGACAAGCGCAGTGCCCGGCACACCGAAGGCCTGAAGCACGCGCATGCCGCCCTTCACAAGGTTATTACTTAGGTCAGTGGCCCCGGTGAAGTCGTCGGCAATGCAGCCTAGTTTGATCATGGCGTTGTAGTCAATGAAATTCAGCGCCCACTCATCCGAACTGGCTCGCCATCAAGCGCCGCAGCTTTTGCACCGCACTGCCGGGGCTGGTCAGCACCGGGCACGATGACACAGCCTGCACTGCCTCCAGTGCGCGCGAGGTTGAAAAATGTGCCAGCAGGATGCAATCGCGGCCCTCGAGGCCACGCGCCGCGTCGGAATGCCAAACTGCCATTCGGAGCTCGCTCATTCGCACTATGGGTGCATCGGCTGCACCGGCACACGCTTGACGGCGCTCGCATAGGCTGCCTCAACTAGCGCGAACGACTTGAGGTTATCCAGCAGATCGGTGTCTGCCCGTCGGCACTCCTGGAATCGCTGCAGCATATGCGCCTGAGCTGCGAACACAGCGTCAGATGCAATCGCAGCTGGAGAAAGCGGATCGGCCTGGCCTCCATCTGCGAGTTGCTCGGTCCACGTGGCATTGCCGACAGTCACCTGCAGTGAGAGGCCAGATTGCAACAGGATACTTCCGTTCTCGCCTTCAACTTCCGCGAGCACTTGAGGGAACAGGTCGGGTTCGCGGCGCGCGCTATACGTGCAGTCGACCACTGTTACAGCCCCATTCGAATGGCGCAACATCACTGTCGCAGAGTCCTCCCCGCGCATACGTGACGCGCGGGACTGCAGCTCACAATGGACCCTGTCGGCTTCTCCAAAAAGGAAACGTGCCAAGTCCATAAGGTGCACGCCAACGTCCATCAGGGCGAACCGAGACATCTCTGCGAGGTAGGGTTGCTTTACAAGAACGTCGAATCCACTGCGCCAGGAAAGGCGTCCCCACCGGGGCTGGCCAATTGCTCCGTCATCGAGGATCTGCCGGATGCGGCGCATGGAACGTCGAAAACGAAAGTTTTCGTGTACAGCGAACCAGATGTCTGCAGCCAGCACGTCCTGCTTGATACGAAGTGCCGTTTCCCAGTCAACAGCAACCGGCTTCTGCACAATCACCCCGATCCTCCGGCTCGCCGCAAAGGCCACTAACCCGGGATTCGATGAAACGCCAGCTACGATGTCCACCAAGTCTACATCGACGGCGTCGCAAAGTGCTTCCATGCTGCCAAACGCTGGTACTCCATACTGTCGTGACATCGCATCTGCCCGCTTTGATACGGCGTCGCAAACCGCAACAAGCTGAGCGCCGTCAGCCGACAATTTGCTCCATGCATGCAAGTGGTTCACAGCATATTGCCCGCAACCCACCAATGCAATTCTCGTACCTTTAGACATGAATTAACCTCCGTTCGCCGAGTTGTGCATGCAATCGCCAAAGTCAGAAGCCGGCGTGCCTCCTGCCGGTCGGCAAACCGGTGGTCTGACAAGGCCTCCTGCGACCGCAGAGAGGACTCCATCCCCCCAAGCAGGTGTTGGTAGATCGAGGCGCACGATCTGGTAGGCCTGCAATTGCACAAGCTCTTTGCCTACCGACACCGGTCTCCAACCAAAGGCACCCCTGCGACGCGCCAAGACATGAACACTGATCGGCGACAGGTGAGCCAACGGCAAGCACAAAGCGCACCCTGCCAATTCGACGACCCACAGGGTGTGTCGGGCGCCTGCGAGCGTGAAGACTCCATACTGGTGAGCTTCCAGCCGTACACCGGCAACAGAGGCTCCTTGATGCTTTGCCAATTCTTGAAGAACCAAAGCAGTTGGTGATAGGGCAGTCTGCTCTCCATTCGGCTCTGCGCCAATCAGACCACGTTCACCAAGAGCCTCAAAAGTGCACAAAGAATTAACACCAGACCGACCGCATAAAGCGATGACACACGCCAGCCATGCAGCAGCGATCGGCAACATCTGTCTCGAATCAACAATATCGAGAGATCCGTCTGCACGCTGAGGTAGGCCGCAGCGTGTACCGGTCAACGGATGCAGGTCTCGGCGCAGCGCGCACCGGCCCACAAAAAGGGGGGCTCCTCGGGATAGTTGTCGCGCCTGACTCATCACGTCTGTCAATGCGCCAAGGGAGCGAATCAGACTATGGTTGTCCACGGCATGTACGGTGGGGCACAGTGCAAACCCCATCGCGGCGCCGATGGGATGCAAGATCGGCATGCGGTTGATATGGACAAAGTCGCCGAAAGTCCCTTGCACGACCAGGATACCGGGGAAATACTGCGTCAGCATCCCGTGAACCTGAGGCGTAAGTAAGTGACAAGCGACCGAATGTACCGCTGCCAGTGGTCCGCCGCCGAGACATCGTGCCATATTCTGCACATCCCCTTCATCTATGGCGATGAGTTCCAGCCTGATCTGAAGTCTGCAAGCTGTGGCTTGGGCAACCAGCGGCCCCAGGAGAATGCCTTCACCGCGCAGGATCCGAATCAGCGCAAAAGCAAGGCCGAGGTGTTTGATCAACGACCATTGCCTTGTGTCCGCAGATAGATGCTCAGGCTCCAGAGCAACACCCAAGGCAGGCAGCCGACCGACAGGTTCACCTACGTCCAATGCCGCGGACCGGCCTCTCTTCCGGCTGGCCTTTACTAGGCGGCGGACGGTGACTCGAATACGTTGTCGAACCAATTGCCCATCCTCGACGCAGTATGGAACGGGAGCGGACAACGGCCGGTTATAGAACTTAAATGTCGGATCGAGCCAGTTGCGATGGTCTTCAACTTCAAATTCGTCCCCCTCGAATGAAAGGACAATTTGCGTTCCATCGACGGCAGTGACGTCCAAGGCTCGAAATGGGGGCAGAGGCTGATGCGCAGCAATTTTCGTTGGTAATTCAGACGAAAACGTTGCTCCAGCTGCGTCCGTCAAAAAAACCTTCGCCCCCGCGAATCGATCGGTGGGCAACAGCAATACCAGGCCTGCGCGATTCACTGTGACCGAGCCCTGAGCACACATCTTCAACTCCAGGTCCAGGCCATCGGCGCGGCCTGTGCATGCCAGTTGCCACACCAAACGACCATGCTCCACTTGCGTTGTTCCATGAAGGACCAATCCACCCTGGCAATCCGGAGTCCGTAAAACATGCATCGACTGCGGCGCTACGCTGTGCCATTCGCGATTCCGGACCACCAATCCAATTTCCTCGACGCAGCACACACTTTCGGCCTGTACCGATTGCAGCACCGTTCCCGTACGTGACGCGACAAAGGGCCCGACAACAACCGATTGGGACTGATCGCTATTGCGCACCACTATTCTGGCGAGGCGGCTGCGAGATGGCGTTCGATCTTGCGCCGGAACCCAGGGTGATCCAACACGTCACGATTGACGACATGCCGCGGCACATGGCCGACGGAAACGGCACGAACAGCATCGACGCATGCGGCGCCGATACCCGTGAAACTTTCATCGGTCCAGGACAACGCATGGGGAGTGAGGATCGTATTGGGCATCTGTAGGATTCGCGCGTCCGACGGCGGGGGCTCCGGATCGAATACATCTAGTCCAGCGCCTGCGATAATGCCAGCCAGCAACGCCTCTTCGAGAGCCGTCTGATCAACCACCGGGCCTCGCGAAGTGTTGACCAGAAACGCAGTCGGCTTCATCATTGCCAATCGTTTCTCGTTGACCAGATGGTATGTATCGGCCGTCAGGGGGCAATGCAGAGCCAAAAAGTCCGCCTCGCGGAAGACGGTGTCCAGATCGACCAGCGCGACGTTGCTGCCAGCTACGCGATTCCGGTCGGCAAACGGATCAAACGCGATATGCCGCATGCCGAACGGCGTTGCGAGCCGAAACATTTCAAGACCAATGTTTCCGAGTCCCACGCTGGCCAGCGTGCGGCCCGTCAGACCTACGCCCATATAGTCACTGCGTCTGGCAAAGCCGGAAGGTCCTTCGCGCACCAGCTGATCCTTGACCAGAAGTCGCCCTGCAAGGGAGAGCACAAGGGTCAAGGCGGCAACTGCGACAGGTCGCCGCACCGCGTCCGGCGTAGTGCACAAAGCGACGTCGGCACGGCTACAGGCGTGCACATCAACTTTGTCGTACCCCACACCGAACCGCGCGACGACACACAGCGTTTCGCTTGCCTGCAATGTTTCTGCTGGCAAAGTCTCTCCAGCCAGAATCAGACCATCCAACCCAAGCAGATCCGTCGGACTAATCACTGGCCCATTTTTCAGTGCAACAGCTTTCAGGCGCGCGTCACCGTCCATGATGTGGGGATCAAATCCGGGAAAATTCCAGCTTCCGTTGTTGCGACGAAACGCGGCGCTATAGCCGACGCGAAATTCATCCATGGCTAACTCCTGCGCGCAGAGCATTAATTCCATTTGCCAGGGCGTTTTGGTAAATTTGCGTATCCGTGGACAGGGCGACGCACCGAAATCCAGAGTGAACTAGCGCCACTGCCTCATCCACGGTGCGGGCTAGGCGGCCGGCCAGCTTCCCGTGAGCGGCAGTCGCGGCCAAGACCGCGGAGACACTTTCCTTGAATGTCGCATTGGTAAAGTCAGCGGGCAGACCGATAGAGCTGGATAGATCCATATGCCCGATCCAGAGGCAGTCAACCCCGTCGACTGACGCAATACCGGATGCTGCGCGCACACCGTCCACCGATTCGATCTGGACGAATACCGACAAGGCAGCGTTGGCGCTGGCGGCCTTGTCGCCAAACGAACCGCTGCGGTAACGATCATGCATCAGGATTTGTCCTATGCCTCTGCGCCCTTCTGGAGAATATTTGACAGCCGCCACAATGGCCTGCGCTTGCGCCACGGACTCAACATTGGGCGCCATCACACCGTCCGCTCCAATATCGCACACACGGGCTAAATCCTTGGACTCACACGAAGGGGCACGCACGATGATCGGCAAACCGGCCGCACGCGCCGACAACACAACTTGCTTTGCCGTTTCGAATCCGAACGCACTGTGTTCTAGGTCTAGAACAATGAAATCAGCACCGGCATTGCGGGCTAAGTAACCTATACCTGGCGTCGCAAACTCGAATAGGAAATGCCCGATAACCGGACCGTTGGAGGCAAACATTGACTCTCGGAAGTTCATTTTTTCTCCTAGCGTTACGAATGCCGAAACCAGTCGCCTCTGGAAACGCGCTGATTAGCAAAAAGGCACAAGATAATTTGCACAACTCATCACATATGTTATCATGACATGTGTGATGACATGATAAACTAATTTCGCCTCATCGATTGATTCGAAGGCAACGACACGTGTCATACACAAACCATGCACAAATCCATCTATCGAAAGAACAACAATGACATCGAAAAGACAAGCAGAAAGGCGCAGCATATTGCGCGGTTTAGCAGTCGCAGCCACTATTCCGACGATTTTTGCGCGTCCCGCGTGGTCACAAGCCAATCCGCTGAAAATCACCTTTGGTTGGCCATTCGCGAATGGGACTCAAGGGGTAGAAGAACTCGCCAAGCGATTCTCGGAGGAGAAGAGGTCGATCCAGGTCGAGGTGCAAGTAATTCCCCAGGCGCAGGTCCTGCCCCGACTGACAACGGCGTTTACCGGCGGGCAGGCGCCGGACTGTCTCGGCATGTCCGATGCTTGGCTGGCACAGTTTGCCGGCGGCGGTTGGCTCAGCGACTTGGAAGATCTGTTCTTGGCGAGCGGCATCGAGAAGGAACTGGTGCCTGCATCCATGCAACTTGCGCGCTTGTACAAGGGCCGCGCCTACTACGCCGGCTTTGTCGTCGAGCCTTACGCGGTCTACTACAACAAGAAGCACTTTGCTGAAGCAGGCATCAGCCAGCCACCGCGCGATGTCGACGAATTTCGGAATGTCGCACTCAAGCTGACGAACCGGGCGCGCAACCGCTATGGATATTACGCGATGGGCGGTTCAGGTTGGCAGTTTCAGCAATGGTCCACATGGATGGTGAATCACGGCGGGCTGGGAATCGCCAACACCATGTATGACGCACAGGGTAAGTGCGTGTTGTCCGGTGCAAAACACATTGAAGGTCTTCAAAAATGGCTGGCGCTCTATCAAGTAGATAAAGTTTCACCGCCGGCCTCCGCGACTGGCACCTTCCAAGATCAAACCAATGCCTTCAACGCAGGCCAATTGGGCATGGTCATGGGTTGGGGCCAGTACCTGTCCACTTTGGCTGCCGGAATCGGCGAGGAGAACCTTGGCACTGCGATGCCACCGACGGGTCCAGCGGGCCAGTTCTTCTTTTATGGTGGCAATGGCTTTGCAATCAACAAGAACACGCCGCACCGGGATGCCTGTTGGGAGTTCATTCAGTATATGTTGCGGCCGGAGAACAACGCGCGCTGGAACCAGCAGGGTGGCGCGATACCTACAGCAAGAAAAGCTTGGAGCGCGGAATGGCTCAAAGCACCCAAGTTTGCCGCACCCATGGAGATGATTAATCGATCATCTGCATTGGTCAACAATCCGCGATACCTGCCAGGCTATGGCAGCTTCCAAACGCAATTCGCACCCGAGCAGATTCAACGAACCCTGCTCGGTAAACAGACTGCAGGCGAACATGCAAAGGCCATCGCCGGCGCACTGGACGAGTTGAAATCAAAGGCCAGCTAGGAGCCCCGCCCGGACTTTATGTCGAACCCAAAGATGCAATCCGCCTTACCTGACGAGGCTTTCCAGATTCGTCGCCAGAATTGGAGACGAATCTGGCGGAAGACTGGCATCCCCTGGCTTTTCGTCTCGCCTGTCGCCATCTTGGTTGCCACCGGCGTCCTGTATCCGCTGGCCTATGTTCTTTTCATGAGCACCGTTGACTACTCGCCTTACCTCGGCAAGGCAGCAGTCAACGTGGGAATACAGAACTACCTGCGCGTGCTGGATGATCCGGGCTTCTGGAACGCACTTCAAGCTTCCCTCATTTGGGTTTTGGGATCAGTGGTACCCCAGTTCCTGCTAGGGCTGGCCATGGCACTAGTACTCAATGAACGATTCCTCGGGCGTGGCGTAGTGCGCACAATCGTTCTGGCGCCATGGGCCGTGTCTGGCGTCGTTACAGGCTTCATCTGGTTGTGGCTGTTCGACGGCACGATCGGCGTCATCAACGACCTGCTGCTGCGGGTGAACCTCACCGACGAACCGATTGCCTGGGGCATCCATAGCGTAACAACCTGGATCATGGTGTTTGTCGCCAACGCCTGGCGCGGCGCGCCATTCTTTGCGATCGTCATACTTGCGGCGCTCCAATCGATCGATGCGGCACTGTATGAAGCGGCAGACGTCGACGGTGCGACGCGTTGGCAAAAATTTCGATTTGTGACGCTCCCGTTGATTCTCAACGCCATCGTCATCTCGACGCTCTTGCGCGCCTTGTGGACTTTCAACTTCATTGATCTGCTGTGGATGATGACACGCGGAGGTCCGGCTGGCGCAACCACAACCCTGCCCATCTACATATTCGATGTGATCTATCAACGCGGTGAATTCGGCTACGGTGCAGCACTGTCAGTGACTTTGTGTGTAATGCTCATTACATTCAGTGCCGCATATTGGCAACTCAACCGTCTAACCCGCATGAAGAGTTGACTGATATGTCTCGCAAAAACACCACCAAGGCTCGCCTTGATCGCTTGTTCACAATCTGGATGCCAGTCGGTTTCTTCCTGACATTCACATTGTTCCCCATCTATTGGCTGGTCAACTCTTCCCTTAAACCTTCGTCGGCACTTTTCGACTTCCCTCCGCGTTATTTCCCTGACCCGCTTTCGTTGGCGAACTACTCTGAGGCGCTGTTTGGAACTCGCCTTGCCGCCTTGTTCTTGAACAGCCTTGTCGTGGCCAGCCTGACGCTCATCGGATTGTTCGTGCTGATCGTATTCGCTGGTTACGCAATGGCACGATTCGAATTTCGCGGGAAAACCATTTTGCTGACCTTGTTTCTGCTCGGCCAGGTGTTACCGCACGTGGTGATGCTGATCCCGGCATTCTCACTCTTACGCGCAGCCAATCTGCTCGATACACGCGCGGCTCTGGTGATCACGTACTTGGTGATCCTGTTGCCATTTTCCGTCATGACAATGCGCGGCTTTTATCAGTCGATACCGCCGGATCTAGAGGAGGCGGCGATGCTCGATGGGTGCTCGCGAGTGGGCGCACTGTTTCGAGTCGTGTTACCGGCTGCCTTGCCTGGCCTGGTCGCGACCGCTGTTTACGGATTCATCAATGCCTGGAACGAGTTACTTTTTGCGGTGATCCTGATTGCCAGCCCGAAACTGCAGACTCTGCCGGTGGGGATCATGAGTCTCAGCGACGAAATGCGGACCGACTATGGGCCTATGCTTGCTGCGGCGGTACTGTCGCTGATTCCTAGCTTGTTGCTGTTCGGCTATATCCAACGGTTCCTGACTGGAGGCCTTTCAGCCGGTGCTGTCAAAGGATAGACCTGGAATTGGTCAAGCCAGAGGGTCAATTCTGAAAGTACAACCTAAATCCGCTGCCAACCGACCTTATCAAGAGGAATCATTGTGAAAACGCTCATTTCCAACGCCATCAAGCTGACTTTCCTCTCGTTGGTTTACCTTTGCCTGCCCGGCATTGGCTGGAGTCAATCTGTCAGCAGTGACAAAAAGATCCATTTGATTGTTCCATTTCCTGCTGGCGGCGGAACGGACGTGCCCGCACGCCTGATCGCGTCTGAACTGGCTGCAAAACTTGGGCAGACGATCGTTGTCGAGAACCGACCCGGCGCAGCGGGGAACACCGGCGCCGACTACGTCGCGAAGGCTGCAAAAGACGGCACGACGTTGTTGATTGGCACCGTAAACATCACCTCAATCAATCCTCTCCTGTATACGGGGATGACCTTCGATCCCGCTAGAGACCTGGCGGCCGTGAGTCTTCTCGGCATCGCCCCGAATGTACTTGTCGTCTCAGCAACTTCGCCCATTCAGAACCTGTCCGACCTGATTGGCGCTGCGAAGCGCGATCCAGAGAAATTGACGTTTGCATCAGCCGGAAGTGGAACTACTTTGCATCTTGCCGGAGAAATGCTCAAGATCTCGGCCGGAATATCCATGACGCATGTGCCCTACAAGGGCGCCCCCGTGGCTTTACCAGATGTGATCTCCGGAAACGTTACCACCATGTTCGTCGCAGTGCCCGCTGCGCTGGGCTTGATAAAGGCTGGACGACTGCGACCGCTTGCCGTTTCCGGATTGTCACGGGTTCCTGCACTAAAGGATGTGCTCACGATCGACGAACTTGGCATCAAAGGGTTTGATGCGGTCGCTTGGCACGGCGTTTTCGTTGCCGCAGGTACGCCACCCGAGGTCATATCCCGCCTCAACACGGCGATAGCCAGTGTGGTCGGAAGCGCAGAGATCCGCGCCAAGCTGACAGAGCTTGGAATCGAGGCCAAATTGTCTACGCCTCAACAACTGACGGATCTGGCCGCTGCGGACAAGGTCAAATGGGCCAGAGTAGTGCAGCAATCCGGCGCGAAGATCGACTGACCCTTCATTGAATTACGGCCAATTCTGCTCCAGACCACCACAACACAACGAATACCTATGGCCGAAGTAAAAATCTCTAGCGTCACGAAGTCTTTCGGGGCAACGCGTATCCTCAACAACGTCAGTATCGACATTCATTCAGGCGAATTTACAGTGATGGTCGGACCATCGGGTTGTGGAAAGTCAACGTTGCTGCGCATGTTGGCCGGTCTTGAAGAAATAGACGCTGGATCAATTTCTATTGACAATCGGCAAGTCAACGACGTTGACGCCAAGGATCGCGACATCGCAATGGTATTCCAGTCGTACGCGCTATACCCCCACATGACAGTCGCTCAAAACTTGGCATTCAGCCTCAGTTTGCGCAAGTTCGGTCCAGAACCCATCAGAGAGCGCGTCCAAAATGCTGCCGATATCCTTGGGCTCTCGCCGCTCTTGCAAAGATACCCGCGGGAACTGTCGGGTGGGCAACGCCAGCGGGTGGCGATGGGCCGCGCCATTGTGCGAGACCCAAAAGTGTTCCTCTTTGACGAACCACTCTCCAACCTCGATGCCAAGCTGCGAGTGGCCATGCGTGCAGAGATCAAGGCCCTGCACCAGCGCCTGAAGACCACGACAATTTACGTGACCCATGATCAGGTTGAGGCCATGACCATGGCCGACCGCATTGTCGTGATGAACCGTGGTCAAATCGAACAGATTGGTTCTCCGCTTGAACTGTACGACCTGCCCTGTAATTTGTTCGTAGCCCAATTTATCGGCTCACCTGCAATGAATCTGATTCATGGCGAAGTTGTCATTCGCAATGCGCAGCCCTGGCTAGTCGCCAAGAATGGCGTCGAATGGCCATTGCCAAGACGTGGCCTTGAAGTCGGACAACCCTTGGCATACGGCATTCGGCCGGAAGACCTGCGCGTCGACACGGTATCGGGGGAGGGTGCCATAGATGCAAACGTGTTGGTGGTCGAGCCGACAGGAGCTCAGACCGAAATCGTGCTTGACGTGACTGGCGATCAACTGACGGTATCAGCAACCGGGAGGCCGTCCAGGAAGCCAGGTGAAGACGTCAAACTACATGTGGCCGTTGATGCGGTTCATTTGTTCGATGAGAGTACTGGTCAACGAATCAGCGAAAAGCAGGCAATGGCCTGATTCCATTTGTAGCTTGTTCTATTGGCTCAACTCGAACATGTCTGGAACTGAGTCTGGTCTCTATACTAAAACGAAGGCATCACTAAATGTTGCGCAGCAGATACGTAGCCATATGCGTCCCTTGACCATGAGACACCAACCTATTCAGCGCAGAAAGCTTTACCAAGACGTTGTCGAGCGATTGACGTCTCGTATTCGCGCCGGCGAATGGTCCCCGGGGGATGAGTTGCCTTCCGAGCATGAGTTGATGGAGCAATACGTGGTCGGGCGCCCAGCGATTCGTGAAGCATTGCAGGCGCTTGAGCGTTCGGGTATCGTCGAAATTAACCAGGGTGAAAAGGCAAGGGTCATTGTGCCCACAGCCAATCATTTGATGGAGCAAATTGAAGGCGGAGCCAAACATTTGCTTAACTCACAGCCCGACATGCTGGGTTACCTGAAGGACGCACGCCTGTTTCTGGAGACTGCGTTGACACGAATGGCTGCCGAGAAAGCCAGCGCACAAGACGTCGAAAAGTTGCGCGCGTGCGTGGACAATTATCGCGCTGCGGTGAGTGACCAGAAGCAACTCATGGCCTGCGATATGGCGATCCACTGCCAGATTGCAGCAATCAGTGGTAACCCCATCTATCCAGCTATGGTCGAATCCATATTTCGATGGGCTAGCGAATATTACCGTTCGATGGTGCGAAAGCCGGGTAGAGAGAATACATCGTTGATCGAACATGAAGCCATTTGCGAAGCCATTGCCTCCCATGATCCTGCCCGAGCCGAACAGGCGATGCGCGTGCACCTGACACGTGCCAACGACCTCTACAGGGCCACCGACAAGGCGGGAAACTGACTGGACCCTGCCAGAACCCAGCTTCGGCGTGCCCAGCCGGTGGTCCGCGGCAATTATCCTGGCCGGCGGCCCGGATAGTTGCCGCCAATCAATTGCTCCGTGGAGCACCGTCACCGAGTCCCCCTTGACCACAGTGACCACCGGCTTCCCGTATGGGAAGATCTGCAGCAAGGGCTCACAGTGGAGCGACGAGGCACACCTATTCGCGGCAATTCAAGCGCGAGGTTGTTGCCCAATGATTGGCGCCGGAGGCCTTGGTCTCGGCCGTGGCCATGAGTCACCGCAGCTATACCAACATCGTGCGCAAGTGGCTGCCCCGAATAGCCAATTTCGACCAACTGCTGGCGGCGGGCCTGCGGGTAGTGCTGGACCATTTCGGCCAACCGGACAAGGTGCTCGGCGTTGCAGACCCAGGCTTTGCGAATGTGTGCGGTTTGGGCGCGACCGGCCAAGTGTGGGTCAAGCTATCGGCACCCTACCGCATCGGCCATGCGCACGCGGCCAGCGCTGCCGCACGGCTGCTTGACGCTTTCGGCCCGTCGCGCCTGCTTTGGGCCAGCGACTGGCCTTTTACCGGCCATGAGGGGTCTGGCATCGACTACGGGACGACCTGCCGCTACCTCCATGATTGGTTGCCGGACGCCAATGACCGCATGCAAGTTGCGGAACGCACGCCGGCGGCGCTTTTCGGCTTTGCTCGGAAGCACACCGGCCGATGAAGGTCTGCCTGTTGGGTGCTGGCTACTACGCGCAGTTCCACCTGGCTGCGTGGTCGCGACTGCCGGGTGTCGAGGTGGTTGGCATCGCCGACCTGGATGCCATGCGAGCGCGCCTTGCTGTCGCGGCGTGGCCTGCCGCGAAAGTGTTCAGTGAGGCCCAAGACATGGTGCACGAGTGCAAGCCGGACCTTGTCGACATCATCACCCCCGAAGCGACCCATGGGCCTCTGGTCGGACTGCTTGCGGGCAAGGTGCGCACGTTGATGTGCCAGAAACCGATGGCGCCCACGCTGCAAGCGGCACGCGCCATGGTCGACGCCGCGCGGCAGGCAGGCACTGAATTGCTGATGCATGAAAACTTTCGCTTCCAGCCGTGGTTCCGCGAGTCGCGGCGTCTGCTGGATAACGGCGTTCTGGGCGTGCCGCAGCAATTGACCTTTCGCTTTCGACCCGGTGACGGGCGCGGGCCCGACGCCTACCTGCAGCGGCAGCCTTACTTTCGGACC
>JBBQQT010000082.1:0-15078 GCA_038215555.1 Burkholderiales bacterium | reverse complement strand
AGTTACGTAGACCGTGGCTGGGCTTTGGGCACGCGAGGCGAAATCCCACCCTTCAACGCGTTTTACGATTTGCTCAAAGTTGATCCAAAACCTGACAAGGGGTTGATGACCCGGCTGACGGAGTTGGCGGATTATGGCTTGTTCGAGTCCACCACCGGCGCGCCCAGCCTGCTTGATAGTGCAACCCCCACCTTGGTGCAAATTCACAGTTCGCAGAACGAAGTGCTGCAACGAGCGTTTTCCACGTTCGTTTTGCATAACCTCTACCAGTCCATGTTCCGGCGCGGCACGCAAAGCCGCATCACGCATGCCGGAATCTTCGACGAAGCACACCGCGCAGCTCGATTGAAGCTGATTCCAACCATGGCCAAGGAGTGCCGCAAGTACGGACTCTCTTTCGTGGTGGCATCACAGGAGGCGAAAGATTTTGACTCTTCTCTGTTCACCGCCGTGGCCAACTATTTGGCGCTGCGGGTGAATGAATCTGACGCAAAGTTGATGGCGAAAATCTTCGCGCCTTCGGACAAAGTGACGCTCTACGCCGATCGGATCAAACAGATGGCCAAGTTCAAAGCTTGGTTTTATTCAGAAGGGATGCGGGCACCAGTTCCAGTGGCACTCGGGAATAGTGGTACTTGATAATGTCCTTCCAGGCCCTTTCAGACCGTGAAGCTGGATTCGTTTACTCGGTTACTTCCTGGCCGATAGTGTGAATCAGCCGATTTCCACTTAGCGGTCATTCATGTGAAATTCCATGGTGATCTAGAGCGTAGGCTTCGGCCGACAAGCTCTCAGTCAGCCCCTGTTCTATATGCCTCTTTACTTAAAAAACCTGCCACTGATCCGCCAAGACGGTGAGCGTCTCTTCCAAGTCGATAGCTGTCCTCCCTCGCTACCGCCTCCTGTCATCATTCCGGCCAACAAACTTTTGTTCAAGCGCCCCTCTGTCAGTAACAACTACAGCGCGATGCGCAATGACGTTCTACTGTGTTGTCAATGCCGCGAGCCGGTCGGAGTGACATCGAGCCGACTTCTCCGTCCGGACGAGAGAATTCGATTTTGTTGACCTTCGGCGGTGCGTGATAAGGCGCCGAAGTAAGCAGGATTTCTGCTCCGGTGTTGCGTTCCCTCGCCGACTCGGCCGCTCACTCGTTTGAACGACGACGCCAAACCGAATTCTGCTCTACGACCTATGCGCGTATATCGGCCTAACCTTCCTTGACGTCACCCGAACGGCAACTGCCAATCTTCGCAGCACCCACATATAATGAATTCACCTATCTATTCATATTTCAATTCAATATGGCCGCCACCCATACCGAACGCATCCGCGCCCTGTTGGCCAAAGGCCCGGTGCAACCTCGTCAACTCATTGATCTTATTGGCATCAGTCAGCCCACGCTGTCCCGTGCCATGGCCGGCATGGGGGCTGAGATCGTTCGCATCGGTGCGGCAAGATCCATTCAATATGCCCTGCGCGATGCCCCCCGTGGCTTTACTGAGGTGCCGGTCTACCGTGTGACAGCCGAGGGACAGCTTTGCCGGCTTGGCGTATTGATACCCGTACGCCAGAATGGTTTTGTCATGCTTCAGGATGATGGCACAACGCTTCATTCTGACGGCCTGCCGTGGTGGGCTCAAGACATGCGCCCGGCTGGCTTCCTGGGCCGGGCCTTTGCCATCAGCTTCGCCGCCAAGCTGAGTCTGCCAGCCGACATCAACGCGTGGAGCGATGCCCATGTCCTGCGGGCGTTGATTCATCATGGTGATGATCTGGTCGGCAATCTACTGCTGGGCGATATTGCCCGCGAACACTTCATCCAGGCGCCACTCCCTGCCCCCATTGCGGATGCCGACTATCCGGCACTGGCCGGGGCCGTCGAACGCGGCGAGGTGGCAGGTTCATCGGCCGGCGGCGAACAACCGAAGTTCGTGGCCTACAACGGCAGGCACGTCCTGGTGAAGTTCACCGCCCAGACTGACAACACGGTGACTGGCCGGTGGCGCGATCTGCTGCTGGCCGAACATCTTGCCAGCCGCGTGCTGACCGATGCCGGCCTGCCAGCGGCCGAGAGCCGGATCGTAGACATCGGCCTCCGACGCTTTCTTGAAGTCGCACGCTTCGACCGGGTGGGGCCGCTGGGCCGTCGTGCCGTCCATTCGCTGACCGCACTCGAAGCGGAGTTTGTCGGCGATGCCGTTTCACCCTGGCCAGTGCTGGCGGCGCGGCTGGCGACTTGCGGTGTGGTGACCGCTGAGGCCGCCGAGCTTGCGACGATCCTGTATGCCTTCGGCGTCCTGATCGGCAATACCGACATGCACAACGGCAATCTGTCTTTTGTCTCGGACCATGGCAGACCGTATGAGATCGCCCCGGCCTACGACATGCTGCCGATGGCCTTCAGGCCCGGCAATGGCGGCAATCTGCCCGACAGTCTGAATCCGGCCAATCTGCAAGCCTGCGTCACCCCGGCAACATGGCGGCAGGCCTTGGCGCTGGCCGAAACCTATCTGGCCAGGATGCGTGAGGACGGCCGATTTACGGAAGGCTGGATGCTGTGCATGGCTGCATTGGTACGGCATATCGAGGATGCCAGTCAGAGGATAGGCAGACTGGGTTGAGCATCCCCGAACCACGCCGCGTGAATGGTCAGGTCTATCTGCTTCGGATTCGTACCCTGGATCACCGATTTACCCGATCAACGCCACCGCCTTGATCTGGGCATAGATGATCTGGCCAGGCGCGAGATTCAGATCATGCGCCGAGCGCCGCGTCAGGCGCGCCACCAAGGCCGCGCCGCCGACATTGATCTTGACCAACGCCAGAGCTGGATGCGTGTCCTGGCCAAGTTCAGTGACCACACCCGGCAGGATGTTCTGGATGCTGGTGCCGCTATGGCGGGTGACCGCCAGGCTGACGTCGCGCGCAAGAATGCGCACGCGGACATGATGGCCGATGGCGTGCCCACCATCGCGTACCCAGACGCCAGCGTCAGAATTGTCGGCAAAGGTTGCGCGCGCCAGATGCCATTGATCATCGCGCTCGGTGACCACCGCATCCAGCACCACGCCGGCGTCTTCGCCAAGATGAATGGGTAGATCGAGGCGAGCCAGCGTTTCGGTCAACGGGCCGGCCGCGACCGCGCGACCGTCGCTCAACACCACGATGTGATCGGCCAGACGCGCCACCTCGTCGGGTGAATGGCTGACGTACAGCACCGGAATTTCCAGCTCTTCGTGCAGGCGTTCCAGATACGGCAGGATTTCCTGTTTCCGCGCCAGGTCGAGTGCGGCCAGTGGTTCGTCCATCAGCAGCAGGCGCGGCTTCACCGCCAGCGCGCGGGCGATGCCGACGCGCTGGCGTTCGCCGCCGGAGAGTTGATGCGGGCGACGTTCGAGCAAGCCGCCGATGCCGAGCAGGTCGATGACATGATCGAGGGCGGCGGCATCGAGGCGCTCCGCCGAGCGTTTCATGCCGTATTCCAGGTTGCCGCGCGCGGTCAGGTGTGAAAACAGGCTGGCTTCCTGGAACACGTAACCGATCGGGCGCTTGTGCGTCGGCAGAAAGGTGTTGGCGTCCTGCCAGATTTCGCCATTCAGGCTGAGCTGGCCATCCGGCGCGCGTTCCAGCCCGGCGATGCAGCGCAGCAGCGTGGTTTTGCCGGAACCGGAATGGCCGAACAAGGCGCTGACACCGCGCGCCGGCAGGTCGAGATCGACGTCGAGGGAAAAGCCGGGTCGATCCAGTTTGAAGCGGGCAAGGAGGGCATTCATTGTGCTTGTCCCGTAGGTGCGAATTCATTCGCACAACTCCGGCTGATGGTGCGAATGAATTCGCACCTACGGTTGGCGTTCATTTGCGCCGCCCGCTCGGGTTCAGCGTGTACAGCGCCAGCAGCACGACAAACGCAAACACCAGCATGCCAGCGGACAGCCAGTGCGCCTGGGCGTAATCCATCGCCTCGACGTGGTCGTAAATCTGCACCGAGATCACCCGCGTCTCGCCTTCGATATTGCCGCCGATCATCAACACCACGCCGAATTCGCCGACCGTGTGCGCAAAGCCGAGCACGCCGGCGGTGAGATAGCCGGGCCGCGCCAGCGGCAGCACCACGCTGAAAAACGTATCCAGCGGCGAGGCGCGCAAAGTGGCGGCGGCTTCCAGCGGCCGCTCGCCGATGGCTTCGAAGGCGTTCTGCAACGGCTGCACGACGAACGGCAGCGAGTAAAACACCGAGGCGACCACCAGGCCGGCGAAGGTAAACGGCAGCACGCCCAACCCCAGGGCCTGCGTGAACTGGCCAACCGGACCATTCGGCCCCATGGTTACCAGCAGATAGAAACCGATGACGGTTGGTGGCAGCACCAACGGCAAGGCCACCACTGCGCCCACCGGGCCTTTCCACCACGACCGCGTGCGTGCCAGCCACCAGGCGATGGGCGTACCAAACAGCAACAGCAACAAAGTGGTAACACCGGCCAGTTTTAGCGTCAGCCAGATGGCGGCGAGGTCGGAGGGGGTCATAGCGGGGTTAGAGCCTTGTTTTCAAGTGTTGAGAACAAGGCTGAAGACAAGGTTGGGCAGGGTAGTTTGTGGCAGGTGGTCAATCTTGGTCGAGTCGGTTGATCCAGTCGGTTGATCCAGTAGTCAGGCTTGCGATGTTGATGCATGACCGCAATGACATAAACATGATCGGATTCGATTGAAAACAGCAACTTGTAAGGAAAGCGGCTCAGAATCAGGCGGCGAATTTCTTCCGCGCTCAGTGGGGCAGGCGAGAGGCCAATTCATCAGACGTGGTAAAGCTTGCCGGACTTCCGCGCGAAATCTCCTGCCGAGCCCGGCAAGTTGGAGCTCGTAATAACGCTCGGCGTCCTCAAATTCCATCTGGGCCTCTGGCGAAAAAACAACCCGCATCAAAACGCACCGAAGATGTCTTCCGCCGGAATGCCTTTGACTTTTCCTGCGCGATAGGCGGCGAGCCGTCGCTCCGCTTCCTCGACCCAGACACGGTCAATTTCGGGGTCGGGACGATCAAGGCTCTGGAGCACAAGTTCCGCGACTTCGAACCTATCTGCTGGAGGCAGTTTCAGTGCAAGCTCGAAAATTTCCTGAGTACCCATGGCAGCTCCTTTCATTGCGGGGAATCATTATTGATCATCCTGTCAATTGACAATCGACAAACCTCGGACACGTCGGCATTTCCCGATATTCAGGGTAACGATGGTCAGACCGGATTGAAGCGCGATAGCTGCTGTCGAGGCGCATCGCCGGGGAGATCTTGCGTGTCGATGTCATCCGGAAAACATCCCCCAGGCATCCCGCGAAACGGGTGATGAATTCTTCCGTTGCAGTAGACGAAGCGCAATCAGGAGCAATGCCATAACGGCCTTCCAGGTAAGCGACGAAATCAATGGTTTCGCGCTGAAGGTGCGGCGGCAGTGCGCGTACATGGCGGTCTAGTATTTGCGATATTCGGGATGGACATGCTGGTGTTCCTTTCGGCAAATTGATGAAAGCAATTTAAACATCCAGCGCACACGGTGTCTGCTTGAACGTGATGCACTCGCGGGACGGTCTGGCGGCAATAAGTAGGTTGAAAAGCACGAAATCGCGCGCACAGCCGGGTGTCAACTTAAATATCGTATCCATACCCTCGGATGATTGCCTTCGCCTTCTCGCTCTTCAAATACTTCATCAACGCTTCGGCGGCGGGGTTGTCTTTGCCGGTGGTCAGCATCAGCGCGTCCTGACGGATGGGCGTATGCAGTTTGGACGGCACGATCCAGCCTGAACCACTGCTGATCTTGCCGTCCTTCGTCACTTGCGAAAGTGCGACGAAACCGAGTTCGGCGTTGCCGGTGCTGACGAACTGCCAAGTCTGGGCGATGTTGTCCCCCTGAACGAATTTGGGTCTGAGCGTGTTCAACAGCCCCATGCCAGTCAGCACTTCCACGGCCGCCTTGCCATAGGGCGCGAGTTTGGGATTGGCCAGCGCGAGCTTGTTGAACTGACCCTGCTTCAGCACATCGCCTTTGGCATCGACCACGCCATCCTTGGCCGACCACAGCGCCAACGTGCCGATGGCATAGGTGAAGCGGGAACCGGGCACGCCGAGCCCTTCGTTTTCCAGTTTGGCGGGAGTTTCGTCGTCGGCAGAAAGCAGCATCTGGAACGGCGCACCGTTCTTGATCTGGGCGTAGAACTTGCCGGTGGAGCCATACGCCGGCTTGGCGACATGGCCGGTGTCCTTTTCGAACTCGGCAGCGATGACTTTCATCGGCGCGGTGAAGTTGGCGGCCACGGCGACATTGACTTGTGCTGCCTGGGCTGGCGTAGCAATCAGGTTAAGTCCAAGGCTTAGTCCAAGGCTTAGGCTGATGAAGAAGATACGGACTTGTTGCATGGTGAGGCGCGTTGACGCGAGGGGTTTGACTCATCCAATACTACGATTCTTCATTCACGACGGCCAGCACGATGCCGGTGGCGGCTTCGAGCTGGCTGGTGAAGGCGACGCAGTGATCCGCGTTGTTGACCAGGAAGAGGTGAAATCCTTCGCCTTCGAGATACGGGTTGAGCCGGGCGGGCACATCGTCTTCGCCACAGAAAGTGAAATGGACGCCGGGCCATTCGCGGCGCAAATGCGCGATGCCGGCTTCGCTGAGTTCCATTTCGCCAGCGCGCGCTGCGACGGCGGCCAGGAGGTCGGCATTGATGGAAACAGCGGGCATGGTTCAGGCCTCTTCGGTTTCTTCGTCGCTGTGTTCGAACTCAGCGAACCGCGCCAGGCTCTTGGCTTCCACCCCCATGATCCGAGCCAGCCAGGGTGGCGGCGATTCCAGCGTGCCTTGCAGGCGGACCAAGGCTTCGCGGGCCGGCACGACTTGCGGAAACTTGATTGGATGTACGTTGGCGCGCACCACCTTGGCCGCTGCCGGGCCGCCGATGGATTGCACGTAGACGATCTGGCAGTCGTTGATCAGCTCCGAGCGGGCGACGTTCTTGTCTTCGGCGTCGTCGGCGATTCGGGTCGAGCGCACTTCGATCAACTTGATCGACTGCTTGCCGACCTGATAAATCAGGAAACGCGGCGCCGAACCGAAGTGGCCATCGAGGTTGTCGGCGCTGTTGGAGGCGATGGCGACGCGCAGGCTGCCGGGCATTTCGCCGTCGACGTAGGTTTCGGGTTTCGGGACGTTGTCGTCCTCTCCGTTCTCGCCCCAGAGGAAGCGCACCGCGAGCTTGAGGCTGGCGGTATCGACATCGGGTTCCACCGTTTCCTCGCCGGACAACACCAGCTTGAGGTCATCCACCGTCAGCGTGGCGAGCTTCTCTTCGGTCAATGGCAGACCGAGTTTTTCCGCCAGCTTGACGGTGAATGCCGCCAGATTGACCTCGGCCAGCGCCTTGGCGGCGAGGGTGATGCGGAACGCGGCGGCTTTGGTAATGGTGGTCATGGTGTGCTCCTTGGTGGTGAAGCGTGAAAAGTGAACTCGCCGCGCTTCGGGTGAAACGTGAAACGCGACCACGTTTCACTTAAGCCGCAACGCGGCGAATCACGTTTCACATTTCACTGTTTTCAAGCCGCCAGCGGGATGATGCAGTTGTCGATCGGACACAGTTGAATGCACTTGGGCGTGTCGTAATCGCCTTCGCATTCAGTGCAGGTGTCCGGGTTGATGATGTAGACGCCTTTCTTTCTCCGGATGGAGGCGGTCGGGCAGTCTTCTTCGCAGTCCGCGCAAGCGGTGCACAGGTCAGCAACGATTTGCAGTGCCATGATGGTTTCCTTTTCGCTTATTCGGCGGCATCCAGGCGCTTGGCGCGCACCGAATAGGGCAGACGTGCCGGGGCAGTCTGAGGCTCGATGAAGTACGCGCCACCGTTGTTCAACTTGATCTCGCCGCCCCATTTTTCCGGGGTGTCGAACTCCATCGAGACGATGGTGTCTTCGAGATCGCGCTTCGGCAGGTAGAACACGTAATCGCCTTTGTCGTTGCGCCGAATCATGATGTTGGCCATATCGGTTTCTCCAGGGGCAAGGTTCAAGTTACAAGGTTCAAGAGCGTTTTTCCTTGCCCCTTGCACCTTGTCCCTTGCACCTGTCCGCGTCAGCGGACCAGGTCGTAGTTGTAGTCCGTGGTCCCCATACCGCGGGTCTCTTCGTCCAACCGCTCCAGCACCGCGTTCACCAGGGTGGTGAGGATGTACATGGCGCCCTCGTAGCCCAGGGTGGTCATGCGGTGCAGGTGGTGGCGATCGAAGATCGGGAAGCCGAGGCGGATCAGCGGGACTTCAAATTCCTTGCCCTTGTGCAGGGTGTCGCGCTGGATGAACTTGCCGTAGCTGTTACCGATCAGGAAGTCCGGCTTTTCGGTGAACACCAGACTGCGCATGTGCCACAGGTCGGAACCCGGATAGGTCTTGCAGTTGACGCCGTAGGGCGAGTCCGCCAGCACCTTCTTCATCGCCTTGTCCCACTTCTTGCTGCCGTTGTTGCACAGCACGTGGATTGGCTCGGCACCGAGTTCCATCAGGAACTTGCTCATGCCCATGACAAAGTCCGGATCGCCGTAGAGGGCGAACTTCTTGCCGTGCAACCAGGTGTGGCTGTCGGTCATCATGTCGACCAGACGGCCGCGTTCCTTGGCGAGCGAAGCGGGAATCGGCTTGCCGGTCACTTCGGACACCTTCATCAGCCACTCGTCGGTCCATTCCAGGCCCATCGGAATGTTCAGCTTGGGCACTTCGTGCGTCCAGGTGTTTTCGAGCAGTTTCCTGGTCTTCTCCAGTTGCATCGGTTGCAGCAGGAAGGTGGTGATCGCGTTCGGCGCATCCTTCATTTCGGCCATGCTGGTGCCGCCCGCGTACATGCGGAATTCGCCGTCGGCCGGGGTGTCGAGCACTTCGGTCGGGTCGGACAGCAGGTTATGTTCGACGCCCATTTCATCAAGCATCCGATGGATCACGCGGAAGTTGCCGAGATAGGTTTCAAAACCCGGCACCAGGTTGATCTTGCCGTTGCTGCCGACCTTCTTGTCCGCCATATAGTTCAGCGTGAAGTAGCGGGCGATGCCTTCGAACATGTTGTCCCAGCCGGTGACATGGCTGCCGACGAACGAAGGCGTGTGGGCGTAGGGCACCGGGTAGTCCATGGCGATGTGGCCGGCGTGCTTGGTATTGTTGATGAAGGCGTTGAGGTCATCACCGATGACTTCCGCCATGCAGGTGGTGGACACCGCGATCATGTCCGGCTTGTACAGCGCGAGGGCGTTTTCCAGGCCGTCGAACATGTTCTTCTGGCCACCGAACACCGCCGCGTCTTCAGTCATCGAATCAGACACGCAGGCGATCGGCTCTTTGAAATGGCGGTTGAAGTAGGTGCGGAAGTAGGCCACGCAACCTTGCGAACCATGTACATAGGGCAGTGTTTTTTCAAAACCCAGCGCGCAGAGCACGGCGCCGAGCGGCTGACAGGCCTTGGCCGGGTTGATGGTCAGCGCTTCGCGCTTGAAGTTGAGTTCCTGGTATTCCAGCGTGGTGGTCCACTGGAAGGTTTCGTTCAACTTGGTTGCATCAATCTGTTCTTCAAACTGCTGCTGCTTGTTGATCAGCATGTCCTTGTATTGGTCATCGCGGAACAGCGGGTAGGACGGCTTGATATCTTCAACGACTTGCATGTTCATCTCCTTACCCGAGCCGCCAATCTGCGGACACGGGAGAAAGGTTGATCAGAGTTCCACGTCACCCATCGCGGGGCGGCGTAGGTGCGAATTCATTCGCACGGTTTTACGCTGAGGCTGTGCGAATAAATTCGCACCTACAGCCTTACGCGGCTTTCGCCAGTTCCACTTCGGCTTCCGGTTTCTTCAGCCAGGGCGCTGCCATCTTTTTCCAGCACGGGTTGTTGATGGTCATGTCCATATCGCGGGCGAAGATGGCGAAGCCGTCATAGCCGTGGTACGGGCCGGAGTAGTCCCAGGAATGCATCTGGCGGAAAGGCACGCCCATCTTCTGGAAGATGTACTTTTCCTTGATGCCGGAGCCGATCAGGTCGGGCTTGACGCGCTTGACGAACTCTTCGAACTCGAAGCCGGTGATGTCGTCGTAGAGCAGGGTGGCGTTGCCCATCTCTTTGATGGTGCGGTCGTAGTCGTCGCCGTGGCCGAATTCGTAACCGGTGCCGACCACTTCCATGCCCAGGTCTTCATATGAACCGATGACGTGACGCGGGCGCAGGCCGCCGACGTAGAGCATCACCCGCTTGCCTTCCAGGCGCGCCTTGTACTTGGCGACGATGGCATCGACCATCGGCTGGTACCTGGCGATCACCATTTCCGCATTGGCCTTGATGGTGTCGTCGAATTGTGCCGCGATGGCGCGCAGGCTCTCGGCGATCTTGGTCGGGCCGAAGAAATTGTATTCCAGCCAGGGAATGTTGTACTTCTCTTCCATGTGCCGGGCGATGTAGTTCATCGAGCGGTAGCAGTGGATCAGGTTGAGCTTGACCCGGGGTGTCAGCTCGATTTCCGCCAGGGTGCCGTCGCCGGACCACTGGGCCACCACGCGCAAACCCATTTCCTCCAGCAGGATGCGGGAAGACCAGGCGTCGCCGCCGATGTTGTAGTCGCCGATGATCGAGACGTCATACGGGCCGGGCACGAATTCCTGTTTCACATCCTTGCCGTCGCGGCCGAATACCCAGTCGCGGATCGAGTCGTTGGCGATGTGGTGGCCGAGTGACTGGGAGACGCCGCGGAACCCTTCGCAACGCACCGGTACCACGGGCTTGTTAAGTTCGACGGCAGCTTTCTTGGAGACGGCTTCGATGTCGTCGCCGATCAGGCCGATCGGACACTCGGACTGCACAGAAATGCCTTTGTGCAGCGGGAACAGGCCTTCGATCTCACCGATCAGCTTGGCCAGCTTCTTGTCGCCGCCGAAGACGATGTCTTTCTCCTGAAAGTCGGAGGTGAAGTTCATCGTGCCGAAGGTGTTGACGCCGGTCATGCCGACGTAATAGTTGCGGCGACCGGCGCGGGAATATTGACCGCAGCCGACCGGGCCGTGAGAAATATGGATCATGTCCTTGATCGGGCCCCAGACCACGCCTTTCGATCCGGCGTAGGCGCAACCGCGCACGGTCATCACGCCGGGCAGCGACTTGCGGTTGGAGGTAATGCACTTCTTCGATTGTTCGATGCTCTGGTCATTGACCGCCAGATGCTTGGCGCGGTCTTTCTGGGCTTTTTCGGGATAAACCTCAAGCACCTCGGCGATGAGGGCTTCGGTCTGTTCTTTGGTCAGATTCGACATTTCTATCTCCTTTCACGCCGCCACTAATCTGTGGACGGCGTGTTCAGATTTGTCTTCGTCATCCCGGCGCAGGCCGGTATCCAGTCACTCATTCCCTGGATTCCGGCTTTCGCCGGAATGACGCCGGGGTATTACGCCGCGACTGCTACCGCTTCTTCCGCCGCCGTCTTGCCGATGATGGAAGCGTCTTCCTCTTCCATGATGCCGAAGCCCATCAGCAACTCTTCCAACTCGTCCATCGTGATCGGGGTGGGAATCACGAAGTTCTTGTTGTTGATGATCTTGTTGGCCAGGTCGCGGTACTCCTGCGCCTGCTTGGCGGTCGGCTCGTACTCGATCACGGTCATGCGGCGGATCTCGGCGCGCTGCACCACGTTATCGCGCGGGACGAAGTGGATCATCGTGGTGCCGAGTTGGCGGGCCAGTTCCATGATCAGCTCGTCTTCACGCGCGGTGTTGCGGCTGTTGCAGATCAGGCCTGCCAGACGCACGCTGCCGGAGTTGGCATATTTCACGATGCCCTTGGCGATGTTGTTGGCGGCGTACATGGCCATCATTTCGCCGGAACAGACAATGTAGATTTCCTGCGCCTTGTTCTCGCGAATGGGCATCGCGAAACCGCCGCAGACCACGTCGCCGAGCACGTCGTAAAACACGAAGTCGAGGTCTTCCTCGTAAGCGCCTTCTTCTTCCAGGAAGTTGATGGCGGTAATCACGCCGCGGCCGGCGCAACCAACGCCCGGCTCAGGTCCACCGGACTCGACACATTTGATGTCGCGGTAACCCACTTTCATGACGTCTTCCAGTTCCAGGTCTTCCACGGAACCGGCGTTCGCGGCCATCTCCATGATCGAGTTCTGGGCCTTGGCGTGCAGGATCAGACGGGTTGAATCCGCCTTCGGGTCGCAGCCCACAATCATTACTTTCTTGCCTAGCTCGGCCAGGCCAGCCACCAGATTTTGCGTGGTGGTGGACTTGCCGATACCGCCCTTACCGTAAATCGCGCATTGACGCAGAGCCATGATCTTTCTCCTTCTCAGGTCTCGAAAACAAAGTGCGATTGAAAAAACTCGCTCGCAGTCCTGTTATCGCAAGGCCTGTGCCAGGCTTGGCCTTAGCGCTTAACTCATTGATATTTATGGATAGATACGAGATAAGCGGACATCCATGTCGCGTGTCGTACAACACAAAGGCGCGGGCTTTGTCTGGGTGGCGACAAGGCGTGAAGCTTTACCCAACCACTTCATGTGCATAACATGCGCATGAGTTTGTCCAAGGAGAAATTCGATGAATCAAGCCGCAAGTGCACCACTGCTCAAACGTCCATTCAATCTGTTGCTGAGTGAAAGCACGGTGCTGAAGGTGCGTGGCTACACCAACAACCTTTCCGCCACGGTTGATGCCTTGTTGGTCGAATATGTCGCCCGGCAGGAACAAGCCCAGCTTGCCAGACAGCAACAGGGCGACGCAGTGGCGGAAGCCTGGAATCGCTTTCATGCCGCGCAGGGGTCGTTTGCCGACGACTACTCGACGCTGTGATGGCGCAATTCGATGTGTTTCGGAATAGCGGAAAAAACCGCGCGCAGATTCCTTTTGTTGTGGTCGTTCAATCCAGCTATTACGAAAAATCCCGCCGCCGCGTCGTTGTGCCGCTGGTTGCCCAGGATGAGCTGAACAAAGCGGTGGAATTGCCGGTCACGGCGGTCAACCCGGTATTCACGGTGGCTGAAACCCAAGTTGTCCTGAATCCGTTCGAGATTGTCTCGATCCCGCTGGAAGCGTTGGGCGAATACGTGGGTTCTCTGGCGCAACAAAGTGATGCCATCCTCGCCGCGCTGGATGAGCTTTTCTCGCGTGCCTGGCTTTAACCGAGATTTTCCATTAACCCAGAAACCGTTCGCCCTGAGCTTTTTTTTTCGATTGTCCTGAGCTTGTCGAAGGAAGGGCTGTTTGGGGTTCGACAAGCTCACCACGAACGGTTTCTGGGTGGACAAACTGTCTAATGGAAAATCTCGGATTAACATGTAGATACTCGCATAGCCAAAGGAGGCATTCATGCGACTGCAATTAGCCCAATGGGGCAACAGCCTTGCCGTCAGGTTGCCGGTTGAGTGCATCGCTTTTCGTAGCCGCTGAGTTCGCAAAACTTGTCGTTGACGTAGGTGATGATGCCAGCGGGATTGATCTTGCTGACGATGGCGCTCCGGTCGACCAGATGACGGTATTGCTCAAGCAGTCGCTGGTTGCGGCGTTGTTCGCGCTTGACCAGGATGCCCTCGGCGATCTCGCTCAGTTTGGTCAGCAGTTTTTCAAGGCTGACCGGCTTGGTGATGTACTGGGTGATGCCGATGTCGATGGCACGGAACAGATATTCCATGTCGTTGTAGGCGCTCAGCACGACGACCGGCTGGTCCGGCACCTGCACGCGTATCAGCGCACCCATCGACAAGCCGTTGAGCACCGGCATCTGGATGTCGGTCAGAACAATGTCGGGGAGAAAAGTCTTGAAGGCATCCAGGCCGGTCTGGCCGTTGTCGGCGATATGCACACTGGCGAACCAGGGTTGCAGCATCTGCGCCAGTTCTTCGCGGGTATCCGCGTCGTCCTCAACATAGAGGAGCGTCAGCGATCTCAGGCATTAAAACCGCTTTGTATCCATCGCGTGCTTGCTTTGTCATTGAAAGGTCACGGCAGTTGGTGAACCGGATTGGCTTGTCCGTGGCGGGCTGAACTTTTAGCGACAGCACAGCCAGAAACACGAGGGTTATGACTCATTTCCTCTTGTCGATCGAGACAAATCACTTGGGTCACATTAAACCTTTGACGGTCGTCAAACGCTTCACTTCATTTCCCAATCCTCAAGTCCGAGCCGACGTCATATCTTTGGCAGCGTCACCCCGGTCTGGCCCTGATATTTGCCACCGCGATCGCGATACGAGGTCTCGCAGATTTCGTCGGATTCAAAGAACAACAACTGCGCGATGCCTTCGTTGGCGTAAATTTTCGCCGGCAGCGGGGTGGTATTGGAAAACTCCAGCGTGACGTGGCCTTCCCATTCCGGCTCCAACGGTGTCACGTTGACGATAATGCCGCAGCGGGCATAGGTGCTTTTGCCCAGGCAGATGGTCAGCACACTGCGCGGAATGCGGAAGAATTCGATGGTGCGGGCCAGTGCGAATGAGTTGGGCGGAATGATGCAGACATCCCCCTTCACATCGACGAACGAGTCCGGATCGAAGTTTTTCGGGTCAACGATGGTGTGGTTGAGGTTGGTGAACAGCTTGAATTCGTTGGCGCAACGCACGTCGTAGCCGTAGCTGGAGGTGCCGTAGGAAACAATTTTTTCGCCGTTGAAGCTCTTCACCTGGCCTGGCTCGAACGGTTCGATCATGCCGGTTTCGGCCGCCATGCGACGGATCCATTTGTCGGATTTAATGCTCATCTGAGAACTCTGGGTTGGATTGCTGGGTGGAAAATAATAGCCCGTTAAAGCCCGTTAAAGCAGGTTGAAGCCGGTTAAAGCCCGCGCGGGTGGTTCGGTGTGCGGTAAGTGTTGCTCGGGTGATCAAGGTGAATGGGGTGGATTGTCCATGAGCGGCCGCAAAGTGGGCAATTGCCATGGAAATTGCCTTGGCAATAGCGGTATTCAACGGTGCGAGCAGAAGCACTTTTAAAAATGGTTCAGCTTAGCCTATGGGTAGTCAACATTTACCCAGATGAAAATCAGGTTTTTCCTGATAATTGGGTTATCTGGTAGAACT
>JBBQQT010000081.1:0-15227 GCA_038215555.1 Burkholderiales bacterium | reverse complement strand
CCAATGAAAGTTGTTTAAAACTCACATTTGAAATTGAATAGAAAGATTTTTGTTTTTTCAAGGAAGTCAAACAAACACCAGATATCACTTGATGCTCATGTCCACTTAATTTTTGGAGTGTTTCTATTGCTCTCACACCGGCCCGAAGTTGATCTGCATTTGATCGGTCCTGACATATTTGATAGGTGATTTGAAATGGCTGAAAAAGGCCTTGGCGGCCTGAATCCATCCCGTCGTGATTTTCTGGTGAAGATGGCGCAAGGCGCCGCTTTGGCTGGAACCGGCGGCCTGCTTTGGGATTACATCCTGCGTAACGAGGCGCGCGCCGCACCTTATGCCTTGCGTCCGCCGGGAGCCCTGGCGGAAGACGATTTCAACGCGGCCTGCATCAAGTGCGGTCAATGCGTCGTCGATTGCCCGCCCAAAATTCTGAAATTGGAACCGGCTGGTGGCGCTTTGCCAATCGGTACGCCTTTTTATGACGCGCGCACCGGCCCTTGCATCATGTGTCCGGATATCCCGTGCATGAAGGCGTGTCCGACCGGCGCGCTGTCGCCCGAATTGAAGAAAATCGAAGATGCGCGCATGGGGCTGGCGGTCATCGATATCGAGAACTGCCTGTCTTACAAAGGCTTGCGCTGCGAAATATGCCATCGCGAATGTCCTCTCAAAGGCAAGGCAATCACGCTGGAAACGCATCCGCGGCAGACATCCAGGCACGCTATGTTCATTCCGTTGGTGCATTCCGATGCCTGCACGGGTTGCGGTATTTGCGAGAAAGCCTGCCCGACTGAAATTGCCGCCATCCGTATCCTTCCGCACAAACTGGTGCAGGGAAAAATTGGTGATCATTACCGGCTGGGCTGGACCTTCGATACGGAAATTACCGAGGACTTCAAACAAGCACCGCAAGCCGCGCCGAGTTTGACGCCGGAGCCGGGTGGCAAGCCGGGCGGCTTGGATTATCTGAATGAAGGTGGGCTATGAGCACCCAACCTACCTTCAGCAAAGCCGATGTGTTGGCCTCGGTGGAGAAACTGCACAGTCGTTCCGGGGCTGCCGAGTTTTGGTCGTGGCGTTACATCATCCTGCGTCGTATCACGCAGCTCGGCATTTTGCTGTTGTTCTTCGGCACCGCGCACTGGGGCTGGCAAGTCGCCAAGGATGTGCCTCTGCTGATCGGCAATCTGTCTGCCTCGAAGTTCATCGGGCTGATTCCGCTGACCGATCCGTTCGCCGCGTTGCAGATTTTCCTGACTGGTCATGTGCTGCAAAAAGAGAGCCTGATTGGTGCGGCGGTGGTGCTCGGCATTTATTTCCTGATTGGCGGTCGGATATTCTGCGCCTGGGCTTGTCCGGTAAACATGGTGACCGATGCGGCTGGCTGGCTGCGCGACAAGATGGGCATTCAGCCGATCTTCCATCTGCCGCGTACGTTGCGTTATTTTATTCTGGTCGCAACTTTGGTGATTACCGTGATCAGCGGCTTGGCGGCATTCGAATGGGTCAGCCCGATCGGCATGGCGCACCGCGAAATCATTTTCGGCCTGGGTATGGGTTTCACTGCCTTGCTTGCGATCTTCCTGTTCGATTTGCTGATTTTGAAACACGGTTGGTGCGGCCATCTGTGTCCGCTCGGTGCGTTCTACAGCCTGGTCGGCAAGACCGCGTTGCTGCGCGTCAGGTTCGACACCAATACCTGCACCCATTGCGGTGAGTGCGCCAAGATTTGCCCGGAACCGCAGGTGCTGAACCTGAAGAAGCTCGATGAGCGCGGTTATGTGTTCTCAGGTGAATGCAGCAATTGCGGGCGCTGCTCACCGATTTGCCCTGAAGGAAGTCTGAAGTTTGATTTCAAACCCCTGATCCGCAGCCACAACACGCAAGCCCGTGTGCATGCGGACGCCATTGCCGTTCAAAGGAGGACGAGATGAGCAAACCCGTTGGAAAGTTCTTGTTATTGGGTGCTGTCCTGGCCTTGTCCTTGCCCGCTATCGCGGTTCAGGATCAGTCGATTCCCGATGATGATCTCGGATTGTCGAAAACCAGCGTCTACGACGTGCCCGATCCGATCATCGTCAATTATGGGGGCGGCGATCCCGGCACCAACAAACGCGCGGAAAAGTCTTACCACACGGCGCCGCCGATGATCACGCACACTATTGTCGATATGGTGCCGATTCGACAGGATTTCAATTTGTGCAAGGATTGCCATGTTCAACCTGATCTGCTGAAACAGAAGATCACAGTTGGTATGCCTATCCCGACTCCTGTAAGTCACTACACCAATGTGAAGAAAGGCGAGTTGTACATGGGGCGTTGGAATTGCACCCAGTGTCATGCGCCGCAGGCCAAGGTGGATGTGCTGGTTCAAAGCACCTTCAAGAAAGCAAAGTAATCGAAGGTCAGTTACTGCTCGCATGCACGCCATGCGAGGCAGGTGACGTTGACTCATCAAAGAAAAACGGGCGCCAAGGTGGTGCCCGTTTTGTTTGATGAGTCAACTTACGATTAACTGTCAGTACGTTAACTGGCCCTGACAGGTGTGTTCATGTACCGGGTGTTTCGTCTTCCCGTGAGCCGCCGAGCGAAACTTGTTTGGCTGGCGAGATGGTCGAAATCGCGTGTTTGAAAATGGCTTGCACGGCTTGATCATTGCCGCGCAGTAGAACCATGTACTGGTCGAACGATTCGATTTTCCCAACCAGTTTGATTCCATTCACAAGAAATACGGAACAATGCATGTGCTCTTTGCGCAGCGTATTGAGAAACTGGTCTTGCAGATTGATGCGTTCGCTCATCGGGATGGTTTCCTGAATGATTTCTAGTGGTAAGTTGCGGGCGGATGATAGCACGCGAGCTAGCCAATCAGCGGTTTTGCAAGCCTCTATCCCGACTTGAGGTTTGTTTATTTTCACCCCATTTATTTAACGAGTTAACAGCAAATATCAAGGCCATGAAATACAAGGACTACTACAAAATACTAGGGGTTGCGCGCGATGCGAAAGCGGAGGACATCAAGAAGGCCTACCGTCGGCAGGCGCGCAAGTTTCATCCTGACGTTTCCAAAGAGACTGGTGCGGAGGAAAAATTCAAGGACATCAACGAAGCCAATGAGGTGCTGAGCGATCCCGAGAAACGAAGTGCTTACGACCAATTGGGCTACTACCAGCCCGGCCAGGATTTCCGGCCGCCGCCAAACTGGGGTGGTCGAGGCGCGCGTTCTGCCGGGGGAGCTGATTTTTCCGGCATGGACTTCTCTGATTTCTTCTCGCAGATGTTTGGTGGTGATACGGGTGGCGGCGGCCAGCCGGGGGGCGCGCATCGCCGCAGTCGCAGCGCGCCGCGCGGACAGGATATCGAGGCGACCCTGACTTTGAGCCTGGAAGAGGCATTTCTTGGTTGTGAAAAACAGATTTCCCTGCCGGGCAGAGCGCAGGCAGGCGGCCAGAACAGCGTGAAGATGCGTATCCCGGCGGGTTCTTTGCCGGGGCAGCGGCTGCGGCTTGCCGGTAAGGGTGAACTTTCCCCGATGGGCGGGCCGGCGGGCAACCTGCTGTTGACGTTGCAGATTGCTCTGCACTCGTTGTATCGCCTTGAAGGCAAGGACATCTATCTGGATACGCCTGTTACGCCTTCGGAAGCCGCGCTGGGAACAACGTTGACCGTGCCGACGCTATCCGGGAATCTGCGTCTGAAGGTGCCAGTTGGCGCGCGCAGTGGCCAGAAACTCAGACTGACCGGGCGCGGCATGCCGGCAAGCGATGGCACGGGTGACTTCTTTGTCCAATTGCAGATTGTTCTTCCGCCGAGTTTGAGCCAAGAGGAGCGTGATTTGTATGAACGTCTGCAGACGTTGTCGACGTTTGATCCCCGGCCGGCTTTTCCGCGTGTTTGAGTCGTGTTTGAGTCGTGGTTGAATCAGTATCGCCCTGCTCGGTTAAAGAAATCAGGCTTGCTGCCGTAACTCTGGCAACGGAATACGCCCTTCGATACCCCCTCTTTTCTGAGAGCCACTTCAAACATGCTCGAAAATTTTGTTTTTACCGGCCGCGAGTTGTTACTGGCAGTGATTCTGGCCAGCCTGGTCTATCTGCTTGAGGTCTGGTTGTTTTCACGCCGCGGCAAGGACGTCGCGCCAAGCGAGAAACGAATCAAGGCGCTGGAGACGGAAATCGAGATATTGAAACAACGTCTGCAAGCGCTGGAAGACATGCCGCCAGTGGGGTCCAGTCTGGACGCCCGCGCAAATACCTATGCCGATGCCCAGCGCATGGCTCGGGAAGGCACGCCGGCGCTGGAACTGGCAGGCAGCCTGGGCATCTCGCGCGGTGAAGCGGAATTGATCGTTGCGCTGCAACGCGCTGAAAACCAGTCGCCATGAATCTCTCTGCCTTGCCCGAGCTGCTGCTGTCCTGGGTGAAGAATCAGGGCGTGGCGCTGCTGCAAGGCGACAAGGCACAGACATCCCCGTTTCAGCCGGGCCAGCAATACGAAGGCAAGGTGGTCGATAACCTGGCCAGCGGCCGCCAGCTGGTCAAAGTAGGGGCTCAGCTGCTGGACATGAATTTGCCGGCCAAGACGCAGCCTGGCGACAGTGTTCGACTGACTTTCCTCAACGCCGGGCCGCGCCCCACCTTCCTGCTCAACCAGGCCGCCATCACTCCGGTTCAGCAAGTACAGATTTCGAATACGGCGCAGCAAGTCAATGCGCTTCTGCGCCTTGCTCAATCACCGTCTGCCAGCGCACCGGCAGCGGCTGCCTCGGCCACAGCGCCAGCCACTTCAGCCGCCTTGGCTGCCTCGGCGGCAAAACTGACTTCGATGGCAACGCCGTCGGCCGCTCCAGCAGCAACAACCAGCGCTTCCGCCAAGGTGGCTGCCGCCGCAACGGCCAATTTGCCGCTCATCAATGCAAGTCCGGAAGGACTTTCCAGCAAGCTGACGGCTACCGCAGGTGCGTTGTCAGTTGCGGTGTCTACCACTGTGCCAGCCTCTGTGCGGGGAGCGGCCGTCACATCGGAAACAGTGAAGTCGGGGAACCCGCCGCTAGCAGCCGCTTCTTCAACAGCAACCGCTGCGCCCGTCGCCGGCGTTGTCTCACGGCCCATCGTCGCCAATGTCCTGATGTTGCAAAGCTTCAATTCCAACCTGCAGCCGATAACCGCCACGCTCACCGGGCCAAACACCGGGTTGCTTGGTCAAGCTATTGATGCGCCGCGTGCTTCAATTGCCGCCAGTACGACGTTGTCACCCAATACGCTGGTTGAACTGCTGTCACCATCGCGTCATATGTTGCCGGTGCGCTTGTCGCAAACCGTGTCGGAAAGTGGCTTGTTTTATGAGTCTCACCTGGCCAAATGGAGCCGTGGCTCGCTGACACTGGAATCCATTCTGCGTGAACCGCAGGCGCGTCTGGGGCAGGAAAATACGCTTACGCTGCGTCTGGCGGAACTCGATGGCATGCCGGAAGCTGCTGCCAGAATGGCCGGGCGGCAATTGCAGATGCTGGAGGGGGCGCCTTTTCTCTGGCAGGGCCTGGCCTGGCCGGGGCAGACAATGGAATGGATGGTGCGCGAAGAAGGTGGCGGTGAAGGCCAGGCCGAGGGCGGCGAGGTCGCGGCGGAATGGAGCACGGAATTGAACCTGACGCTGCCCGGATTGGGCCAGGTACATGCGCAATTGGGTTTGGCGGGTGACCAATTGCATCTTCGCTTGCGCGCCGACACGGCGGAAACGCGGGACAAGCTGAATGTGGCCTTGCCCCTGCTGATCAAGGGTCTGGAAGCGAACGGATTGCACGCGATCGATCCGCAAGTCGAGGCGCTGGAAGGTGGGCATGGCCAAGCCTGATCGGTCCAGACGCAGCAAGGACGACCAGCGCGCCGAGGCAGTTGCCCTGGCTTACGATGCCACCGATGGCGCGCCGCGTGTGGTGGCCAAGGGACGCGGCTTGCTGGCCGATGAAATCATCCAGCGCGCACGCGCGGCCGGCGTTTATGTGCACGAATCGCCGGAATTGCTCTCGTTGCTGATGCAGGTCGATATGGATGAACGCATTCCGCCCGAGTTGTATCTCGCGGTGGCGGAATTGCTGGCCTGGTTGTATCGAATTGAAAACGGGATGGAAAGCACGGATTCTCCAGCGTTGCCTGGCTGAAGTTTCAGACGCTGACCTGAACCGCCCAGCCCAGTTTTTCCACCCGTGCCGCCAGCGCGCGCAGCCATTCTTCCGGCAGGCGGCTGAGACGGGTTGACTCGGCTTGCAGCGAGTGTCGCGCCAGACCATAAAGCAGTACACCCTGAAGCGGCAGGTTTTCAGCCTTTGCGCGTGCCAACATGGTCAGCCAGGCGTCGATTTCAGTCTCAGCCGGCGGCGCGCCATCAAACCCGAACATGCAGGTCTGAATCCATGTCGGGCAGAGTTGGGCGACACTTTTCAGACGTTGAAAATGCCGTTCCGGCTCGGTTTCAGTGTCATTTACCTGCTGCAGGCCGGTGCGAGTGGCGCGGTCGAACTTGAACCAGACCTCGCCGTTCAAGTGCGCCATCTTGCGCAAGCCGGCTTGCACCTGAGGCTTGTTCGCCAGGCTGCCATTGGTGATCAAAACCAGCTTGATCTTGCCGACTTGGTCGCAATTGGCCAGGTCGAAATCGGCCAGCACCTTGCCGATCAGATCGACCACGCTGGAAAACTCCGGCGCGCTGGTCGGTTCTCCATTGCCGGAAAGTGCGACATCGTTCAGCCGGCGCATTTCCGGTGGCGCCGAGCGGATCATGAAATCGCCGTGCAGGATATCGTCCAGCATGCGCCGCAACTCGTCTTCCAGTTGCGTCAGATCGATTGGCGGCGGCCCGCCGCGCGTCAAATTGGGCACCTGGCAATACACGCAGCGCCAGTTGCAGGCGTTGTTGGGATTCAGATTGATGCCGACCGAGATGCCGCCGGCGCGACGCGACAGCACTGGATAGACATAGGTCATGCCGGCGCAGTCGCGGTCGTGATTGCGCGTGGTCAACGTCCCGGATGGTGTCGATTGCAAGGTCGAATCCAGCGTGGGTTTCTGAGTTGAAGTGGGCGTCGTCATGGCTGAATTCTGGCACACTCGATTTCGCCACAATGATGGCGATATTCCCTAATCTGTCATTTTTTCGGTTGACGCGACGCCGGTAAATTCTGGGGTACTGAATAGATGTCCAAATTGATGTCCAGAATCATTAATTTTCTGGCCTTGCTGCTAATCGTATTCTGCTTGCCAGCGCAGGCTGCATTCAGCATCACGACCAACAACGGCGACAAGATCGAGATCAAGCTGTGGGGCGAGACGAATCGCGGCCCGTTGTTCATCTGGTTGCTCAACCAATATGGCGAAAACAAGCGTGCCGACAGCCTGGCCGCCGAGCTGGCGAAAAATGGCGCCAGCGTCTGGCAAGCCGATCTGCTCGATGCCTTGATGCTGGAGCGCACCGCCGAAGCCATCCGCAACATGGACGGCGGGCCGGTCGCCAGCCTGATCGATGCGGCGGTCGGCAAAGGTCGGCGGCCTATCGTGCTGGTGGCAAGCGATCGCATGGCCGTGCCCTTGCTCAAGGGTTTGCGTGAATGGCAGTTGCGCGTGCAGGCGGGAGAAGTGGACATAACGGGCAAAGCGGTCAAAACCGCTGATCTGCACGCCGTGGCTGGCGGCGTTGTGTTTTTCCCCAACCTGTATCGCGGTACGCCGGTCGCTGGCGAAGATCCCGAGCTGATGGAAATTGTCGCCGCCACCAATATGCCGTTGATGATCATGCAGCCGGCGCTGGGCTCGAACCGGACGCGGCTGCCGAGTTTGCTGAAAACGCTGCATGCGGCGGGCAGCCCGGCCTATTCCTGGCTGCTGCCTGAGGTTCGCGATTACTACCTGTTGCAGACCGAAAAGCCGCGCAGCGAGAGTCTGCAAGCGATGGCCGGCAAAGTGCCGACGGCGGTGGAACAGGCGATTCGTCAAACACCGGATCAACTGCTAGCCGCAGCGCGTTTGCTCGCTGCCAGCAAGAAGCCGGCAAAACCGCTCGCCATGCGCGAAGCCGCGCAAAAAGCCAGTGCGCCGGCATACGGCCTGATCGAACGTCCGCGTCAGCCCGCGCCCGGCTTCAGCTTGACCGACGCGTATGGCAAAACCCAAAACCTGAGTCAGAGCCATGGCCGCATCACGCTGGTCAACTTCTGGGCAACCTGGTGCCCGCCCTGCGTGCATGAAATTCCATCCATGAACCGGCTGGCGGCGGCGTATGACAAGAAGGATTTCGGCATCGTCTCGATCAATTTCAAGGAAGACCCGGAACATGTGCTTGCCTTCCTGAAGCGGGTCGATGTCGATTTTCCCGTGCTGCTTGATCGCGATGGTGCGGTCTCTGGCCGCTGGCGGGTATTCGCTTTTCCGAGCACTTTCCTGCTCGACCGGAATGGCGACATTCGTTACTCGGTGAATACCGCCATCGAATGGGACACCGATGAAGCGAAAGCGGTCATCGATAGCCTGCTGAAAGAAGCCCGCGCGGCCAAATAGCATTCGGTTTTGAGCACTTGAATACAACCCAAATCCGCCAGCCACTGAGACAGAATTTCGCGCTGCGCCTGGTCGCCTGGCAGAAGCAGCATGGTCGCCATGCCTTGCCCTGGCAGGGCAGTGCAAGCGGCGATGCGTATTCGGTCTGGTTATCGGAAATCATGTTGCAGCAGACCCAGGTGGAAACGGTGATTTCCTATTACCAGCGTTTTCTGACCAGATTCCCGGACCTGAAATCCCTGGCGGCGGCGGATCAGGATGCGGTGCTCGGTCACTGGTCCGGCCTCGGCTACTACAGCCGGGCGCGCAACCTGCATGCAGCGGCGCGGCAAATCGTCGATCAGCATGGCGGGCGCTTTCCGCGCCACATCGACGCGATTCTTGCGTTGCCCGGCATCGGCCGTTCCACCGCCGCCGCGATTTCCGCTTTTGCCTTCGGCGAACGGCGTGCCATCCTCGATGGCAACGTCAAGCGGGTGCTGACGCGGGTGTTCGGCATAGAAGGCTGGCCAGGTGAAAAGGCGGTGGAAACCCGGCTCTGGCAATTGTCCGAAGCACTGATGGCCGAAACCTTGCTGCCGTCAGCCGATATTCAGGCTTACACGCAAGGTTTGATGGATCTCGGCGCTACCGTCTGCAAACGTGGCCGGCCGCAATGCGAAAGTTGTCCGTTCAGCGACGATTGCATCGCCAATCTGCAGGGACGCCAGCGCGAACTGCCGGCTTCTCGACCCAGGAAATCGGTGCCGGAACGGAGCACCGGCATGCTGGTGTTGCTGAATGCCGGCGAAGTGCTGCTGGAAAAACGGCCGAACAGCGGCATCTGGGGCGGCTTGTGGAGCCTGCCCGAGTTTGCAGAATCGGAAAACCCGCTCGCCGCTGCGCAGCGACTGGGTTTTCAGACCGCGCTGCCCGGCGAACTACCCGGCGAACTGCCCGCGTTCAACCACACATTCACCCACTTCCGCCTGTTCATCCAGCCCTGGCAATTACGCGTCAAGCGGGTGCTGTCCGCCGCGGAACCCGGTCGCCTCTGGTTGTCGCTGGATGAACTCGAAGGCGCCGCATTGCCGACGCCGGTGCGGCGGATTCTGGCTGGGCTGAGATGAAACAAGCGTAGAGAACAGGCTGATCAAGATGCAATTCAACCGCGCCGAGCCAAGTCCGGAGAATCGATTCCAGGCTGAAAACGCGAATCTGATCGTGTCCAGTCATCTGCATTTGTTGCAGCGTGAGCTTCTGCCCACTTCGCAGGATGCCGCAGAACTGGCGCGCGCGCTTTATCACGCGCCTTTCGTTGTGCTGGCGCACGACAGCGCGCCCGACCCGGTGTTTTTTTACGCTAACCTGACTGCCCAATCGCTGTTCGAAATGTCCTGGCAAGACATGGTGCAACTGCCTTCGCGTCATTCCGCCGAACCGCTGCAGCGCGAGGAAAGACAACGCCTGCTTGATTGCGTCCGCCGCCAGGGCTACATCGACGATTACGCCGGGATCCGCATTTCCGCCACCGGCAAGCGCTTCAAGATCGCCCGGGCGACCGTGTGGAATCTGCTCGACGCCTCGGGCGACAGCGTCGGTCAGGCGGCCACCTTCAGCGCTTGGGATGCGGTCTGAAGTGGGGTTCAACCTGGAAACCCCAATCGACCATAGATTCATCTCTGCTAAGCCGCGTGAATACTGGCGAGAGGCCGGTTTTTCCATGCCCCCATCGGGTGAGGTAGCAAAGCTGTAGGAGGCACCGCTTGCGGGCCGATCCCACGAACGTTCGCACCGCAAGCGGACGCTCCTACGACGCGATCAACTGCGGGATCCAGGTTCAAAGTTCAAGGGGAAAAGTTCAGATATTCAGCTCACCCAGCCGTTGCGCCAGAAAATCCACCAACGCGCGTACCCGGCTGGAGAGATGCCGCGTCGGCGGGTACACCGCGTAGGCATTGAGTTCCGGCCAGGTATGGTCAGTCAGCAACGCAACCAGCGCGCCGCGCTCCAGCGCATCGTGCAAATAGAAGGTGGGATGCAGGATCAGGCCATGCCCGGCAAGCGCAGCCTGGAGCAGGAAATCGCCATTGTTGGCTTTCAATTTTGCCGGCACCTTCACGCTGCCGCTGACATCATCCGGAGCGCGATATTGCCAAAGTCCCGGCGTTGCTTGATTGCTGTAGGCCAGGCAAACATGGTGTTGCAGGTCATGCGTGCGGGTCGGCGTGCCGTGTTTTGCCAGATAGGCCGGGCTGGCGCACAACAGATGTCGGATCGGCAGCAATCGGCGCGCGATGAAGCTGGAATCGGGCAGGTTGGCGATGCGGATGGCGAGGTCAAAGCCTTCCTGCATCAGGTCGATCTGGCGGTCGTTGAAATCGAGATCGAACACGACTTCCGGGTGCAGCGTCATGAACGCCTCGATCAGCGGCGCCAGATGCAACAGCCCGAACGACAGTGGCAATGCGACGCGCAAACGGCCCTTCAGCGTGCTATGCGCTTGCGAAACGGCGGACTCGGATTCATCGAGATCGGCCAGGATGCGTTACGCTTGTTCGAGAAAAGCGCGGCCGCTGTCGGTCAGGTTCAAGCGGCGGGTGGTGCGGTGCAAGAGTTGCGCGCCAAGTCGGCTTTCAAGTTCCGCCAAACGGCGGCTGACCGCCGATTTGGCCACCTTCAGGCGTTCGGCCGCGCCGCTGATGCTGCCGGCTTCGACCACGCGAACGAACATCTGCATCTCGGCGAATCGGTCCATGCGCCTTCCTTTTGTTCTGAATAAAAGAACAATTAATTGCGAATCAGATTATTTATCCAGATTACAACAACAACCAGAATGGAATCAGCCAAACCGGAAACACTTTCCAGGAGACCCCGCATGCAAGCCAAGAACATCCGTTCCATTCAGCAACAAATCAACGCCGTCGCAGTGACCGAGGGCGCCGGCGTCACCGTGCATCGCAGCCTCGGCACCGCAGCGCTGAAAAATCTCGATCCATTCTTGATGCTCGACCATTTCGGCAGCGACGATCCCGAGCAATACATTGCCGGCTTTCCCGACCACCCGCATCGCGGTTTCGTCACCCTGACCTACATGCTTGACGGCCACATGGAACACCGTGACAGCATGGGCAATCGCGGCGATCTGCGGGCCGGCGGGGCGCAATGGATGAAGGCCGCCAGCGGCGTTATCCATTCAGAAATGCCGCAGCAAAGCAACGGCCTGATGCGCGGATTCCAACTCTGGATCAACCTGCCATCGGCGCAAAAGATGAGCGATCCGGCGTATCAGGAATTCGCCGCCGAGGCGATTCCGGAAGTGGCCGAGGCGGGCGTCAAAATGCGTCTGTTGGCGGGCGAATACAAGGGCCGGCACGGCGTCATCGACGATCCGCATACCGATCTGCTTTATCTCGATGTCGCGCTGCAGCCGAATGCCGTTTTTGCGATGCCGCTGGCGGCGGAGAAGTGCGGCTTCATCTACGTCTATGCGGGCGATGCGCGGATTGAGATGCACGCCAAAGCGCAAACCCTGCCAAGCCACAGCCTCAACGTGCTTGGCGCCGGCGATCAAGTGCAACTCACTGCCGGCAGAGAGGGCGCGCGGCTGATCCTGGTCGCCGGCCACCCGATCGGCGAAGCCATTGTGCAATACGGTCCTTTCGTCATGAACAGCCGGGAAGAGGTCGAACAGGCGATGCGCGAATACCGCGACGGCAGCCTGGTGCGGGCGAGGGCGGAGGTTAAAACCTCAGGGTAAAACTGAAGTGAGCCAGGCAGGCTTAATTCAGGCCAGCATGCCGTGCTGTCAGGAGGCGGTATTTACTGCCAATCATGCACATGCGTATGCCGGTGTTCGATGTTGCCGTGGCGGTGGCGATGGGTGTGCACCAGGTTGGCGGCAGCGAGGCGGTCCATGTCGGCGAGCAGGGCCTGGATCGGGCCATCATGGATCAGGCTGTGGTCTTCGCCCAGCACCAGGGCGCGGCTGCCGAGTTCCGGCGCCAGGCTGAGGTTGTGGGTGGTGGTCAGCGTGGTGATATTCAGGCCGCCGAGAAAATCGACCAGCCAGCCGGTGGAGCGCGGATCGAGTGCGGCGGTGGGTTCGTCGAGCAGCAGGACTTTCGGCTCCAGCGCCAGCAGCGCGGCGAGGCAGACCTTCTGCTTTTCGCCGCCGGAAAGTGAAAACGGCGGTCGTGCCAGATGCTGGCTGACGCCGACCTGATCCGACCAGTGGCGCACGCGTTCGTCGATGTTGGCCAGCCCCATCTGGCGTGGGCCGAAGGCAATTTCGTCGAACACCGTCGGATTGAACAGCATCGCGTCCGGGTTCTGGAACAGCAGCGCGACTTCACTTCTGAAGCGGCGATGCAGGGCTGGTGCCTTCAATCGGGGCGGGGTGATTTCCTCGCCCTGGTACACGAAACGGCCGGATGTGGGCGCGATCAGGCCGTTGAGAATTTTCAGCAGCGTCGATTTTCCGCTGCCGTTGCAGCCCAGCAGCACGACTTTTTCACCAGGGCGAATGGCAAAACTGATATTGCGCAGGATTTCGGCTTTGCCGAAGCGATGACCGATGCCGGTGACTTCCAGCACGGGTGCAGCATCCAGCGCCGGGGCGGGTTTGATCACGCGGTAGCGCAGTTCAGTCATGGAAGAAGCCGCGTGAGCGCAGGGCTTGCGAGGATTGCGTGGCGGCATGCAACGATTTTTCGATGTACCAGGAGACGGCGGCGGCGCTGGCGCGGTAGCGGTCGATCAGGCTGGGGCGGTGCAGCGAGCGGCTGGCCAGCGCGAGGCGGAAATCGTCGTGCGCACGGCGGAAGGTCAGGGTCTGGCTGTAGGCCAGGCCGAGCACGTAGGTCAGGTTTTTCGAGAAACTCAGCGCCTGGAACAGGTTGACGCGGGAGATAAACAGGAAGGTCAGGCTGGTCAGCAGGATGACGCGCAGGTTCAGGCGCAGCAGCGTTTGCCAGGGGGAGGGGCTTAGACCGAATGCGTCCTGCCACCAGGCCATGCCGAGGTAGCTCAAGCTGATCAATGCATTGAATGCCAGTACGGTCAGCACGGCGCGGCGCAGCAGGCTGAAGGCTTCGCGACCGGCGATCAGTAGCACCAATCCCAGTCCTGCGGCCAGCCAGAGCGGTGAATGAATTGTGGTGGCCGCGAGGATGGCGGCGAGGTAGAGGCCAAGGAAAACATGATCGCGCTGCATGATCCGAAGGGTATCAGGCAAGGCGGGTGCGCAGCCGGGTCAGATAGCGGTAACCGAGAACGGTCAGCACGCCTTCCGCCAGACCGACCAGCAGATGCGGCAGCACCACCGCCGGCAGCGTGATGGCCAGCCCGAATGGGAAGAATAACGGTGCACCCTGTGCGTCGTGCGCGATCAGTGGCTGCACGCCGAGCACCAGCGCCATCAGCAATGCGGGCAGCACGATGGAGAACCAGCCAGCGAGAAACAGCGCAAGGGTTTCATGCCAGCGGCCGAGCAATTTCCACGTCACCAATGCCGCAAAGCTGCCGATGAAACCCATCGCCAGCGCGTTGATCGGCAGCGCGGTGATGCCGCCATCGCCGAACAGCAATGCCTGCATCGCCAGCACCAGCGAGACCGCAAGAAAGGCCATCCAGCCACCAAAGCTCACCGCCAGCAGGCCGATGCCGGCGGCGTGCGCGGTGCTGCCACCGGGCAAGGGCAGGGCGACCATCATCAGGACGAAGGAGAGGGCGGTGCCGGCGGCGAGGAAGGGCAGCGTGTCGGCATCCAGGTCGCGTTTCACCCGCCGCGCAGCGTAAGCCCACAAGCCGGCTGCAACGGCATACGCAGGCAGGTAGGTTTGTGGGGAAATGAAGCCGTCCGGGATGTGCATGGTGTGGATTAAAACAACGCCGAGAAGGAGGCGATGAAGCGGTATTTCTCTTTCCCTTCGGCGCCTTGCTGCTGGTTCTCTTCGTTCAGGTCGGTCCAGATCGGTTTCTTCAGCGCCAGGCCCAGGCTCATGTTGTCTTTGTACAAACGGGCGCCGATTACACCGTAGAGCATGTCGCCGCCGGTTGCCGAGGCGCCGACACCGTTCTCGATATCGCGGCCGAGGCTGAGGAAGTTGAGTTCCGCGTTGCCGTCAAGACGGAAGCGGGTTTCAGGGTTGATCATCAGGCGGTAGGCGAGGGCGGCGTTGAGGCGGGTTTCGGTACCGAATTTGACGCGGTCAGTGTTGTCGTATTCATAGGTTTGAAAGCGGATCTGGCCCGCCTCGAACACGGCGGTGGCATTTTCTGAAAACTGTTTTGTCGCGGTCAGGCCATAGCTGAAGCTGGATTTGCCGAAACCGAGCGACTTGCCAGGATCGATCGTGTTGTTGTCGAGCAGATGGTTGGCGTCGCCGGTGGGCAGCGAGACGCCACCATAAAGCGTGAAATGCCAGTCCATCAGGTCATCCAGGCTTTCGTCGGCGGGCACCAGCATGAAGCGATCGTCGTATTTGAAGCCGATCACGCCCATCACGGAAAGATCGGTAAAGCCTCTGGCGTTTTGACCGTCCGGCTCATCTTTCTTGATGTTGTAAGGCTGCACCAGATAGCCGGAAAACCAGGGCGTGAAGCCATAGCCAACGCCCAGCATCCAGTATTGGTTGTAATCGCCTTCAGCGTTGTCATCCGGCGGTGGTGTGATGCCTTTCTTCGATTCAGCATGAT
>JBBQQT010000080.1:0-15789 GCA_038215555.1 Burkholderiales bacterium | reverse complement strand
GTTTCGCCCTTTAGATGCTGTTCGATGGCGGCGATCCATGCGCGGTGTTCTACGATGGCAAACAGCAGGGGCAAGTCGGCGCGGTTCACCGAGGACTGATTCATCCAGCACGCTTCCGGCCGCCAGGATGCTGCCCAAGCGGCTAACTCATGCGACGGCATCGGGTGGGCGATACCGTAGCCTTGCGCCAACTCGCAGCCCAGTTGCAGCAGCATTTCGCCGTGTTCGATGGTCTCCACTCCTTCAGCAATAATTTTCCGGCGGAAAGCGCCAGCCAATCCGATCACGCCTTCCAGTATGGCCAGGTCATCCGGATCATCGAGCATGTCGCGGACAAAACTCTGGTCGATCTTCAGCTCCGCCACCGGCAAGCGCTTCAGGTAAGTCAGCGAGGAATAACCGGTGCCGAAATCGTCGAGCGCGAAACTGACGCCGATCTCCTGGCAAGCGAGGATGACCTGAGAAACGTGCACCAGATCTTCCAGCGCGCTGGTTTCCAGCACCTCCAGTACCAGGTCGCCCGGACGGAGCTCGGGATGCCGCGCCAGAATCGCCCGCAGGCGGAGCACGAAATCAGACTGCTGCAACTGACGCGCACTGATATTCACGCTGACCGGGATATCGAGTCCGGCGTGATGCCAACTCGCCCGATGTTTCAGGGCGCTGTCGATCACCCATTCGCCCAGTTCGATCGACATGACATGGTCCTCGATCACCGGCAGAAACGCCGCTGGCGAGAGCAGACTACGCTGTGGATGTTGCCAGCGGATCAGCGCCTCGGCGCCGATGACTGCGCCAGTGCGCATGTTCACCTTGGGCTGAAAATGAAGGACGAATTCACGTTCGGTCAGGGCACGCCGGATGCGTTCCACACTTTCATGATGGCCGCGCACGTTGCGATCCTGTTCCGCGTCGAAGACATGAAAACGGTTCTTGCCAGCCAGTTTGGCCTGATACATGGCCTGATCGGCCTGGCGCAACAACTGCTCTGCATCGACGTTTTCCGCTTGCGGAAAAAACGTGACCCCGATGCTTGCCGATACCTGCAGCACGCGTTCGCTGCCCACGCCGCTAACGTGCACTGGCTGGGCCACCGCGGCGAGCAAGCGGGTAATCATCGGCACGCTGGCAGCAACATCGGCGAGATCGGCCAGCACCGCGACAAACTCATCGCCGCCGAGGCGGGACAGGGTATCGCCGTCGCGCAAGGACTCACGCATCCGGGTGGCGAGCTCAATCAACAACTGGTCGCCGACTTCATGTCCGTGGTTGTCGTTGATCGCCTTGAACCCATCCAGATCGAGATATGCCACCGCGATCTGTTGTCCGCGCCGCAACGCCTGGGCCATCCCCTGTTGCAAGCGGTCGGACAGCAACACCCGGTTGGGCAGCCGGGTCAACGCATCGTAGTGCGCCATGTGTTCAAGCTGGTTTTCGTGTTCCTTTAGCGTGGTGATATCGGAAAACAGGGAGACATATTGCTGGATGTCGCCATTGGCATCACGCACCGCGCTGATGGTTTGCATCATCGCGCAGTCTTCACCGCTCTTGCGACGGTTCCAGACTTCACCGTACCAATACCCCTTGACCAGCAGATCGCGCCAAAGGGCGGCATAGAACGCTTTGTCTTGCCGGCCGGAACTGAGCATTCGCGGATTGCGGCCAGTGGCTTCTTCACGGCTGAAGCCGGTAATCCGGCTGAATGCCTGATTCACCTCGATGATCGTGCCATCGGCGGCGGTGATCATGATGCCTTCTCGAGAATGCGTGAACACGCTGGCGGCCAGTTTCAACTTGGCTTCGGCTTGTTTTTGCTGGGTGATATCGCGGCTGATTCCAAACAGCCCCACCACCTTGCCGCTCTGGTCCAGCAACGGCCACTTGTTGGTACTCACCCAACCAAGCTTGCCAGCGACATCGTAGTAAGGGTTGACCTTGTTCAACAACGGCCTGCCTTCCTGAAAGATCGGCAACTCCTCGTCGTGATATAGCCGGGCGGTGTCCGCCGGAAAGACTTGCAGATCATGCTTGCCGATCATGTCGCGCCAACTGGCATGGTGGGTAATGTTGGCCAATGTCTGGCTACAGAACCGGAAACAGCTGTTGGCGTCCTTGAAATAGATGAAATCGCTGGTGTTTTCCAGAAAGGAAACGAAGTCCCGATTCAGTTCGACGATTTTTTCATCCGCCAGCTTGCGCTCGCTAATGTCCTCCTTCACCGCGACGAAATGCTGCATTACGCCTTCTTCGTTGAACACAGGGGAAATCGAGGCCAACTCCCAGAACAGCGTGCCGTCCTTGCGCCGATTGTGGAACTCGCCTTGCCAGTTCCGGCCCGCATTGAGCGTGGTCCACATGGCCAGGTAATCCGCCGGCGGCTTCTCTCCGGAACTGATTACCCGAGGATTCTTGCCGATCACTTCGGCCTGTAGATAACCGGTGATCGACTCGAACTTCGGGTTGACGTACTGGATGTTGCCGTCCGGGTCAGTAATGACGATGGACACCGGGCTTTGCTCCACTGCGCGAGACAGGGTCCGCAACGATTCCTCCGCCTGATCGCGTTTGCGGGCAACCCGTTCAAAGCGAACGTAATACAGGCTGGCCAGCGCCAGGGCCGCCAACAGAATGGCGCTGACGATGCCAAAGGTATTCACCACCTCCTGTCGCCACCCGGCCAGGGCGTGAGCTTTGTCGAGACGCACCACAAGTACAAAGGGAAACGCGCGAGACGCCCGATAAGCGGTCAATACCGGCCGGCCGGTGGCGGCGAGTTCCTCGAAACGGCCCGCGTCGGTTTCGGCCAGGCGCGCCAGAATGCGGGTACTGCCGCTTAGTTCACCCGCTTGCTCGCTCTCCACGGTGCTGAGCAGCAGTCGCCCGTCATAGCGCAGCAACTGCACGCTCCCCTCGGTCGGCAAGACATGATTGGCATAGAAGTTGAGGAAGTAATCTGCATTCACCGAAGCCACCGCGGTAGCCCAACGCTCGCTCGGCAAGCGGACCGCACGCGATACCGGAATGAAATTGAGCGACAGGCTGGTGGTTTCCGGGCCAGCCGGACGCGCTTCGTAAAAATCGCGGCCATCGCGCAGCGGCCCCACGCGCAGCACCTCCACCGGTTCAAGCGCTTGCGGCAGATAATCGCCGCGCGACAGGCGAATGCCGACATTCCGGACGTCGGAACTGGCTGAAATCACATCCGCCTCGCCGAGCAGTCCAATCGAACGCAGATAAGGTGCATGGCGCAGCGCGGTAGCCAGATTGTCAGCCGTGCCGCTGCCCTCCGGCACATTGATCAGCGTGCGTTCGATGACATTGAAATTCTGCGTCAGGTGATCTTCAAACGCCCGCACGATCATCGCCGCTGTTTCCAGTTGCCGATTGATGGTTTCCGCGCGCAGTCGCCACAGGGTATATGCAGTCGCCGCAAGCGCGCTGAGGGAGACCAGCAGCGCGATCAGAATGAAACGCTCGCGTCGGCCAAGATTGGCAAAGGCGTGCATCAGTAGAGGCCCTTGTTTTTCATGCACTGCGCCGGGATCGAATTCGTGGTTCATGACTTGAAATCAACGCCACGAGTTGCGCATTGCTCTCGACTTTCAGCTTGTCAAAAACTCTGGAACGATAGGTTGATACACTGTTCCGACTCAGCTGCAAGCGGGCCGCTATCGCCGAATTGCGCTCACCACGCACAAGCGCAGACAGAACTTCCAACTCTCGAGCAGACAGCGATTGCAAGAGATCAGACTGACCCTGAGTATTCTGTGGCAGGTTCATCAACGCATTGGGCGACATAGAAAAGCTTTGTGGCCCCAGCGAATCTTTGATTCGCTCTGCCAACTCCTGCAGTTGCAACAAGGCCATGTTCAGTTCCTGCTGTTTATTACGTAGCTGCAACTCGGCAAGATATCGATCAGTAATGTCTATGTGGATGACAACCACTTCTCGGGGTTTGGAACGCGGGAGCGCTTTCACTTTCATCAAAAACCAACGCTGCCTGTCTGGGCTATGGCAAGGGTATTCATGGCTAAAAGCTTTTTTCTTGTCATCCAGAACCGCCTTGATGCCATCAAAGATCCGCATTGAATTATCAGATGATTCGCCATCGGCCACCGAACAGACATCCAGGTAATTAACGCCTACCTCGACTTGCCGGGGCAACGAACCATCCGCCAAGCGATTTTCAGCGGCAAAGTCACGCCACCCTTTGTTGATTGAAACAATCAAACCGTTGCTATCAAGCACAGCGATATTCGCATCAATGGCATCCAGAACCCTGTTTGCTCTTGGCTGCAACGCGAGACATCCCGACTTCACAAGAAAGTCTTCATGTAAGACATGTCCGACAGACAAATTTAATGGTGAATTTTAGCCTCCATATAACTAAAGATATAAATCACCTGGCCTGCTGCCACGATGAATTTGTTCTAGCAGCACGCCTATAAAAACCGTCATTGATGAACCCACCAAGCGATGACTAAGCCGCCAAAAAACGGTGGCCAAGTCCCTGCTTATGCCGCGGGGGTTAGTGGGTATGACAAGGCTGTTTGGTCGAACAAAATCATCCTGGCGTTGAGCGCTACCTTGCATACCTGTGTCACTGCCGGATATAAATTGATACAGGTTGCCGATTGAAGACGATCAGGGATTTTTCGGAGCCCTGATGATCAGTGTTGCGCTGGGCAAAGCCAGCTCGAGCGGCGAGAATCCTGATGGTTGATCCCCTCTGTTTCACGTCGAAGGAACTACTCCATGAACATCGTCGAACGCGTCAAAGCCATTCTGCTGCGTCCCAAGGAAACCTGGCCGGTCATCGATCAGGAAGCATCCAGCACGGGCGAAATCTATAGCCAGTACCTGATTTTCCTGGCGGCCATTCCGGCGATCGCCGGTTTCATCGGCATGAGCCTGATCGGCGTGGGCAGCTTCGGCTTCAGTTTCAAGGTGCCGATTCTGTCCGGGCTGGCCAATATGGTGGTCGGCTTCGTGCTGTCGCTGGTCATGGTCTATGTGTTGTCGCTGATCGCGAATGCGCTGGCGCCGACATTCGGCGGCGAGAAGAACCCGCTCAGCGCGCTCAAACTGGTTGCCTACGGCGCCACCGCCGGCATGGTCGGCGGCATCTTCACATTGTTGCCCAGCCTGTCAGCGCTTGCCTTGCTGGCCAGTCTGTATTCCATCTATCTGATCTACACCGGCATTCCCGTGTTGATGAAAACGCCACAGGAAAAGGCGCTGGGCTACACGGCGGTGCTGATCATCTGCGGCATCGTCGCCGGTTTGGTCATGGGCGCGGTCAGCACACTGGTCACCGGCGGCATGGGCCGCCACATGCCGGGCATGATGGGCGATACCGGTTCGGGCGATGTCTCGATCAAGATTCCCGGCACCGATATCACGCTGGATACTGCCAAGATCGAAGCTGCCAGCCGCAAGATGGAAGAAGCGCAGAAATCGGGTGATGCCGAGGCCGCCGGTGCGGCAATGGGCGAAATGATGGGCGCCGCAATGGGGAGCAAGGGCGGCAAGCCCTTCACGCCCGAGATGCTGAAAGGCTACGTACCCAGGGAGCTGGGCGGGTTCGCCCGGCAATCGCTCGACGCTCGCAGCGATTCTGCGATGGGCATGACTTTCACCAGCGTCACAGCCGATTACGTTGAGCAAGACAAGCAGATCAGACTCAAGCTGCAGGATCTTGGCGCCGTGCCGGCCCTGGCGATGGCCATGGGCGGCTGGGTGCACAGCACGGTCGACCGCGAAGACCAGCAGGAAGTCGAGCGCATCTACAAGCGCGATGGCGCAACCATCAAGGAGCGTTACAGCAAGGATGGCAGCCGCGCGGAAATGTCCCTGATGCTGGGCAACGGCGTGCTGGTGGAAGTGGAAGGCGACAATATCGATTTCAAGTCTGTCAGCAACGTCATAGCCGGTCTCGACATCAAGGGCCTGGCCGGCCTGCAACGCCAACAATAACGAGACCCAACCCGTGCGCGGCGTCTCAGGCCGCGCACGTAGAAACCATCTGCCGCCACACTGGCGGCAACACCGGGCATGCATGTGCCCCCTGTCAGTTTTACAAAACCCAGTCACCGGTTAGTCGCGCATCGCCATGCGCTAGCAAAGGTGAATAAGCACAAGCGACATTACCCATGGCGGCGGCAACCCAGGCTCTGGCGGCATCCCAACCAGTGGTCGCCATGGCGGCGCCGTCGGCCCCGACCAATCACTGCTTGGCCCAGCCCTACGCCGCCGTGACGACGACCAACCATTGAGTTGATCAACCTCGGCTTCGACGGCATCAACAAAACCAATATGCTTGGTTTCAATCTGCAGCAGGTCTGTAACCAGGGCAAATTTGTTCTAACGATAAGTCTTTGATTTACCGTCATTCCGGCGGTTGCAAGCCGGAATCCAGTTCGTTCAACAAGCCGTGGGTTAACTGTTTGATTGGATTGGATTTACGCTTCTGGATTCCGGCTAAATGCACGCCGGAATGACGATATTTTGGTGAGAACAAATTAGCCGTGGGTCTGTAACCAAGCCGGGTTCCTCCCCACATGCCTATGAGCGCAATTCTCGTAGCGCTGGTCAGCCGAGAAAATCGGTGGAAATCCACGCCTTCATACCCGGTGTAAATCCCACCGACCTGGAATCTGCCCCAGTTCAGCAATGTTCATTTATCCATTTGTCCAAGACAACATATTGACACATCGAAGTTATTGACTTAATTTGAGACATATGTCCAGTTTTTGACCATGACAAAATGCAAGCAGCATGACGTCGATGCATTGCATGGCCCGGATCGGCTTGTAGACCTGCCCGCGAGGTAACCCGCACATGAAACTTCTGCTTTCAATCGCAATGCTGCTGCTGACCGCCAGCATCAACCGCGCACTGTCGTTCGCCAGTCAGGTTGATCCTGAATCAAAGGAAATGCTGCTGGCTGTCGAGTCCCTGCTCAAGGCCAAGTCGGTTCAGTCCAAACACGCTGAGGCGGGAAAATAATATGCGCATGGCTGTCGTCGTTTCCGCTGTCATCGTTTCCCCTATTGCCAGCCTGTCGGCAGCCCGGCTGCCGTGCCGCTAAAACTTGTGGGTGCGAAGCCGTCTGTCGCGCCGGACTGGTCGATGTCGCGCATTTCCGGCATGAACAAGTGGCTTGGAACAACACTCGCCGCGACCTGGCTGCTTGCCGCATCGGCGCTGCAAGCCAGCCCGCTGCCGCATCTGCCCGACCTCAAGGTGGTGGGCAACGGCACGCTGCGCTTCTTTGGCCTGCGCATTTACGAAGCCATCCTGTGGTCACCCGGCGGCGTCTGGTCGGCCAATCAACCCTATGCGCTGGAACTGGTCTATACGCGCGGCTTCGACGGCAGCGCCATCGCGCGGCGTTCGATCGAGGAAATCCGCGCCCAGCGTCCCTGGCCGGAGGCGACGCTGGCGCGCTGGGAAAAGGAAATGCGCGAAGTGTTCCCCGACATCGCAAAGGGTGATCGCCTGATCGGCGTACGCATGCCCGGCGCCGGGGCGACGTTTTACAGCGGTCCCCGCCGGCTCGGACAGATCAGCGACGAGATCTTTGCCGAGGCCTTCTTCGGCATCTGGCTCATCACCGCCACCCGCTCGCCCGACCTGCGCGCGCGGTTGCTGAAGCTGCCATGAATCCGTTGCCGCGCCGGCTACTGCTGGCCTATGGCGGACTCGGCCTGCCACTGGCGTTCGCGGCGCTGCCGTTGTATGTCCATCTGGCGCCGTTCTACAGTGGCGTGATCTCGCTTTCGCTGCTTGGCGGCATCCTGCTCGCGCTGCGTTTTCTCGATGCCGCCATTGATCCGCTGATCGGCGCGCTGTTCGACCGCTTTCCGTATCCACGCGGCCTGGTGTCGCTCTCCCTGCCTTTGCTCGGGTTGGGCTGGATCGGGGTGTTTACCCTGCCCGAAACCTGGCCGGTGGTGCCCTGGCTGATCGTGATGCTGACCCTGACCACGCTCGGCTACAGCCTGGCCACCGTGGTGCACACCAGTTGGGGCGCGCGTCTGTCGGACGTGCCGCACCAACGTACCCGGCTGTTCGCCGCGCGCGAAGGCTTCGGACTGATCGGCGTGCTGCTCGCCGCCGCGTTGCCGACCCTGCTGGCGGCCACGCTGGCCGAGGGCCTGGCGCGCATGGGCTGGATTTTTCTTGGCCTGCTGCTGGTGTTTGCCGCAGTGACCCTGGTCGCCACCCCGCCGATGCAACGCGGCGCGCGTTCGCCCGGACTGCGGCAGATGCTGCGCCCGCTGGCCAACCCAGCGTTCACTCGCTTCGCGCCGGGCTATCTGCTGAATGGCGTGGCCGCCGCACTGCCCGCCACACTGGTCATTTTCTTCATCGACGATGTGCTGAAGCTGGCCGCTCACAGCGGGCTGTTTCTGGCGATCTACTTTCTCAGTGGCGCGCTCGGCCTGCCGCTGTGGGTGCGGCTGGCGAAACGCATCGGCACGCTGGATGCCTGGCTGGTGTCGATGGGGTTGTCGATTGCCGCATTCATCGGCGCATTCTGGCTGGGCGAGGGCGACATGGCGGCTTATGCGCTGGTGTGCGCCGCCTCCGGTCTGGCGCTTGGCGCCGACCTCGCGCTGCCGCCCGCCCTGGTCGCCGACATCATCGACCGTGACCCGGCGCCGCAGCCCGGCGTGTATTACGGGCTGATGAGCTTTTTCGCCAAACTGACCCTGGCGCTCGCCGCCGGGCTTGCGCTGCCGCTGCTCGACCTCTGGGGCTACCAGCCCGGCGGCGACCAGTTGTTCGCGCTGTCGGCCACCTATGCGCTGTTGCCCATCGTCATGAAACTGGGCGCGCTGGCGTGGTTCTGGCGCATGCGCCAAATCGCTCACTCTGGAGTCATCTCATGCTGAACAAGCCGCTTGCCATCCTGTGTACCGTGCTGGGTCTGTCCGGTTGCGCAGGTGTTTCACCTGAAGCCTATCGCGCGCAAACGCCGACCCTCGACATCGCCACCTACTTCAACGACGCGCTCACCGCCTGGGGTTATTTTTCCGACCGCTCGGGCGAGGTGAAGCGCCGCTTTACGGTCAACATGACCGGCGTCTGGCAAGGCAACGAAGGCGTACTGACCGAGAATTTCGACTGGTCGGATGGCGAAAAATCGCAGCGCATCTGGCGCATCACCAAGGTTGACGCCCATCGTTACATTGGTCGCGCCGACGACGTCAAAGGCGAAGCTACCGGCACCGCTTACGGCAACGCGCTGCGATGGAAATACACCTTGCTGCTGCCGGTGGATGGCAAGACCTACGAAGTGCAGTTCGACGACTGGATGTACCTGATGGACGATAGCGTGATGCTCAACAAGTCAGAGATGCGCAAATTCGGCTTCAAGCTCGGTGAAATCGTCATCAGTTTCCGGAGAGGCCCATGAGCCTGAATCCCAAACTCGCTGACTGGCGCGGTCAGCGCGTCTGGCTGATCGGCGCCAGCTCGGGCATCGGCGAAGCCACCGCGCGCCTGCTGATGGCGCGCGGCGCAAAGGTGGCGCTGACCAGTCGCAATAAGAATGCGCTGACAGCGCTGGCCGAAGGCAACGCGTTGGTGGTGCCTGCCGACGTCACCGACCGCGCCAGCCTCGCGGCTGCGTTCGACTCGCTCCAGGCCGAGTTCGGCGGAATCGACGTGGCGATCATCAATGCCGGCACCCATCAACCAGTGCGCGCCTGGGAACTCGATGCCGCTGCGGCGGAAAAAATGGTGCAGGTGAATCTGCTTGGCGCGATCAATGCCAGCGCGCTGCTGGCGCCATATTTTTCGCAACGTGGCAGCGGCAGGCTGGTGATCACCGCCAGCGTCGCGGGTTACGGCGGCCTGCCCAGCGGACTGGTCTATGGCGCGACCAAGGCGGCGCTGATCAACTTTGCCGAAACGCTCTACCTCGACCTGGCGCCGAAAGGCGTGGCCGTGCACTTGATCAACCCCGGTTTCGTCAAAACCCCGTTGACCGATCTCAACGAGTTCAAGATGCCGGCGCTGATCGAAGCCGGTGAAGCAGCTCGCGAAATTCTGGCCGGCATCGAAGCCGGAGCCTTCGAGATTCACTTCCCGAAACGCTTCACCCGCGTACTGAAGGCGCTCAACCTGCTGCCGTATCGCGCTTACTTCGCGCTGGTTCACCGGATCACTGGCTTATGAATGCGCTCGACGCCCTGTGTGACTATTTCGAAAAGCTGTCCGCCAACCACCTGGACCAGCTCGATACCTACTACGCGGCTGATGCGCGGTTCAAGGATCCATTTCACGAGGTGACCGGCGTGGCCGCGATCCGCGCCATCCTGCGCCACACCATCGACAAGCTCCCCGGCGCGCGCTTTCGGGTAACCGGGCGCTTTCCGGGCAAGGACGGGCACGCCGTCATCCTGTGGGAAATGGATTTCACGATGCCGGTCACCCGCCAACCCACCACCATTCGCGGCGCCACCCACCTGATTTTTGCCGTTGATGGCAAAGTGACACTGCATCGCGATTACTGGGATGCTGCCGAAGAACTCTATGGCCGACTGCCCGTTCTGAAATGGCTGATGCGCGCGCTGGCCCGGCAGGCGGCCGCCCCGCACCAGCCCGGATAGTTCATGAATGCAGGTGAAGACTGGAGAGGTTCGAGACTGAAGAATGCCCCGCTCAGGGTTTTGTAACGCAGGACGGCTCGGTATGATCGCCTCCTCTCGTCGTGGACGTCTCAAAAATGAAACGCTTTCTGCCACTTCTGCTGCTCACCCTGACCGGCTGCGCCACCCTGAACGAAAGTCAATGCCTGACCGCAGACTGGAGCGAACTGGGACGCCAGGATGGCCGTGCCGGCTATACCTCGTCGCGCCTTGCTGAGCATCGCGAAGCCTGCATCAAACATGGAATCAGGCCGGATGAACGTCGCTATGCGGATGGCCGCTTGCAGGGGCTGCAAGATTACTGCGTGCTGGACAACGCCATCCGCGAGGGGATGAACGGACGCATTTATCAGGGCGTTTGTGCATCCGCCATTGACCGCGATTTCCGTGACCTGAATGACGCCGCTTACCGTGTTTACAAGGCACGCAATGACATTGGCGTGATCGATAACCAACTCGACGCTCTAGAACGGGAATTGCGCAAGGACAAGACCAGCGAAAAACGACGGCAGCAAATCCGCGGCGAAATTCGCGAGCTGGACCGCAAACGCGACCGGCTGCGGGATGAAGTTCGCCGCAGCGAGCGTGAACTGGATGGAACCGCCAGTCGTCTGCTAGGCACCAATTCCTGGCGCTATTGACCCGGTCGATGCAGGCATGTGGTTCACGCCCCCTTCTCCATGTGCTCGAAAACGATCCGCCCGTTTTCCACATCCACCCGAATCACATCCTTGGCTGCGAAGCGGCCAAAGCGAAAGGAGGAAGGTTGATTTTGCAGAGGATGCTTTGAGCTTCGAGAATCATTATTGAATTTCTGCCCGGGTGCTCACCGGTGGAGTCGATTCCATTAATCTATGCGCTCCCTGATGTGCCAGATTGGAGAATTCCCATGACTCGCTTTCGCCTGAAATTCTTGCTTGTTCTGTTGGGCCTGGCTTCCAGCCCGATGCATGCCCAGCTTGCTGGCCTCAAGGACGGGACTTCCAATACCTTGCAGTTTCCCGAGAAATCCGGCGGTGGGTCGTTGACCGGCATCAACAACCTGACCACGCGAGGTTCTTTGACCGGCAACGTGCAGCAATCAGTTGATTGAGCTTCCGGCAATCAGACGCTGTCAGTGGCCGGAGCCGAGGGCGGCGTCAATACGAACAGCGCAAGCCTTACCGGTGGAATTTCCGCCGATATCAATCAGAATATCGGCGACAGTGCGCGTAGCGCTCAACAGCGGATTGGTGCCGGCAGTCTGGTTGGGTCCCGTGTTGGCCGGGTCCAGACCAGTGGCGAAATTACCGGCGCGCCGGTTTTTCAAAGTATTTCGGGCGGTGCGGGGAACCGGCAAGTGATCGAAGCCGGCAGCGTTTCCGGCAGCCAGGCCAGCTCGGTGGTGACGCGTGGCGAAATTCGTGGCGGCGTCACCCAGGTGCAATCTTCCACCGCCGGTGCCACCCAGTCCCTGACTGCCGGGGCGGTCAGCAATGTCGATGCGGCCGGCAGCATTCTGGCGCGGGGCACGGTGGCTGGTGCGGTCAGTCAGGTCAACTCGGGCAACGTCAATCAAAGTATCGAGGCCGGCAGCGTACGGGGTGGTTCGTCGCTGGAGGTGCGAACACAGGGCGACATTCTCGGCAATGTCAGCCAAACCGCCGGCAGAGGCAGTGGTGGGTCACAGACGCTGCAAGTGGGCAGCGTCAGCAACACGCTTGGCAACGTCGATGCGCGCGGCACCACCACCGGTTCAATTTCGCAAGCGATCAGATCCAGCAATAACGTACAGCAAGGTGTCTCGGTGGGCAGCGTGGTTGGTGGCAGCGGCCAGACCATTACCGAAGCTGTCAGCACTGGCAACATCACCCAGGTCGCCACCGGCGCGAACAATTCCACGCAAGCGATCTCGGTCGGCGGTGCCGAAAACACCAGCGGCGCAGTCACCACCCGCGCCTTCGTCAGCGGCAACCTGGAGCAGATCATCAGCGGCGCTTCCGGCACACAAAACATCAATCTGGGCAGTGTCCGCAACAGTGGCGTCAACATCACCACCGATGTCGTGGTCAGCGGTAACGTCTCCCAGTCCTTGTCCGGAAGCGGTTCGGGAAGCCAGCGTGTGCTGGTCGGCGGGGTGGAAGGCGCTCAACAGTCGGGTAATGTCGTCAACGATCAGTAGAAAGCGCCAAGCCATGAAGCGATTTCCCCTAGTGTTGCTGTGTGTTGGCCTCAGCGCCCCGGCGCTGGCCGGCACGCCGGAGATTCCCGATGACATCAATGCGCGCATCGCCCGCGCCAAGAGCGAGGCGGCCACCAGCGCGTCCGAACGTGCGCGCGCCAAGCTTGATGACGGCAGTAATCCGGTCACCGGGTCGGGCGGTCTGACGGCACTCGACAACGGCTGCACCATCGCCATCGGCAACGTGTTCGAGGACAACAAGAAAATCGGCACCTCGGCGCGCCGCGAGACGACGGTCATCATTACCGGCGACATCATCCAGACCGGCAACAACTGCAAATAACTTTCGCCTAGAGACTATGACCCGACACGTTTCCCTGCTGCTTGCCACCTTCCTGCTCGTTGCCTGCGCTCCGCTGCCGCCGAAGGAGGTAGATGTAAAGGCGGCGGTGAAGCCGCCCGAGTCCAAACCCCAGCGCAATGTCAGCAATTTTTCCGACGCGCTGCGCTGCATGGACAAGATGTACATCGAATACGGTGTGCGCGATGTCAGCGTGATGCTGGAAGATTTGTCCGACCAGACGAAAAAGGTCAGCGCCGGCACGCGCGACATGATGATTACCGCCATCTCCGACCAGAACCGGCGCAGCCGCGCGATCGAAGTGATCGCCTTCGGCCAGGATGCCAACAATGCGGTGGCCTTCCTGTCCAACGCGCAGAAGCGCAGCGCTTTCGCCGTGGTGCCGCGCTACAGCTTGCGCGGGTCGATCAGCCAACTCGACGAAGGCGTGCTGAAACGGCAGGCCGACGGTGGCCTCTCGCTCGGCAGCCTGTTTGGTCTGGGTGCCTCCACCAGTCGCCAGTTCAACGTGCTGGGCCTGGATTTGGCGATGGCCGAAACCGAACGTCTGGCGATATTGCCCGGCGTGGTCTCGAAAAACCTGACCACCATCACCAAGGAAGGGGATGCGCTTGATGCGCAGGCCACCATCAGCAAGGTCGGCATCAATTTCAGTTCGTCGCTGCAACGTGCCGAAGGCACCGCGCAAGCGCTGCGCAACATGGTCGATCTGTCCTCGGTCGAATTGTTCGGCCGCTTGCTCAAGTTGCCCTACTGGCAATGTCTTGGGGCAAGCGTCAGCAATCCCGAGATCGCCAATGAAGTCGAAGACTGGTTCATTGGCATGGAACGCGCCGGTGAGTTGACGCCTTATTTCCAGACGCAATTGCGCAATCGCGGTTTCTATGACGGCCCCGCTGATGGCCGCGTTACCCCGGCATTGCTGCGGGCGGTGGCGGCCTATCGCGCTGCTGTCGGCATGGGAGACGCCGCTGTGGTTGACCTTGCGTTTTTCACCGCTTTCCTGAATTCGCCTTTCCCGCCGCCGCCGGCGCAGGCTTTCCGTGATGTTGCCGCCGCACCGGTGGCGCAGGCAGCTCCGCAGATCAGTCTTTCGGCTGACCCGGCAGGTGGCGGCGAGGATGGGCCAGGCTTGCAGGTGAAGGTGAATGCACCGGCTTATGTGTATTGCTATGCGCAAACCGGCGAAGGCAAGTTGCAGCGCATCTTTCCCAACCGCTTCGTCAGCGATCCCCGGGTCGAACCTGCCGCACCCCTGTTGCTGCCAGGTAGGCAAGGATTCAAGTTGTTGCCGGGCGAGGCGGACAGTCTTCCGGTGACCTGTTTTGCCGCACCGCGCGAAATCTACAAAGACATTCCTGCTGCGCTGCGCTGGGGTGATTTTCAAAACCTGAATGCAATCTCCAAGTTCGATGATGTCCAGCGTTTGCTTGAGGATGTGGCGCGGCAACCGATCGGCGCCGGAGGCATCACGCTGAAACGGGACGCCAAGCGTTGAGCAAAGTCATTCGGGCTGATCCGTGGCCGTGCAGCGGATAAAACGCAAAATACAACGTGGTAAAGCACGCGTTTTCCGCCACAGCCGCTACAGCCCGGGTTTCTCGTTCTGCATCCAGGGCGCCGGCTTTCGCACCGCCGGCCATACCGGGCTTTGTATCGTCAGCGCCAGTTGCCGATACAGTGCCAGCATGCCGGCGTAACCCTCGTAGCCGAATTCGCGTTCCTGGTTGATGTCGAGGAACGGAATCTGCGCCTTCAATGCCGTGTACATGTTGCGGCCGCCGGCGATCGGGATGTCGGCCTGGCATTCCTTGACCGCGCCCAGCAGGGCTTTCGGGCTGCTGTCGGTGACCATGTTCGTCTTCTCGCCCTTGATCTCGCGGATGCCCTACCACGCGATACGCTGATCGAACTCGTAGTCTGGCGCGGATTGCGCCTGCGGGTCGATTTCTCTGAACATTGCCTCGCTGATGAACGCGATGACCCGCATTTCGCCTCCGCTGTTTGGGCACAACAGGGAAAGCACTACGTAAATCGTGTCTGACCGAAAACCCCATTTTTCCAAAATCGTGGCCCACTGAAATCCAAAATTTCACGCTGGTTTTGGTTCAACCAGCGTATCGGCGGCTGTTTTTCCCGAAACATGCGCTCGCGGCACCGTATTTTCCGAATGTTGGACGCGCGTCTCCCGCATCCTCCCGCATCCCACGTTGAATAAAGCCGGACTGTCGTTGGCTATGCCGCCAGCTTGTGGGGCGGATCGGGGTGGTGTTGTCGGCGCTTCATCCGCTTGATTTCCTGTTCCCGCAAGATGGCGCCGATGCGATGAATGTTTCGCGCCACCACCGCCAGTGCGACGTAGCGTTTGAATCCAACGATGCCCTGATCCGGACAGCGATCAAGGCCATGCACTATCCAGGCAAGCCATATAAGTCTTTCTATTCAGTAGCTTTGGAAGGGATTTAGTAACTGCTCAATAACTCACGGCACCGCCATCGCCCGCAATCGGGTGATGTCGGGCAAGAATGGAATATCGCCATTCTGATCAATCCGATCAGTGAGGAAGCACCAGAATGAGATGCCCCGTTTTCGGCAAGTCTTCTTCA
>JBBQQT010000079.1:0-15810 GCA_038215555.1 Burkholderiales bacterium | reverse complement strand
CTCGTCCACGGGTATGCCGTCTCCTTCTTCTGGGCCCTCACATCGGCCCGCTTCCCGGCAGGGAAGCGGGTTGTACAGACGGGTTGGGCAGATTTATGCCTTGTAGATCTTCACCGAGCACTTCTTGTAATCCGTCTCTTTCGAGAGCGGGCAAGTCGTGTCCAGCGTGACCTTGTTGATCAGCACGCCTTCATCGAACCAGGGCACATACACCATGCCGCGCGGCATGCGATTGCGGCCGCCGGTTTCCAGACGCACCTTGACCTTGCCGCGACGCGACTCGATCCAGACCAGATCGTTACGCTTCAAACCCTTGGCATCGGCATCTTTCTGGTTGATCCAGCACACCGCATTCGGAACCGCGCGGTGCAGTTCCGGCACGCGGCGGGTCATGGTGCCGGAGTGCCAGTGTTCCAGTACTCGGCCGGTACACAGCCACAGGTCGTAGTTGGCGTCCGGCTTCTCGACCGGTGAGGCATAGGGACGGAAGTAGATCTTGGCTTTGCCGGAAATGTCGACTTTCTTGGCGGGATCACCGGGCTTGTCCAGATCGCCCATGACCAGCGAAGCACCGTTGTTGCCGTAGAAATCGAAGCCGGACCCCTTCTTGACGTAAGGATCGTACTGCTCGTTGTTGCGCCATTGGGTTTCCGTCCACTTGCCGTCCTTCAGCATCACCGGCCATTTCAGGCCACGCACCTTGTCGTGGTGATAGACATCGAACGGCGCCAGATCATGCGCATGGCCGGTACCAAACTTGCGATATTCCTCGAACAAGGCTTTCTCGGGGAACCAGCCATCCTTGAGCAAATCGCAAATATGATTGCCATGGCCCTTGGCGACGGCATTGTCCGGCCACTTGTATTTCTTGTTGTCCGGCGTCGCGAACAACACTTCATACAGCGTCGAATCCGGGCTGTAGCCCATCTTCACGGCTTCATCAATGACACTGGGCAGCTTGCCATCTTCGAAACCGGCGGCTTTCAGACCAGGAATCTTCTGTTCGCCCCAGACTTCCTTGATTTTGAAGCGCTTCGACAACTCCAGCATCATCCACAGGTCGGCGCGCGCCTGGCCGGGCGGCAGAATCTGTTGCCGCCAAACCTGGGTGCGACGCTCGGCATTACCATAAGCGCCCCACTTTTCGTTGATCATCGCCGCCGGCAGGATCAGGTCGGCCACCTTGGCGGAAACGCCTGGGTAGGCATCGGCAACGACGATGAAATTGTTCATCTCGCGCGCGCCCTTGATCCAGTGATTGACGTTGGCGGTGTTCTGCCAAGGGTTGTTGACTTGCGTCCAACTGAACAGAATCTGGCCGTCTTCCAGATCGCGCATGATCTTGACGAAATGGCTGCCCATCTGCGGATTGATGGTGTTGGCCGGCAACTTCCACAGGTTTTCCGCAATCGCGCGGTGCTTCGGATTCATGACCACCATATCGGACGGCAGGCGGTGAGCGAAGGTGCCCACTTCACGCGCGGTGCCGCAAGCGGAAGGCTGACCAGTCAAAGAGAACGCGCCATCGCCGGGCTTGCACTGGCGGCCGGTCAGCAGGTGGTTCATGTAGGCCTGTTCGTTGACCCAGGAACCACGCTGGTGCTGGTTGAAGCCCATGGTCCAATACGACACGATCTTGCGGCCCTTTTCGCAGTACAGATCGGCTAGTTGCTTCAGCTTGGCTTTGAAATCTTCCATCGACTCGTCCGGATCGCCCTTGGCGACTTCGGCGGTGTACTCCAGCGTATAGGGTGCGAGTGCGGCCTTGAAATCTTCAAAACTGATCGCCCAGTCCTTCATCGGCGTGGCGGCGTTCTTCTGCTCGACCACATCGCCTTCTTTCTTGCGCTGACCGATGGCTTCCCACTTGTCGAGTACGCGCACCTTCTCGTTCTTGACGATTTCCATCTCGGCGGCTGAGTGGTATTTCTCGGCGTCCTTGGGGCGGAAGCCATAGCCGATGTCATACGGGCCGGTGGCGAACTGGGTGTGCTTCTTGACGTAGTCGTGATCGATGGCGTCGCGCTTGACGATCTCATGCGCGATGTAGTTCTGGATCGCCAGGTCGCCGCTGGGCGAGAAGATGATTTCCAGGTCGGCGATATCGGAAGACATGTTGCCGTACACCGACAGGTTGACCACTTTCATCTTGGCATGGGTCAAGCGGCGATCGGTGATACGTGACCACAGGATCGGGTGCATCTCGGCCATGTTCGCGCCCCACAACACGGCGGTGTCGGTGTGCTCGATATCGTCGTAGTTGCCTTGCGGCTCGTCGATGCCGAAGGTCTGCATGAAGCCAACCACGGCGGACGCCATACAGTGACGCGCATTCGGATCCAGGTTGTTGGAGCGGAAGCCGGCCTTCATCAGCTTGGCGGCGGCATAACCTTCATGGATGGTGTACTGGCCGGAGCCAAAGATGGAAATGCCGTGCGGGCCTTTCTCTTTCATCGCCCAACGCATCTTCTCTTCCATGATGTCGAGCGCCTGTTCCCAGGAGACCGGAACAAACTTGCCCTTCTTGTCGAACTTGCCGTCGGTCATCCGCAGCAAAGGCTGGGTCAGACGGTCTTTACCGTAGTTGATCTTGCCGTTGAAGTAGCCCTTGACGCAGTTCAGGCCCTTGTTCACCGGCGCATCCGGGTCACCCTTGGTGGCGACGATACGACCATCCTTGGTGGCGATCATGATGCCGCAACCGGTGCCGCAGAAACGGCAGACGCCCTTGTCCCACTGCCAGCCTTTTTCACCTGCCTTGACGGCGGCCTCGGCCTGTTCGGATAAAGGCATGCCCACCGTGGCGGCAGTAGCACCTGCAATGCTGGTCTTCAGAAAATCACGACGCGTAAGTCCCATCTCAGCCTCCTAGCTTGATCAACTGTTCAGATATGCCGGAACGGCACAGGTTTCGAACCCATCCTGCTGCTCGATCAACTCCGGCGGCATGGCTTCGTAAGTACGTTCATCGTCGGCGAGGTAGTGGTAAACCATCTCCGCCATGATGACTTGGGGAATTGCCTTGATTCGTTTGACGCCTTCGATCTCGGCGTGAATGTCTTCCGCTTCCTGAACCGCGACGATGCGGCCGGTCGCTGCGTCCACCTGATGCACTTCAACCCCTTCGAGCGCGTTGAGTGCCTCAATGACCTGAGCATGGTTGTCGGGTTTGGCCATCACCAAAATGCCTGAAAAGTTCACGGTCTTCCTCCTTGGGTTAGACGTGACAGCTATCCTGACAACGACGTCCTGTATTTACTTTGACAAAGATCAAGTTTCATTGAAGCTGTAAATGTCCTAATTCGGGCCACCCAAAATCACATTGTCCGAAGGAAATTCATTGATCCTGGAAACGCGTCACTCGATTGCCGAAATCCTGTCCCGTCAACCCTTGTTTCGCGGTTTGTCAGCTAATGAACTGGCCCAGATATCGGTCGGCTGCAGAGAATTCCGGGTCAAGAAAAACGAAGTGTTATTCCACAAGGGCGATCAACCCGAAGGCATGCATGTGATGGTCATGGGCCAGATGAAACTGGCATTGCCGTCTTCGCAGGGGGTCGAAAAAATCGTCCATATGTGCGGCCCAGGCGCGACCTTTGGCGAAGCCGTGGTGTTTCTCGAAAAACCTTATCCGGTCAGCGCCCAGGCAATGACTGAAAGCCTGGTACTGCTGATTTCGAAACGGGCGCTGCTCGACGCAATCGACAACAACAGCATGCTCAGCCGCAAAATGCTGGCCAGCCTGGCTTCCCGCCTGCATGAACTGCTGGATGACATGGAAAGTTGCACCCTGCGCACCAGCATGCAACGCGTGGTCTGCTTTCTGATTCAATCGGCGCCGGTGAATAGCAGCGAGGCCTGCGATATCGTTTTGCACTCGAGCAAACAGAACATCGCGTCACAACTGAATCTGGCGCCGGAAACCTTTTCCCGCGCGCTCGGCAACCTGACCGAGAAAGGTCTGATCAAGGTCAAAGGCCGCACGATCACCGTCATGAATCGGCAACAACTCAGCATTTTCAGCGCCTGAAACTTTGCTGGTTATGCCTCCAGCAGGTCATGCAGGTCATGCAGGTCGTCGTCCGACAACCCGAGATAGGCCACGGCCTGCGAATACAACTCGCCAACCTCGATATCCACCTCCCTGTTCAGTTCCAGCAGCAGACGCTCGGCGACATGCGTCACTGCGATCAAGCTCAGCGCCTGATCTTCCAGAAAAGATTTGCCCAGGTCATACACTTCAAGGTCGTGATGAAAGCGAATGGCGCTGGCGATCAGACTGGACAAGCCCCAGTTGCGTGCCAACATCGCTCCGACCACTGCATGCGAACAGCGGTAGCGCGCATCCTCCTCGATCACCAGCGTCAGCCCGTTCTGTTCCACTTCTTCGAGCATGCGTCCGTAATCCTTGAAGCGCCGCATCATCACCGGCATTGCCGCGTTGTGGAACAGAGCATAGGTATAGGCCATATCGGGCGCAATGCCCCGCACCTTGCGCGAAACCTGACTTGCTGCCTGCGCAACGGCGGCAGCGCGACTCCAGAATCGGTCCAGCACTTCCGCCGGAATATCGCCACTCATGGTATTGCGCAGGGCAACCGCCACCACGATGCAGACGATGTTGCGGGTACCCAGACGAGATAGGGCTTGTGGCACGCTATTGGTCGCTTCACCACGCCTGAACAAGGCGGAATTCGCCAATTTGATGGAGAACGCCGACATGCCGACATCGCTGACAATGATCTTCGTCAACACCTTCAGATCAGGCTCATCCTTCTGCGCCTCCGCCATGACTTGCATCACCACCCCCGGACATGCCGGGATCTCGATGCTGGCGAGGGTTTGTTGCAATTCGTCGTGGGATAAAACGTGAACTTCACTCACTACCATATCTCCCAATATCAATGACCAGTTTTGTTTCTTATCGGCATTTGCCCAGAATTGATTAATCCTCGCTACCAAGTGGCATGAAAAAAATGATTGCTTAACGCATTCTTCATGAAGAACCCAATGCGCGCCTGGCTCGATGCCGGGATGGCCGAGAGCGGGCTCGAACCCGGCATGCTGGCGATTGATGATTTCGGTAACGGCTATTCCTCGTTGTCCTGCCTCAAGCGTATGCCGATCCACCGCCTGAAAATCGACAAGCGTTTTGTCCGCGAAAGCCATATCGACCCGAACGATGCCGCCATTGCCAGCGCCATCATCGGCATGGCCAAAGGTCTGGGGGTCGGTGTCGCCGCCGAAGGCGTCGAAAACGAGGAACAACGGGCTTCACTGAAACAAACGGGCGGCCAGACTGTGCAGGGTTGCTACTTTGGTACGCCGCTACCGACCGAGTATCCGGTCAAGCTGGTGCGACAGGTTAGCGAAGTAATCGGTCTGGGCCGAAAGGCGAGCCGAAGAAACACGGCAGGGTGCGCGCGGCGCACTTTACGCGGAGTATGGGTTGTATGTATTTCTCAGAAGGAAAAACAATCTCGGTGCCGGCAGCCCAGCTTGACCCGCAACGCTTGGCGCCGCATGAACCCTGCTTCTGCGCAGGTTCAACCCGCGTAGTTGCGCAACAAGCTGATGTTTTGCATACGAATATTGCGTCCCTTGACGTGGATATAGCCGTCTTTCTTCAGGCGATTCAACACACGCGAGAAGGTCTCCGGCGCCAGATTGAGTTGCGACGCAATGGTCTGTTTGTTGGAATCCAGTTCAAGGTCGTAACTGTCCGCCTCGATCGGCGCATGCTGGGTCAGATATTGCACAACGCGTTGCGCGCTGTTGAGTTGCACACAGGTCTCCATGTTTTCGATCAAGCTGCACATGCGTTCACACATGCGCGCCATCAAGGCATTGGAAAAATCGCAGTTGTGCTGCATGGTCAGGATCAGCGCCTGCTTGTCGATCACCATCAGCAAGGTATCCCGATTCGCTTCGGCGGCCACCGGACACGGTTTTTGCGGCAACACCGCCTCTTCACCGAAGGTATCGCCAGCGCCAGCCAGATACACAATCATTTCCGTCCCATTGGCGGCCGGCAGAAAGAGTTTGATTTGCCCGGAGATAACCAGATGCATGCCTCTGGGAATGTCGCCTTTCTGGAACAAGGCTTCATTCTTGCTGACGCGATACTCGTAAGTCCCTTTAGCCAAGCGACCAAGTTCCATTGCATCGAGACTGCGAAACATTTTTTGCCGCGACAGAATTTCAGGAATCGAGTGGCGTGTTTCCAACATCATGGTGCATTTCCACCTATTCATTCGACTGCGGGTTTGCAGACAAATGCAGTGTAGGGCGCAAAGCTTTGACGGGAGGCAGGGGTATAGTCGATCAATTTTGTCGAGATACCACTAAAGTAGTATCTGCATCTTTGTTAATCGATTGATTCTGCTAGCCTTTGACCCTCCAGCCTGTTCCAGAAGCCTCCCTATGAATATAAAGTGGTATCCCTCCTTTGCCTGCAAACCAGGCCAGCCGAACGACTCAGAATTCGGGAAGCGCACAACGTGGAAACTCTGATGCAGAAATCCTGGCGTACCATTTTCGGACGCTCCATTCTGTTCGGCCTGGCTTTATCGCTGCTAGCCATTACCGCGATCGGGGTCGGCGGCATGGCGGTTTCGGTGATTGTGGCCGAGCGGGTGCAAGGCAGTGGCAGCGCCATCAACGTCGCCGGCAGCTTGCGCATGCAAAGCCATCGCATGGGCAGCATGGTGCTGTCAGACGCGGAAAATCAGGTCAACGGTCACCATTACCTGCTTGCCAGCATCGCCCGCTTCGAAACCAGCCTGACCAACAAGGACTTGTTGCAGGCAATCGAACGCAAGCCCGAGAGTGAATTCGCCCAGATATATCAATCCATTCAGCAAACCTGGCAAGTCCAGTTGAAGCCGCAGTTGCTGGAGACCGTCCTGATTACCGCGGACAACCCTGAACTGCGCGACCGGCACAACCTCTTGCTGCTCAGCATCGACAGGTTCGTGGATGACATCGATTCAATGGTGTCGAAGCTGGAAAAAGATACCGAACAACGCATCCGCAACCTGCGCAGCGTGCTCGGTGTTGCGCTGGTGCTGACCATCATGGTGGTGCTGGCCGCCATCTATATCATTCGCCGCAGCGTGCTCGCCCCGCTCTCCGATCTGCTCCACAGCGCCACCCAAATCGCCCGCAGCGACTTCACCGCGCGCGCGCACCATGTCGGCGAAGACGAACTCGGCCAGGTGGGTCGCGCATTCAATTTCATGGCGGAAGAACTGGCTCACAACTATCAGGAACTGGAACAACGGGTTGCGCAAAAAACCGAGGAACTGACCCGCAGCAACCAGTCGCTCGGCCTGCTGTATCACGCCATCGCCAACCTGCACAACGCGCCGCTGGCGCCGGAAACCTATCAGGTCATGCTGCAGGAAATCGAACAGGTGCTCGATATCTCCGGCAGCATGGCGTGTCTGCTGCCCAAGCACGGCGGCCCCGCGACGCTGCTTGCCTCGACCATGGAAGGCTGTCCGGAACGCGGCGAAGGCGATTGCCCGAAATGCCTGAATCATGCTGAAGCTGAATCCAGGTGGGGCTATGCCGATCACGACAAGCACTCGACACTGACCATTCCGCTGCAAGACATGGCCGGGATTTACGGCATGTTGCGCCTTTCACTACCGCCCGGCCGTCATCTGAGCACCTGGCAAAACCGTTTGCTGGAAGCGCTGACGCGGCATATCGGCATCGCGCTTGGCATCTCGCGCAAGACCGAACAGGATCGTTTGCTTGCCTTGCAGGAAGAACGCTCGATCATCGCCCGCGAATTGCACGACTCAATCGCCCAATCGCTTTCTTACATGAAGATTCAGGCCAGCCTGCTGCAACCCGTTCTGGCCGACCCGGCGCGTCGGGAAGAAGCCGAAACCACGCTGCACGATCTGCGCGAAGGCATCACCACGGCGTACCGCCAACTGCGTGAATTGCTCGCCACCTTCCGCCTGAAAATGGAGGGTGATTTCCGCAACCTGCTGACCACGGCGGTGGACGATTATGCCAATCGCGGCGGCCTCAAAATCAGTCTTGAAGCCAACCTTGCCGGCTGCCACCTGACGCCCAACCAGGAAATCCACAGCCTGCAGATTGTCCGCGAAGCCCTCTCCAATGTGATCCGCCATGCCCAGGCCAGCAAAGCCTGGGTGCGCATCCGGCATGCCGGTGGTGGCGAGATTGAAATCAGCATCAAAGATAACGGCGTCGGCATTACCGCCCCCAGCGATGCCTTCCATTACGGCCTCAGCATCATGCGCGAACGCGCCCACGGCCTGAATGGCCAGATCAGCGTTACACCGCGGCCGCAAGGCGGCACGCTGGTCAGCCTGCGCTTTCACGCCCAGGCCAACGCAACCTACTCTGTTTCATTGCCTGAGATGACATGACCCTGGAAAAGCAAACCGTCGTCATCGTCGACGACCACCCCCTGTTTCGCCGTGGCCTCACCCAACTGCTTGGCACCCTGCCCCGCTTTACCTTGCTGGGCGAGGCTTCCTGCGGCAAGGACGGCATTCAACTGGTGAAAACCGTGCATCCCGATCTGCTCTTGCTCGACCTCAACATGAAAGACATGAGTGGCCTCGATGTGCTGCGTGAACTGAAGTCGAGCGACCTGGATACCCGCATCGTGATGATCACCGTGTCGGATCAGGCGGAAGACCTGCTTGCCGCCCTGCGCGCTGGCGCCGATGGCTATCTGCTGAAGGACATGGAGCCGGAGCAGATGCTGGAAAACCTGCAATCGGTGGCGGATGGACGCATCATCGTCTCGGAAGACTTGACGCATCTGCTGGCGGTGGCGCTACGCCAGCAAAAACGGACGGAAAACCCGGAAGAGGCCGGCATGACCGAGCAAGAACTGCGCATCCTGGAACGCATCGCCACCGGCAAGAGCAACAAGCTGATCGGCAAGGAACTGGACATTGCCGAAGGCACCGTCAAGGTTCACGTCAAACACATCTTGCGCAAACTCAACCTGCGTTCACGCGTCGAAGCAGCGGTGTGGAGCGTGGAGAATCTGCACAAGAAATAAGCAAATCGCGCTGTCGAAGCGTCCGTTTGCGGCGCGATAAACGAAAAAGCCCAAACGAAGCAATGCAAACGACTAAACCTCGTTGCGCCACTCCGTATCCTCGCCATCAAACAGCCGGTTCGCCTCGATCGGCCCCCAGCTACCGGCGGCGTAGGTGTGGATGAAATCACGTTCCTGCGACCAGTATTTCAGGATCGGATCCACCACCCGCCAGGCCCATTCGACTTCATCGAAACGGATGAACAGTGTGCGATCGCCTTCGATCACATCCAGCAACAGCGTTTCATAAGCATCGAGCGGATGCTCGTCAGCGGTGCGAAAACTGGCGTTCAGCCTGACCACGCGGGTGTCCATGTCGAGGCCGGGCTGTTTGGCGTGGATTTCCAGATGCATGCTTTCTTCCGGCTGAATCGACAGCACGATCCAGTTCGGCTCCAGCGTTTCCAGCGGCGTCTCGCGGAATAGTTGCTGTGGCGGATGGCGGAAGCGGAGCGCGATCATCGACATCGACTTCTTCAACCGCTTGCCGGTGCGTAAATAGAACGGCACACCCCGCCAGCGCCAGTTGTCGATGTAGAACTTGGCGGCGGCATAGGTTTCATTGACCGAATCCGGCTCGACACCCATTTCATCCTGATAACCCGCCACTGGCTGACCGGCGACCTGACCGGCCTTGTACTGGGCGCGAAACGCATGCGCGTGCACCGAACGCTTGGAAATCGGCCGGATCGAGCGCAGCACTTTCACCTTTTCATCGCGCAGCGCATCGGCCTCCAGCGCCGGCGGCGGTTCCATGCCGACCAGCGTCAGCAGTTGCATCAGATGGTTCTGCAACATGTCGCGCAGGGCGCCGGCTTTTTCGTAGTAATCGGCGCGCTTCTCGATACCGACATCCTCCGCCACCGTAATCTGCACATGGTCGATGAAATTCCGGTTCCACAGCGGCTCGATCAATGTATTGGCGAAACGGAACACCAACAGGTTCTGCACCGTTTCCTTGCCCAGGTAATGGTCGATGCGGAAAACCTGGCTTTCATCAAAATAGCGGTGCAGCAACTGGTTCAGCATCTGTGCCGATTCGATATCGATGCCAAATGGCTTTTCCACCACGATGCGGTGCAGACCACGCGGCTTGGAAAGCCCGGCGCCATCCAGATTCTTGATTACTGCGGCAAAGTCACTCGGCTTGATCGCCAGGTAGAACACCACGTTGGAACAGACCCCCAGCTTGGGTTTGCAGAGCACTTCCTTGAGATCAAGATAAGCCTGCGGAGCGTTCAACTCGCCGCGCAGATAATCGAAGCGGCTGACAAAGCGTTCCAACTGCGCGCCTTCTGCCTTCAGCTTCTGGGTCAGAATGTTCCTGACATTATCCCGCCAGGCGGCGTCATCCCACTCGCGCCGACCGAAGGCGACAAAATTCAATCTTTCCGGCAGCTTGCCGGCCAGTTCCAACCGGTACAGTGCCGGCAACAGCTTGTTGGAAGCCAGATTGCCGGTAGCACCAAAAATGACGAAGTTGCACGGGGGAAGCGGGGTTTCCTGGTCGAACATGGCCAGGCTCCTATTTCTGTACCGCGTGACCGCCGAAACCCTGGCGCATCATGGCCAGCATCTGGTTGGCGAAATCGCCTTTGCCCTGGCTGGCAAAACGGCTCATCAAGGCCAGCGTCATCACCGGCGTCGGCACGCCGAGATTGATCGACTCCAGCGCAGTCCAGCGGCCTTCGCCTGAATCCGCCACCACCGGCGCAATGGCTTCCAGTTTCTGATCGTTTTTCAGGAAATCGGCCGACAAATCGAGCAGCCAGGAACGCACCACCGAGCTATGCCGCCAGAGTTCGGCGATTGCAGCAATATCAAGCTCGAATTCCTGCTTTGCGCTCATTAGCGCAAACCCCTCGGCCAGCGCCTGCATCATGCCGTACTCGATGCCGTTGTGAACCATCTTGGTAAAGTGCCCCGCCCCGGCTGGACCGGCATGCAGCCAGCCCGTTTCCGGCGTCGGCGCCAAGGCTTGCAGATAAGGCTTCAGCCGCGCGAAGTCCGACTCGCTGCCGCCGGCCATCAGGCAATAGCCGTTGGCCAACCCCCAGACGCCGCCGGAAACGCCGACATCGGCGAAATTCAAACCCTTGCCGGCCAGCAACTCGGCACGCCGCATGGCTTCCTGATAAAAACCATTGGCGCCATCGACCAGCAAATCGCCCGGCTGCAGCAAGCCGGAAATTTCGTCGATGGCGGCCTCCGTCGCCTCGCCCGCCGGCAACATTAACCAGACAATGCGCGGTGCGGCCAGGTTTTGCAGCATTTCCGCCGCGGTTTTACAGGGCGTGACATTGGATTCTTCCGCCGCCAGTTTTTCCGTGACCGCGTAACTGCGATTCAGCGCATGCACCTTGATGCCACCGCGCGCCAGACGGCGCGCCATGTTGCCGCCCATGCGACCGAGTCCGTAAAGTCCGATTTCGAGCATATTGTTCTCCGTTTGTTGTTGCTATTCACAGTACCAAGGTATGGCGGACGCTGGCTAGCCCAAGAAAGCGATCTGAGGCTCAGACCTTTACCTCAGACCTTTACATAAACCCAGCCCTGCCCCATGCGGGTCATGATTTCGTTGATCACCGAACTGGATGTATAGGCCACCGGCAACAACTCGACCTTGACGCCGTCCCGCTTCAAGCGGGCCACGGTCTGGCCGCAGGCGACAAAGCTCAGGTTGGCGTGCTGCCGCGCCATCGACTCGATCCGCCCGGCCAACGGCGTCACATCGACGCGCAACAGATCCAGGCCATAGCTGTTGACGATGATTTCGATACTTACCCCGTGCTGTTTCAGCAGCAATTGATCGGCCATATCCAGCACTTTATCGAGCCGACCGGGATCGCCGGAATCGAGATGCAGGATGATCTTGCTGGGATCGATCTTCTCGCTCAGCGCAACCGCCCGATAGCCTTCCGGCAATCCGGCCAAACGCTGGAAAGCAGCTGGTTGGCCGGTGACATCGCGGCCCAGCCAGCCAGCGCCGATGCCCAACGCCAGAATCAACGAGGCCGCCAACGCCCTCGACCAGTTCGTGGTCAAACGCCCTGCCTGCCGCTGCGGCAGGGCGGGCGGTGCCAGATAAGCATTGCGAATCTGGTCCTTCAGCAGACGCAGTTCGCAGGCATCCGCCTTGAATGCCGCATCCGTTTCCAGCCGCGCCAGCACAAGCGCGCGCTCATCGGCGGCCAGTTCGCCGTCAACATAGGCATCCAGACAGACTTGGGTCAGCGCCGTGTCTGAGTCGGTTTCGGGTGTAGCCAGGTTCATTTCACTCTCCTGATTGCCGCTGAATGGCTAACCGCATGGCCAACCAGCGCCTCCGGGGTCTGTTTTGCACTGAACTGCAATTTCAACGCCTGGCGCGCCCGCGCCAGGCGACTCATCACCGTGCCAACCGGCACTTCAAGGATGGCCGCGACAGCGGCATAACTGCATTCTTCGATATCCACCAGCGTGATCACCTGGCGTTGCCCCAACGGCAGCGCGTGCGGCAGGCGATTCATCGACGATGGCCGCGTCCAGGTCGTCCACATCGACGAAATCGCGGCGCGCTCGCAGTTGGTCGCGCCAACAGTTGTTGAGAATCGAAAACAGCCAGCCGTCCAGCGCCTGTGCATCACGCAACTGGTTGCTGCGACCAAGCGCTTTGATCAGTGTCTCCTGCGTCAGGTCATCCGCCAATGCGGCATCGTGGCACCAGGCATAAGCCAGTCGGTACAGCCGCGGGCGCAGCGCTTCCAGACGCTGGCGCAACGGAAAATTGAGCAAGGAAAACAGCTTAAGCAAATCACGCTCCTGTAACCGGGTTGCGGACTGCGCCTGGGACGAACAAGCGACGGCCAAAGGTAAGACGGCCCAACTGGTTGAAATATTCCATGCCGGCACTGGAATAAAGATTGCGCTGCATGCGTCCTACAGTTGGGTCAAGCGTACCCGGAAATTTCCGCACTCCACCTACTTGTAAGGAAAAACCATGAAAACCAGCCAGCTGATGCTCGCCTTGTTGTGCACCACCCTTGCCTTGCCTGCCGCCCATGCTGCAGCCAACAACGCAAAAAGCCCCGGAATCACAGCCGTAGCCGCCGCGCAGGAAAAAGTCGTTTACCACGTCAATGACAGTGCACTCGCACGCATTGCCATGCGTAACGCAGAAAACCATCTAAGCGCCAGTCCGGATGCGAAAATCGTGGTCGTCACCCATGGCAAAGGCATCGATTTCCTGCTCAACGATGCCAAGGACGAAAAAGGTGCTTACGCGCCCCAGGTTGCCGGGCTGAAAGAAAAAGGCGTCGAGTTCCGCGTTTGCCTCAACACCCTGAAGGGACGCAACCTGGATGAAAACGCCGTCATCATGGAAGCCCAGGTAGTGCCATCCGGCGTCGCCGAAATCGGCAGACTTCAGTCAAAGGAAGGTTTCGCGTATCTGAAACCCTGATCGGAACCGGCCTTGCGCCAGATACTCACATCTTTCAAACTTTGAATCCGCCAATCCGGCGACCTGATCGGCCACGGAAGAAGCCTTTCGGCTTGCTTCCGAGCCTGTTTCAGTCATTTACGCAACCTTTTCATGTTGTGAGCGATTTTGCGTGCTGTAACACCTTCTTCAAGCAACGCCATTTTGATGTCTGCCGCGGCTTGTACGGCTCGGTTCGAAAGGGTCTGGATAACCGGATACAGACTCAACGATCTTGCAGCGATACTCGACCAGACCGGTCCAGGTGCGGCCCTTGCTCAGCGTATCCCAGAGATCGCAGAAAACTTCAGCAGGCACGTCCGGATGCCGCACGATGCTGTGTTGCTGGCCAATCAACTTCACGCAAATAGCCTGAGCTGCTGACAAAATCGTCATTGACGAAGGTCAGCACCTCTTTTGCATCCGTTCTGCTGACGATTGCATTCGCCGCGGGAACGTCATTTTCCCTTTGAGTGACTAGCTGGTTGTTTCTCATTCAAAATACCCCTGTTCGTTACATACGCTTAGTGTCAGCTTCATTCAATGTAGGAAGATCGGTAAAAGCCGATTATTCTTGACGCAAATCAAAAAGGAATTTTCATTATGCGTATTTTGTACGCCACTTCCGAAGCCGCACCGTTGATCAAAACCGGGGGTCTGGCTGACGTTTCCGGCGCCCTGCCAGCGGCTTTGCGCGAAATCGGAATTGATTGCCGGATCCTTCTGCCAGGCTATCCAGTTGTCATTGAAAAACTACAGTCAACCACGACCTTGGTCGAGTTCAGCCACCTTTTTTTCAATGACAAAACCGGCATCAGTGCGCGTCTACTGGAAAGCCAAATGCCGGGTTCGGACACCCCGCTCTACGTCCTTGACGCGCCCGAAGCCTTCAACCGCATTGGCGGTCCTTACCAGGATGCGAACGGCGTTGATTATGCTGACAACGCGCAACGATTCGGTTTGCTGAGCCAGGTTGCCGCGCTGCTCGCCAGCTCCGATTCACCGCTCGATTGGCGGCCCGATGTGCTGCACTGCAACGATTGGCAAACCGGTCTGGCGCCGGCTTATCTGCGCCTGACCGGTTTTGCGACACCGACCGTGATGACAGTACATAACCTGGCCTATCAAGGCATTTTCCCGCCCGACATGCTGCCGAAATTGAATTTGCCGGCCAGTTGTTTTGCCGTCGAGGGCGTCGAGTACTACGGCAATTTGTCGTTCCTGAAAGCCGGTTTGTATTACGCCAACCACATCACCACGGTGTCGCCGACTTATGCCGAGGAAATTCAGCAGCCTCAGCTTGGTATGGGCATGCAGGGCCTGCTGGCCAGCCGCCAGTACCAGCTATCCGGCATTCTCAACGGCATCGATACCGGTTACTGGAACCCTTCTTCCGACCTGCATTTACCTTGCGAGTACCACGTCCGCGCGCCTTCCGGCAAAAAGCGTTGCAAGCTGAAATTGCAGGAAGAGCTCGGGCTGGAAACTCATGCCGATGCACCGCTGTTCGGCATGATCGCGCGCATGGCGCACCAGAAAGGGATGGACCTGGTGCTTGCCGTGGCGGATGGCATCGTCGATCTCGGCGGTCAGATCGCCTTGCTCGGCACCGGTGAAAAATCGATTGAAGCCGCCGTACGTGAACTGGTGGCGCGTCATCCCGGCAAGGTCGCCGCGCTGATCGGCTACGACGAGGGTCTGTCGCACCGGATTGAAGCCGGCTCGGACATCTTCCTGATGCCGTCGCTGTTCGAACCGTGCGGCTTGAACCAGATGTACAGCCTGCGTTACGGCAGCGTCCCCATCGTGCACGCCACCGGCGGCCTGCGCGATACGGTGGAAGATGACGTCACCGGCTTCGTCTTCCACGAACCGACGCCGCATGCACTATGGCTGGCGGTGGAACGGGCACTTGATCTTTACAGTCAGAAACCGGCCTGGAAAAAAATGATGGCGGCGGGCATGAACAGCGATTTTAGCTGGGGGAAAAGTGCCCTCACCTACCAGACGCTGTATCAAAGTTTGCTGCCGGAAACAGCCTAACCACTCATGATCCCCTGGCTCGCCCCCGAACATGAAAGTGGCGCTGGGATGATCCATAAATAAAAAGAGCGTGCTGGCGGACACGAGGTCGTTAAACGTTTGGCGGGTGAACCCCGTTGCCTAACCGGACCCGGCCCGAACAGTCCGCACCCCCGAATGTACCGCGCACAGTGTGCGTAGGACGCACGGTAAAGAGGCCCACGCCGAATTC
>JBBQQT010000078.1:0-15999 GCA_038215555.1 Burkholderiales bacterium | reverse complement strand
GGCCGTATTGCGCTTCCAGCCAGGGGCCAAGTGCGAATGTCAGCAACGTCAGCAGCATGACGCCAACCAACGCGCCAGCCAGCGTTACCGCGCCGCCTTCCAGCGCCAGCAGGGTGAACAGATCGCGCGGCCGGGCGCCGTTGGCGCGCAGGATGGCGAGTTCGCGTCGGCGTTCACCCAAGCCCGCCAGCACCACGGCAACCAGACCGGCGAAGCTGACCACCACCACCAGCGCCGAGATTGCGATCAACGCGCGTTCGGCGACTGCCATCATTTCCCACAACTGGCTCAACGCGACACCGGGCAGCACCGCCATCAGCGGCTCGTCACGATAGTTGGCGACGTAACGTTGCATGGAGAACACCCCGGCGCGAGTTTTCAGGCCGACCAGCACAGCGGTAACCGATTTCGGCGTCAGATTGAATTTGGTCACCAGTTCGGGCGGAATCGCAAAACCGGTGATCGGCGCGCCGCCTTGCCAATCCAGATGTATCGCCTCCAGCGCTTCCAGGCCGATATGCAGCGTGCGATCCACCGGCGTGCCGGTGCGGGCGAGGATGCCGACCACGCTGAACGGCTTGTCGCCATGTTCTGGACCGTGTGTTGTGTCAACCTCGCTCATGCCATGCGCCAGGATGATTTTGTCGCCGAGTTTGTAGCCCAAACGCTCCGCCACTTCCGCGCCAATCACCGCATCGAACAGACCGACGAAGGGCTGGCCCTGCGCCAGTTTCAGCGGCTGCTTGTCGCCATAATGAAAATGCTCGAAGTAGGCCAACGTCGTGCCCAGCACCGGAAAACCCCGGTGCGAATCGCCCAGTGACAACGGAATCGTCCAGGCCACGGCGGGATGCGCCGCCAGCGCCTGAACACTGTCCCAGCCCATGTTGTTGCTCGCCTCGCCGATGCGGAACACCGCATAGAGCAGCAATTGCAGCGGGCTGGATCGCGCGCCGACGACCAGATCAGTGCCGGATACCGCCTGCGCGAAACTGTCTCGCGCATCCTGGCGCACCCGCTCGATGCCGAGCAGCAAGGTCACCGACAAGGCGATGGCAATCAGCGTCAGTCCCAGCGTGTAGCGCCGGTTCCAGGCGCTTTTCAGGGCGAGCGGGAGAAGATGGGTCATGGCGCGCCTCGTCGGGCCAAGCTGTAGCCCGGATGCAATGCAATGCAATCCGGGGGCTGGGCCTGCGGTGGCATCGAACGATCCCGGATTCCGCGTTGCTCCATCCGGGCTACGGGCATGCGAGAAGTCATTGCGGCCCCCGATTGATCTGGCTCATTTCAACGCGCCGGTTGAAGCCTTCCGCCAGACGCAGATCATGGCTGACGAACAGCAGCGCCGCGTTCGCCGCCGCGCACTCGCGCCGCAGCAAATCCAGAAAAGCCGTTTGTCGCGCCGCGTCCAGCGCCGAGGTCGGCTCATCGGCGATGATGATTTCCGGCCGACCGATCAACGCCCGCGCCGCCGCCACACGTTGTTGCTGGCCGACCGACAACTGTGTCGCCGGGCGCTGCCAGAGGCTGGCGTCCAGATCGAGGTGCTGCAACAAGGTGGTTGCTGCCTGCCGGATATCGCCCGCGCGTTCACTGCGGCGTAGAGAAAAACGGCAGGGCAGCAGGACGTTGTCGAGCACCGACAGATACGGAATCAGGTTGAATTGCTGAAAGATCAGGCCGATGTGATCGACCCGGAAGCGGTCGCGTGCGGCGGCGGAAAGCTTCGATAACGGCTGCCCGAGCGCGACGATGTCGCCCTGCTGCGGCGTCAGTACACCGGCGACCAGATTCAGCAAGGTGCTTTTGCCGGAGCCGCTCTCGCCATGAATGAACACCTGTTCATCCGCCGCCACCTGGAATTCGGCGATTTCCAGGCAAGCCTTGGCCTGCCCCGGCCAGCGGAATATCAGGTTTTCAAGCGACAGAAGGGGTTGCGACATGCCGGCCAGCTTACCTTTCAACTTTGTTTGCAATTTACCAGCTCAGGTACCGCATTTTTGAACTCAGACGCGTCGCTTTCTGCCCTTTGCCGCTGACCACCTGGGCTTCGATGCGACGCATCTTTGGAAACACCTGAAACAGGCGCACGTCCATCCCGGTCAATTTGGCCGGCTGGGCGCAGATAAACAGGAAATCGGCGTCGAGATCGGCATGTTCCGCGTCACCGGAAGCCGGCTTGGTGTCCAGCGACGGCGCGTCGATCTGTACCGATTTCAGCGTGCATTGCGCCGCCGTGGTCGGCGCGAACAACTTGCCGGCATCGGCGAGTTTCTTGCGCATTTCGCTGGCTGCAGCGCGCTCCTTGTCATTGCGCGGCGCGTGTTCGAATCCGAGCAAACCCTCTAACGGCGATTCCAGGTGCAGGCTCAGATTGCCGCCATCCACCGCGACTTCGAGTTTGGCGACGCCATGCACATGGGCGGCGTGATGATGGGCATGATCATGTTTGTGGTCCTGCTGCGCGGATACCGGCGCGGCGATCAATAGCGCGACAAACGCGACAGGCGCCAGAGATTTGAGTGGCATGTGTTTCTCCTGAAACAAGGTCATAGTCAGTCCTGTTCCGCCATCCGCCAACGCGGAAACGGGTCATCCAGTTGCCTCCAGGCGGCTTCGTCCAGCGCCATTTCTTCGTCGCTCAGCAGACAGGCATCGAAGCAGGTCTTGAGTTCCGCCTGATCCATGCGGATGCCGATCAGCACGATTTCCTGGCGCGCGTCGCATCGCATTTTGCCTTGGCTGTCCACGCCTTCCGGCCAGAAGCCGCCAGGGCTGTGGTCGCGCGTCGACCCGGCCAGCGACCAGACACCCGCCCACTCGGGGCGACTGGCCAGCCAGAACCAGCCTTTGGCGCGGATCACGCCGGGCCATTCGGTATGAATCCAGTCCCAGAAGCGGGCCGGATGAAACGGCCGACCAGCGCGATAGACGAAGCTGGCGATGCCGTACTCCTCGGTTTCCGGCACATGCTCGCCGCGCATTTCCTTCAGCCACCCGGGCGCTTGCGCGGCCTGCTCGAAATCGAACAGGCCGGTGTCGAGCACGCTGCCCAGATCCACCCGGCCGAAGCGGGCGAGTTCGAGTTTCGCGCGCGGATTCAAGGTATGCAGGATCGACAACAGTCGGGCCAGTTCGGCCTCACTGACCAGATCGGCCTTGTTGACGACGATGACATCGCAGAACTCGATCTGCTCGACCAGCAGCGTCGCCACCGTGCGGGTGTCTTCCTCGCCCAGCGATTCGCCGCGATCGCCCAGCAAATCATCGCTGGCGTAGTCGTCGAGGAAATTGCGCGCGTCAACCACGGTGACCATGGTGTCGAGGCGGGTGAGCTTCGACAGCGAAACGCCGTTCTCGTCCTCGAAAGTAAAGGTCTCGGCCACCGGCAGCGGTTCGCCGATGCCGGTCGATTCAATCACCAGATTGTCGAAGCGCCCCTCTTTCGCCAGTCGCGAGACTTCCAGCAACAAATCCTCGCGCAGTGTGCAGCAGATGCAGCCGTTGGACATTTCCACCAACTTTTCCTCGGTGCGCGACAAGGCCGCGCCGCCGTCGCGCACCAGCGCGGCATCGACGTTGACCTCGCTCATGTCGTTGACGATCACCGCCACCCGGCGGCCTTCGCGGTTGTTCAGAATGTAATTCAGCAAGGTGGTCTTGCCGGCGCCAAGAAAGCCGGACAGGACGGTAACGGGAAGGCGGTTTTCAGTGTGCATGACAGTGGACATAAGCTTCCTTTTTAATCAATCCCAAACCGCATCCAACGCCAGCAGCACGCGCGGCGCGTCCGGCTCGGGCACGGCGGGTGAACGATGAATGGCGCCACGGTGATCGTTGCCTTGCCACAACTCCCCCTTCAGCAAGGCGATGGCAAACGGAGCCACCTGACCGACGCCGGCGTTGGAGCGAATCAAGCCGGAGTGTTCGTCATCCAGGCCGCCGGCGGCATGACCGAGCCGCTCGCGATCGGCGGCTTCCGACTCCAGCCATTCGGTACCGGGGCCACGGTAAGTGCAAAGCAGGCGGATACCGGTGCGATCGACATGGAAGCGTGGACACATGGCGCGGCGAATGACCTCCAGCCGCAAGGCGACACGGTGACATCCGAGCAGATCGCCATATACGGCCACGATAAAAGCCATATCGTTGATCAGCGCCTGGCGACCGGGCAGGTCAGGAAGCAGATCGGCGGCGCAGCCTTGCCGCACCTCCACCACTTGACGGAATCCCTCACCCAGACGCGGCGCCGCCGCCAAATAGCGCTCGATCAAGGGATCAGGCGAACGCGGCAGATGGCAGAGTTGAATTTCCGGCTCGAAGATGCGCACCAGACCAGTCAGGCTGGCGACCTCGGCCACATCCGAAACGCGCTCCAGCGTCTGCGGGGTCAGCAAATCGGTCATGATTTCGTCTCCGGCAAGTCGCGGCCAATGAACACCATGACGCTTTCGCGGACTTCATCGTCGCGCCAGGGGCGGAAGTTGTCGCCGCCCATGATCATGTGCACACCCTGAATGGCAACCTTGTCCGGGTTGCCGACCATGCACAGAATGCCTTTGTAGCGCAGCAGGTTGGCGCCGTGTTTTTCCACCAGCAGTCCGATCGCCAGTTCCAGCTTGTCGCCAGCGTAGGGACGCGACTCACGAATGACGAAGGACTTCACCGCGTCATCATGCTGGTGATGGTCTTCGCCGAGAAAACCGGTGAGCACGGTGACAGGGATACGGGTATCAATCATGGCGACTCTTGTATCAATGTGTATGCGGCAGCATCAGCCCGATCAACTGCACGGTAGCAATACCGGCAAGCAGCAGGACCAACTGGGCGGCTGCATCACTGATGCTGCGATGGCGATGCAGTTCCGGCACCAGATCGGCAACGGCGATGTAGATGAAGCTGGCGGCGGCAACCACCAGGACATAAGGCACGGCGGTCTGCACACCATCGAGCGCGACATAACCGGCGACGCCGCCGAGGATCATCGCCGCGCCGGACAGGGCATTCAGCGCCAGCGCGCGGGATTTGCTCAGGCCGGCATTCAACAACACCATGAAATCTCCGATTTCCTGCGGCAACTCATGCGCTAGTACCGCCATCGTGGTGATCCAGCCCAGGGTCGGGTCGGCCAGAAACGCGGCGGCGATCAGCACGCCATCAACAAAATTGTGCAGGCCGTCGCCCAGCACGATCATCGCTACCTGCGGCGGATGCGTGCGTTGGCCGTGCGCGTGGTTATGGTCGTGACGCCACAACGCAGCCTTTTCCAGCAGGAAGAAAACGACGATGGCGGCGAGCAGAATCTGCCCGACCAACGCTGCATCCAGGCCCAATGCAACCGCCTCCGGCAGCAGGCTGGTGAAGGCGAACGCGAGCAGCACGCCCACCGCGTAGGCCACCATCCGGTCGGCAAAGCGCGGCAGCCAGGTCAGCGCCAGCGTGGCGGCGAGCAATACAGAGAGAACGCCGCCGGCCAGCGTGGCCAGAAAGATGTGAAGTAAAACCATGGGGGAACCGCCGTGTCGAGGAACAACCAATGCAATCAAGTTGCATAGTAGCCGCTAGCAACCCGTTAATGCAACTTGGTTGCATTAACGGGCGCTATCCGCCAGCGCAGTTCGGACACAGCCCCTGAATGGTCAGCTCGGCCTTCTCGTAGCGGAATCCCGTCGGCAAGGTCAGCGCGAAACTGGGTTGCATCTGTTCCAGACAGAACACCTTGCCGCACTGTGTGCAGTGGAAATGCGCATGGCCGTGCTCGGCCTCGGTCACCGTCACCGCGTTGAAGCGCCAGACACGATCGCGTCCCTCGATCTTGTGCGCCAGACCCTGTGTCACCAGCCAGTCCAGCACGCGATACAGTGTCACGCGATCGAAATCCAGACCCAGCTCGCGCGCCGTCGCCTCGATTTCCTGATGGCTCATCGCGCTCGGCGCGGCCAGCAGGATGGCGAGCACATGCTCACGCGTCGGGGTGGAACGCGCGCCGACATCAAGCAAGCGGGTGCGGGCTGGGGAAGCGGAAGAAGATTGGACAGGCATGGTTGAACGAGAACACAGACAGGCCGCAAGTATGCCGCTGGATACAGGATGCTGTCGCCACTCCGAGGCGCGCAAGCCGGACCGATCCTCCTGCCGGCTCGATAGCCTGCCGCTCCGGTTTTAAAGCATTGCTATGGATTTCTCTGCTGCCAACTGCTGAATTCCAACGGCCGCAGGCCGAAGCGGACGGCATTACCCGGGTGCAGCGTCTTGAACTCGTTGAGCACCAGTTCGACAAACTGCATCCGGTCTGGCAACGCGATGCTGTTCGGTAATCGAGCGCGAACAGAGGCTTCCGTGACGGATTCGTCATTGCGGACGATGGCGGCGACGACTTCGCTCAGCGCTGTCCGGTAACGCAGACGGAAGGAATCCGGCGGCACAAGCTGTTGCCGCACGGCGAGATACTGTTGGCAGGAACGCTCATAGGCCCAGATAAACACATCACGCAGCAACTCGATGCGGTTCAGTTCATAAATACCCAGCATGGCGTCGACGTAGGACTGTTGCGGCACATCGATGAAAGACAGCGGGCACAGGTTGTGACAAATCAGGGGGATGTTGGCCGCCAGGCGGGAGACGCGCTTGTTCACATCCTCGAATGGCTGCAGATAGGGCAGATGCACCATGAGGAAAAATGCCTGCTCGAACGGATCGTGAATTTCCGCCGCCATGTTGACGACAATGCCGAACAATTGCTCGATCCGTTGCGGCATGGCGACGGGATAAAACACGCTACCGCCAATATCCACCGGACGCACCCGGATACGGCCGCAGGCACGCGGGTCGGGCATCAGGCCATCGGATAGCAAGGCGTGCAGCGCGATCAGTGTCTCAGGACTGACAAGCGAATTCCCGGGGTCGTTCACCAGATATTCGATAGCGGCCTTGTGGTTGAGGATCATCTGTGTTTCCAGCGCATCCTTGCCCTCGGCAGCCTGCCCGAATTCGATCAGGCGTTCCGTATCGAGCCGGCTGTAGGTATTGCCTTCCAGCCGGGAAGAAGACCAGGAAAGATCAATCAGCAGCCGGTTGAGGATCTCGCGGGCGAAGGTTCCCGCCGGGCTCTGTTCCGCAGGTGATTGGCCCATGCTGTGCAGTTGGCGGCACAGATCGGGTGGCAAGTAAGCGGTTTGATTGGGGTAGTACTGCTCCAGAAATTCAACCTGGTAACCCACTGGCTGGCGCAAATGGCGAGGTTGTTTGACATACGCACGGATTTCATTGCCTTCCGGCGAAGTGGGCACATAGATTTCAATACCAGCCGCGCTTGCGATGCATGTCGAGGTGGAATCGGCTGCCCCGATCAAGTGGGGTGCAAGTAGATACCGAACCGCACGCCCCTCACCCTGGGTGACGATGCGCCGGCGCTCAACCAATGTCGCCAGACGCCGTTGCAAGGTGCGGCGCGGGATGCTGGGTAGCGACCTGGAAAGCACCTCCACTCCGATACCGGTGGAGTTTTGGGGAATCAGTTCGACGATCCGATCCAATTCCAGTGTTGAGGGCAATTTTGGCATTTCAGTGAGGTTATTTTGGCGCGATAATCAAATATCGCGCCATTTAATCTGGCGCGCAACCCATATTTCACCCTTTTAAATGGCGCAATATTAGGGTGACGGCATGTTGACTTGGCGATTTCACCGACTGACATCCACGCACTCTTCGATTTACTGACGTGGACATACTAGATCGAGAGGAGGCCAATCAAGGCGTATCCCAAGCTGGCGCACATCCGCGTTTAGAATGCCCTTTCAATCCAGCCAAAAGTCCTGCTATGGAAATCGAACCTGACGAAGAAGACCTGCCGAGCTATTCAGTCACGCCGGAACTGGCTTTGTTGATCGCACGCGGCAACGATCTGCTGGCGCGGCTGGATGCCTGGCTGCCGCCGGCGCCGCCGCGTATCGATTGGAAAGCCACCTGGGCCTGTCGCTGGCGCAAGCAGAACGGCCTCGGCATGCTGGCGCCGGTTTCGACACTGAATTGCCCGCCCTGGTCGGCGCTGTCCGCGGTTGATCAGCAGAAGGCGGCGCTCGACCGCAACCTGCGTCAATTCCTCCTAGGCCTGCCGGCCAACAACGTATTGCTTACCGGCAGTCGCGGCTGCGGTAAATCATCGCTGATCAAGGCCCTGTTGCCGCGTTACGCCAAGAAAGGCCTGCGACTGGTGGAAGTCGATCGCGATGATCTGATCGACCTGCCCGATATCACCGCGCGGCTGGAAAACCAGCCGTTCAGTTTCATTCTGTTCGCCGACGATCTTTCCTTTGAATCGGGCGATGCCGCCTACAAACCGTTGAAGGCGGCACTCGATGGCTCGGTCTCCGGTTTGCCGGCGAATGTGCTGATCTGCGCGACTTCGAACCGGCGCCATCTGATGCCGGAATTCTTCGCCGAGAATCTGGCAACCCAGCATCTCGGCAGTGAGGTGCGGCCGGGCGAAAGCACCGAGGAGAAGATTTCGCTGTCCGACCGTTTCGGCCTGATCCTGACCTTCTATCCGTTCGATCAGGACGCCTATCTGGCCATCGTCGAAAGCTGGATCGTCGCTCTCGGCGGCGCCAGCGCTGAGGCAACCCGCATCGAAGCACTGCAATGGGCGATCCAGCGCGGCGGACGTTCCGGAAGAGTGGCGCAACAATTCGCGCGTGATTGGGTCGGGCGGCAGGGGCTGAAACGCCGCAAATGACCCAAAACACAGGGAGAGAAAAATGAGCTTAGCCATCGTCAGCAGCCGTGCGCTGGCCGGCATGGATGCGCCGGAGGTCATCGTCGAAGCGCATCTGGCGAATGGCTTGCCGGCTTTCACGCTGGTTGGTCTGGCCGAAGCGGAGGTGAAGGAGGCGCGTGATCGGGTACGCGCTGCGCTGCTGCAATCCGGCTATGACTTTCCCCAGCGTCGCATCACGGTCAACCTGGCGCCGGCCGATCTGCCGAAGGAATCCGGCCGCTTCGATTTGCCTATCGCGCTCGGCCTGCTCGCCGCCTCCGGTCAATTGCCGACAGAAAAACTGAAGGATTACGAGTTCGCCGGCGAGCTGGCGTTGACCGGCGCATTGCGGCCGATTCGCGGCGCCTTGGCGATGATGTTGAGCGCTGCGCGCAGTGGCCGCGCCTTCATCCTGCCGCGCGCCAGTGCCGAGGAAGCCGCCTTGGCCGAGGGCGCTGAAGTCTATGCGGCAGACTCGCTGCTCGAAGTTTGCGCGCATCTGACCGGTCGCACGCTGCTGCCGCGAGTTGTTCCACGTGAAACAATCGCGCAGCCAGACTATGCCGACTTGGCCGATGTCAAAGGCCAGCAACACGCTCGCCGTGCATTGGAAATCGCCGCCGCTGGCGGTCACTCGATGTTGATGAGCGGGCCACCGGGGACCGGCAAGTCGATGTTGGCCAGCCGCCTGCCCGGCATTCTGCCGCCGATGACCCAGGCCGAGGCGCTCGAATCCGCCGCCGTGCTGTCGCTCACCGGCGGCTTCCGCAGCGAGAACTGGCGCTTGCGGCCGTACCGATCACCGCATCACACCGCTTCCGGCGTCGCACTGGTCGGCGGCGGCAATCCACCGCGACCGGGCGAAATCAGCCAGGCGACGCATGGCGTGTTGTTCCTCGACGAACTCCCCGAATTCGACCGGAAAGCACTGGAAGTCTTGCGTGAACCGATGGAAGCCGGCCGCATCACCATTTCACGCGCGGCGCGACAGGCTGATTTTCCGGCCCGGTTTCAGCTCATCGCGGCCATGAATCCCTGCCCATGCGGCTATCTTGGACATCCCGGCGGCCAATGCCACTGCTCGCCGGAAGTGGTGGCGCGATACCGCAGTCGCATTTCCGGCCCGTTGCTCGATCGCATCGATCTGCATATTGAAGTCGCCGCGTTGCCGGAAGCTGAAATGACTTCCACCGCCAGCGGTGAAACCTCGGCCGTGGTCCGGCTGCGCGTGGCGGCAGCGCGGGCGCGCCAGATCGAGCGCCAGGGAAAACCGAATGCGCAGCTCGGCAGCCAGGAGATCGACCTGCACTGCCAACCCGACGCCGCTGCGATGACGCTGCTGAAGCAAGCCATCGCGCGACTCAATCTATCCGCCCGCGCCTACCATCGCATCCTGCGCGTGGCGCGCAGCATTGCCGACCTGGCTGGCGCTGATTCGATCAGCACCAGCCAGGTCGCCGAAGCGGTGCAATATCGGCGCGGCATTCATTCCTAGAGGCAATCCGCATGCAGACCAATCCGACCCAGGCGATAGCCAGCTGGCAGGAAGAGAAACGTTCCGCCTGGCTGTATCGCGTCGTCTCCGACGCCGAATCCGGTTCTACCCGGCAGGTGCTGTTTCTTGAACTGGCGCAAGCCGCCGAAGGCCAGGCCCGGCTCTGGCAAGCGGAGATGGACAAGCTCGGCATGCCACCGCCGGAATTCACGCCCGATCTGCGCGCACGTCTGGTCGCCTGGCTGATTCCACGCCTTGGGGTAAAGCCGCTGAAAGGCATTCTGGCGGCGATGAAGGTGCGCGGCATGAGCCTGTATCACGCTGCGCCGCCACATGGCACACCAACCAGCCTGGAACAGATGCGCGGCGAGAAGCACAGGAATGCCGGCAGCGGCAACCTGCGCGCGGCAGTGTTCGGCGTAAATGACGGCCTGATCTCGAATGCCAGCCTGATTCTCGGTGTTGCTGGCGCCGGCGCAGGCGCCGACATGATTCTGCTGTCCGGCATTGCCGGCTTGCTGGCCGGCGCTTTCTCAATGGCGGCGGGCGAATATGTATCGATGCGCTCGCAACGCGAATTCCATGAGTACCAGATCGCGCTTGAACGCGAGGAACTCGACCAGTATCCCGGCGAGGAAGCCGCCGAACTGGCATTGATCTATCAAGCCAAGGGCGTTGAAGCGGAAGAAGCCGGCCGCATGGCAAGGGCGTTGATTGCCGATCCAGACCGGGCGCTGGACACCCTGGCGCGGGAAGAACTCGGGCTCAACCCGGACGAACTCGGTTCGCCCTGGGGCGCTGCGATCAGTTCCTTCATTGCCTTCGCAATCGGCGCGTCCTTGCCGGTGTTGCCGTATTTTTTGCTGTCCGGAAGCCATGCTTTTTATGGCGTCTTGGCGGCAACCGGCATCAGCCTGTTCGGCGTTGGCGCAGCACTCAGCCTGTTCACCGGTTTGAATGCCTTCGCCGGCGGTTTGCGCATGTTGCTGATTGGCGCCGGCGCCGGGGCGGCCACCTGGTTCATCGGCAAGGGCCTCGGCATCGTGTTGGCATAGCGCTCGGTTTGCGCCCGGTTAGAATGCCGACACTTTCTTCCTCTCCTCGTGCCGCGATGACCGATCGAACCTTCAGCCTTGAATTTTTCCCGCCGAAAACGCCCGAGGGCATGGCCAAGCTGCGCGATACCCGCGCGCAACTGGCGCTGCTGCATCCCAAGTTTTTCTCCGTCACGTTTGGCGCCGGCGGTTCGACGCGCGAACGCACACTCGAAACCGTGCTCGAAATCCAGGCTGCCGGACTCGCCGCAGCGCCGCATCTATCTTGCGTCGCCTCGACCCGCGACAGCATTCGCGAGATTCTGGAAACCTATCGCAGCAATGGCATACGCCATATCGTCGCGTTGCGCGGCGATCTGCCTTCCGGCATGGCGGAGCCAGGTGAGTTTCGCTATGCCAACGAGTTGGTCAGCTTCATTCGCCAGGAAACCGGAGACTGGTTCCAGATCGAGATCGCCGCCTATCCGGAAACGCATCCGCAGGCGCGCAATTACCGCGACGACCTGATGAATTTCAAGCGCAAGGCGGACGCCGGTGCGAATGCCGCCATTAGCCAGTATTTCTTCAATCCGGACGCGTATTTCAACTTTGTCGATGACTGCGCCCAAATCGGCGTTACGTTGCCGATCGTGCCCGGCATCATGCCGATTTCCAACTTCAGCCAGTTGTCGCGTTTCTCCACCGCCTGCGGCGCCGAAGTACCGCGTTGGCTGACCAACAAGATGGAAGGCTATATGGACGACACGGCGTCGATCAAGTCATTCGGCCTCGATTTCATTGCCGGCATGTGCGAAAAACTGCTGCGCGGCGGCGCCCCCGGTCTGCATTTCTACACCCTGAATCAAGCCGGTCTGACTTCAGCCATCTGGCAACGCCTCGGCCTCTGAAATCCCCTCCAACAAGAAATATAAAACGGGAGAAACATGAAGATATTGCTGGCCGACGACCATCCGCTATTCCGCGAAGGGGTGAAACCGGTTCTGTTCAAACTTCACCCTCGCGTCAGCCTGACGGAAGCGCACGATTACCCGTCCGCATTTGCCGCGATGAAACGATTGAAAGAGGTCGACCTGGCTTTGCTCGACCTGTTCATGCCCGGCATGTCCGGTCTCGATGGCGTCATCCGTTTCCGCGCCGCCTTCCCGGACATTCCGGTAGTCGTGTTGTCCGCCTCCGAGCAGATCGAAGACATCCAGAAACTGCTGGCAGCGGGTGCACTCGGCTACATCACCAAAGCCTCGCCAAGCGAAGTCATTCTGGGTGCGTTGCAACAGGTTCTGGCGGGCGGCGTCTATCTGCCGCCCAGTTTGCTCGACTACCCGTCCGAGACCGATGACAGCCCAAAAACCAACCACCCAGCGCTGACCATGCGCCAGATGCAGGTCATACGCGAAATGGCAAAAGGCCTGAGCAACCGCCAGATCGGCGAAGTGCTGCAAGTCACCGAAGGCACGGTGAAACTCCACGTCAACTCGATCTTTCGCCTGTTGAAAGTAAACAACCGAACCGAGGCAGTCCTGGTGATCCAGAAAATGAGCCTGCATAAAGGCAGAAAGTAGGCTGACGCCCGCTTCAGCGATATCGCTGCAACCCCATCCCGATGAGTCGCTTTGGTCAGACAATAAGCTTGCGGCTGCGCATCCTGGCAGTGGCATTGATGCCGCTACTTCTCGCGGTCAGCCTGCTGGCGATCTATTTCACCCAACGCAGCGCCAGCGAGATGGAGCAGGCGCTGGATCAACTTGGGCGCGACAGCGCCAAACACCTGGCCGACACCATCGCCTTCGATCTGTTCTCCGGCAACCTGCCGCCGGCCAAGCGTATCCTTGATTACGAACGCAATTTCCGCCGCATCGAGGCGGCTGCGGTCACCGATGGCGTGCAATGGATGCTGGTCAGCGGCCGGGCCCATTTGCTTCCCGCGCTGACCGGGAAGCCGCCGATAGCGCAATCGAGCAAGGAATCCTTGCTGTTTTTTTCGCACCCGGTGCAGTTGCCAGCAAGCGCCGAATTCGATCCCTATCTCGATCCTTCGATCGTGCAGCAGGAAAAATACTTTCTGGTCGTCAGCCTGAGTCGGTCACCGGTGGAGCAGGCGCGTTCACAGGCCGGGCTCGCCGCTTCCGGCACCGCATTGTTTGCCATGCTGTTCGCGCTGCTCCTGGCGTGGCGCTTATCCGGCGGGGTCAGCCGGCCGCTGCTTGGCATCACCCGGACCGTGGCGCAACTGGCCAATGGCAAGCTGACGGCACGCACGCCGGAATTGTCACACGGCGAAATTGGCTTGCTCGAACGCAGCGTCAATCAGATGGCGCAAGCGCTGGAACAGAATCAGCGCAATCTGGAGTTGAAAGTGCGCGATGCCACTGCCGAACTGCTCGGCCAGAAGCTGGCAGCGGAGGCTGCGGTGAAGGCCAAATCGCGCTTCCTCGCCGCCGCCAGTCACGACTTGCGGCAACCCTTGCATGCGCTGACCTTGCTTATCTCGGCCTTGCGGGATGAGGTTCCCGAAGGCGAGGCCGGGCGTCTGGCGTGCCACATCGAAGCCTCCGCCACCGCCATGGAGAGCCTGCTCAATGCGCTGCTGGATTTATCGAAACTCGATGCCGGCGTGGTGGAAGCCCGGCCGCATTGTTTTGCAGTCAGCGCGGTGTTCCATCAGCTGGCCAACCAGTTTATGCCGGTTGCACAGGCGCGCGACATTCGCCTCAGCTTTGCACCGAGTTCCTTATGGGTGAATTCCGACCCGATTCTGGTCGAGCGCATCCTCGGCAACTTGATCTCGAACGCGCTGCGCTACACCGATCGCGGCGGCGTGCTGATCGGCGCGCGCCGGATCGGCCGGGACAAGCTGCGCTTTGAAGTGTGGGATTCCGGCAAAGGCATTCCGCACGAATACCAGGCGCGAATTTTCGAAGAGTATTTTCAGCTAGAAAATCCGGAACGCCATCGAGACAAGGGACTCGGCCTCGGCCTGGCTATCGTCTCGCGTCTGTTGCAACTCCTCGGCAGCCGCGTCCAGGTTCGCTCGCAGCCGGGGCGCGGTGCCTGTTTCTCGTTTCAGTTCGCGCGCTGCGAGGCCGCACCCAGCCAACCCGTTGTCACCGCAGCGGCGAATTTCATGTTGCCGCTGGAAAACGCGCTGGTCGCCTTCATCGACGATGATGAAACCATTCTGGCGGCGATGGTCGAGGTGTTCGACCACTGGAACGTGGCTTTGGCGGTTGGCGAGGATGCCGAACAGGTACGCAACGAGTTGCTGGCGTTAGGCCGTGCGCCCGATCTGATCCTGTGCGATTACCGCTTGCGTGATGGTCATACCGGCATTGAAGCCGTCCAGCTCTTGCGCGACGCCTTTGGCGCGCAGATTCCGGCTGCGCTATTGACCGGGGATACCGCGCCCGAAACAATCCGGGAAATTCAGGCGGTTGACTTGCCCGTGCTGCATAAACCGCTGAAACCGGCCAAACTGCGCGCTTTTCTATCTCACCTGCTGACGGAAACCGCCAGCCCACCGATTTCTTCAAAACCGACTGAACCATGAAAACATTTGCTCTGCTTCTCCTCGTCATCGGCCTGATCCTGGCGCCAGCCTATTGGATTTACAGCAAGTTCTACACCGGCAAACAGACCACCATGATGCCGCTGGAAAAGGTTGCCGGCGTTGATGCCGCCGCCACAATCTGGCGTTCAGCGCCATTTCAGCTGCAAGCCGAGATGGCCCCGGTTGGCTTGATTCTGCATCTGGATGCCAGTTTCGACCCGACCACCGACGACCACAAACCGCCGATCGACCGTTACAACGTCACGCTGTCCAAGCAGGGCGAATCGTCAAAACCACTGTTGATCACGTTGAAAGCCGGCAACTCGGCGCAAGGCCTTCAAAACTTCAAGGAACATCTGCTGTTCATTGAAAAGGTCCAGGCCGGCAGTTACCAAGTCGAAGTTTCGCCCGCCTCGGACTCGATCATGAAGGTCGGCCAGATGCGGCTGGAAATCCGCCAGAACCTGCAAGAACCGAACAACCACATTGTGACTGGCGGCATTGTCTTGCTGGTTCTTGGCTTGCTCGGCTTGATCGCGATCTGAACGCCGATCTGGTTGAACCTTAAAACCGGGTGAGGATGTTTTCCTCGCCGGCCAGCACCTGAGCGCCGGACCCCACCAAGAGCGGGTCGGGTTGGTGCGCGACATGCAGATCCTTGTCCGGATAGGGCAAGGTATGCAGGAAATGCCGCATGCAATTGAGTCGGGCGCGTTTCTTGTCGTCCGACTTGATCACCACCCACGGCGCGTCCGCCGTGTCGGTGTGGAAGAACATGGCGGTCTTGGCTTCGGTGTAGGCATCCCACATATCGAGCGACTTGATGTCGATCGGTGACAGCTTCCAGTGCTTCAGCGGATCGTCGCGACGCGAGATAAAACGGCGCAGTTGCTCTTCCCGGCTGACCGAGAACCAGTATTTGAACAACTGCACACCGCTGTTCGCCAACATGCGCTCGAATTGCGGCGTCTGCCGCATGAATTCCAGATACTCGTGTGGCGTACAGAAGCCCATCACCCGTTCCACCCCGGCGCGGTTGTACCAGGAGCGATCGAAGAACACCATTTCGCCGGCGGTCGGCAAATGCTGCACATAGCGCTGGAAATACCACTGGCCGCGTTCGCGCTCAGACGGCTTGTCCAGTGCCACC
>JBBQQT010000077.1:0-16062 GCA_038215555.1 Burkholderiales bacterium | reverse complement strand
AGGCCTTTGATCGCGACGATGCGACCGGCGCGGAGCTCGGCCAACGTGGCGGCGATGGGATCTGATCCGGAATCTGAAAGAGTTGCTTTTCCGCCAGCAGCAAGCTGAACCACTTCCAGCTTCGGCCCGCAAATCGGGCACGCGTTTGGTTCGGCATGAAAGCGTCGATCCGCCGGGTCGCGATATTCGCGCTCGCAGGCCGGGCACAGCGGGAACTTCGCCATGCTGGTCTGGGCGCGGTCGTAAGGCAGTTTGCGAGTCAGCGTATAGCGCGGGCCGCAATGCGTGCAGTTGATGAAGGCATACCGCCAGCGCCGGTCGGCGGGGTTGAACATTTCCGCCAGGCAATCGACGCAGACTGCCGTGTCGTGACCGATCATCGTCGCCGCCTGGCCGGCGCCGCTTTCCAGGATGCTGAAATCGGTCAGCGCCTGGTCGACCGGCGAATCGACCCAGGTCAGTTCGCGCACCTGCGCCAGTGGCGGGAGTTCCAACGCCAAACGGCGGGTGAAGGCTTCGAGCTGATCCAGCCTGCCGATCACCAGCAGATCAACCCCGGCAGCATCGTTGCGCACCCAGCCGGTCAGATTGAGCTGATGCGCCAGATGCCAGACATAAGGCCTAAACCCGACCCCCTGGACAATGCCGGCAACGCGAATGCGGCGTTGCATGGCTTCGCCGCTGCAATTCATCGGATTCAGATCGGTGTTACTGCAGCCTGCAACTGCGCCTCAAGCTCGGCGATGCGCTGCTTCAGCGATTCAACATTCTTCTCGACGTTCTTTTCTCGACCGGCCTTGGCCAAATCAAGGCCGTTCAGCAACCAGTCCAGCCATATCTCCATGCCAGCGCCTGAAGTGGCGGAAACCTGAATGACGGTTAACGCGGGATTCACCCGATGCGCGTAATCAACGCATTTTTCGACGTCGAAATTCAGGTACGGCAGCAGATCGACCTTGTTCAGCAACATCAGGTCGGCGGCGTGGAACATGTCCGGATATTTCAGCGGTTTGTCCTCGCCTTCAGTCACCGACAGGATCACGACCTTGTGCGCTTCGCCGAGGTCGAAGGAGGCTGGGCAAACCAGATTGCCGACGTTTTCGATCATCAGCAGGCTGTCGTCGGGCAGATTCAGGTTTTCCAGCGCGCGCCCCACCATGTGCGCGTCGAGGTGGCAGCCCTTGCCAGTGTTGACCTGAATGGCAGGCGCGCCAGTAGCGCGGATGCGGTCGGCATCGTTGCTGGTCTGCTGGTCACCTTCAACCACCGCGACCTTGGCTTTGCCGGCGAGCATTTCAATCGTCTTCACCAGCAGCGTGGTCTTGCCCGAGCCAGGGCTGGAGACCAGATTGACCGCGAACAATCCATGCTCGGCAAAATGTTTGCGGTTGCCGGCGGCGAGCGCGTTGTTCTTGCCCAGAATATCCTGCTCGATCCGCACCATGCGCTCCTGGCTCATGCCGGGCGCGTGGGCGTGTGCCGGGCCGAGGCCGTAATGCAGATCGCCCTGATGCCGCTGGAAATGGCCCGCAGGCGGATGGCTGTGCGTGGTGCCATCAGCATGGGTGTGTTCATGCGAATGATCGTGCGGATGAGCATGCGGATGCAGATGCCCCTCCTCGCCTTCGATTCGAGTTTCTCCTTCACCACAGCCGCAAACGGTACACATCGCCAAACTCCAAAAAAGTTATTCAACCAACAAATCCTTGACCCGCATTTCCGTGCCACCCGTGGCTTGAACCTGATAGCTGCCGCACTTTGGACAGGCCTCATACAACGCATTCACCGGCACGGTCTCGCCACAGTCGAGGCAATAGCCTGTCCCGGGCAATTTATCCAGTTCCAGTCGCGCACCTTCTGCGATGCTGTTTTTCAGCACCATATCGAGGCAAAAACTCAAAGCATCGACTTCGACGCCGGATAAAGCACCAATTTCCAGGCGCACTTCAGTGACGCGTTTGAAACCTTGTTGCATGGCGGCATCTTCGACAATCTGCAAGATGCCCTCGGCCAACGCCATTTCATGCATGACTCACCTCGACAGCAAAGGAAACGCAGGGATCGAGCGACTGGCAGATCACTTCGGCGCGCGCAGCGACCTCCGCACCAGCCAAGCCTTGAGGTAGTGCTTCGGCCAACGCTTCGAGCAATGTACCAGCAGGATGGAAATTCCATTCGGTCGGCGCAACAATGCGGTAGTCGGCGACTTTGCCGCTGACCAGACGCACAACATGAATCAATAAACCACGCGAAGTTTCGATTGCCGACATGCCGATATTTTCACCCAGGTTGAAGGCCTTCACTACCGCAACCCGGTTGCCTGCAAGTTGCTGCGGCAAACTCGCCAGATCAAGCAGTCGCGCCAGTAGACGCGCGCCTGCACCGCGACCGCGCGCTTCGATCCAGGCGGCAAGCAGCGAATGCTGCCGCTGGCGGGCAATGGCACCGGTTTCCGTCGGCCCGCCAGCCCATTCCGGTTGACCGCAAAAATCCTCGTTCGCCAATGCCAGGCGTGCCAATTCAGCGCATTGCGACGGATCTATCTGTTGTAGCGGCGGCAACAACGGAACTAGGCTGATGCCATAGTCGGCGTGGCGATCCCAAGTCCGGAAAAGCTTTGCCGGCAACGTAGCGGCTTGTTCGCGCCAGCGATCAAACGCGGCCAGATCGTGCGTCAGCCAGCGCGAAGCGGGTTCACCCAGAAATACGTCGTTCAGCAATTGTTCCAATGTCTGGCTGAATTGCTTTGGGTCTGCCGCGGATTTGCGCAACGCAAGCAGGCTGGTCATATCCGCCGCTTCTGCCGCCCTCTGCGGCCAGTGCAGTAAAAAATGCCAAGCATGTTCCTGCGCCAGTTCGATCAGCACGCGCTGCACTCGCATGATCTCGATTTCAGCCTCCGGCTGGATGCCCAGCGCAGCTTCACAGGCGACTTCGGCGGCTGCGCGTTGCGCCTTGCCGCACAAACTGAAAATCAACCCGGCCCGCTCGGCTGCCGCCAATGGCGTCAATCCCGCCATCAGCTTCTGCGCCAGACGCGGACGCGATGATCGAACTGCAATCTCACCCAAAGCGCCGGCGCGCAGCGTCAGATCAATATCCAGGCGGCCTTCCAGGCTGGTACTCAAAAAAGCTCTCCATCAGGTTGCGTCATCATGCAGTGCAACATGATGATCGCGGCACGCTTTTTTGTCTTGCTAACGACCATTAAGTGAAACCATTGAACGGGCCTTATCGATACACAAAAAAATCATTAATACTATATAAGCAAGGGCTTGTTGACTCTGTCTTCGGTGATGGTTATTTTTGCGAACTCTAGGCGTTAAAACGCCTGACTCAATAAAGGCCGCCAGAATGAAGCATTCGCCCTTGTTCCTCAGCTTGTCCCTCGTCGCATCATTTTCCTTGCTCCCGATCAGTGCAGCCTCAAGCGCATCGGATATTCAGGTCAATCGCGCCAAAACGGCCAGCCACAAAGCAAAAACTGTCAAAGCAACGTCGCTCAAACCCCGGGCCAATGTGAGCAAAGCAATGACCGCGCTGAAGCCGGAACCCATGAAGCTGGCGAGTTCCGACCTGCCGCTATCGTTTCCAGTTGGCGCTGGCGGCGTCACAACCAATCCTTATTTCGCGAATCAGCCGGCAGCCATCCTGCCCTTGTCAGCGCGTCCAGCCCCGTCAACTGCCGCAGCGGCGGCGGTCGTGGCCACGACAATTGCTGTCCCTGCCCCGGTTGCAGTTGCCCCGGTTGCTGTGCCTGAATCCATTGCCGCTGCCGCACCACCATTGGTTGCTGCCAGCATCCCTGCTGCCCCCGCCCCCACCGCACTGCCCAGCCTTGAGCCGCCGAACTACGCTGCAGCCGTTTACGCTGCGCCGACACCGGTAGCGGTCAACCCATTCAAAGTCCCCGTTGCGGCTTACCCGACTTGGAATGGCACACCGGCCGGCTACAAAAACCCCTACCTGTCCTATCAGGCGCAACCGATCAAAGTACAGGATGCGATCAAGTTATTCAGTGACTTTGGTAATGGCTTCAAGTTTTCCTGGCCTTCGTTGCCGCAATTCCCCAATCCCGCAACTGCTGCGGTAGCCGCACCGGCAGCTTACGCACCGGCAACTTACGCACCGGCAGCTTACGCACCGGCAGCGCAGGTTCCGGTTCCGGCTCAGGTGCCAACTCAGGTGAAGACCCAACAGGCAATGCCTCAAGCCACCAATCCGGTCAATTCGATCTTTGCCAGCTTGAAGATGATGATCCCGTTGACCGGTGATTCGAACATTTTGCCGACCATCAAGAAGGTCTATCCGACCGGCGAAAAGCCGCTGGTGGTGCTGAATTTCAAATGCCCCACCGAAGTCATTGGCATCACGCCGCCGCCAATGAAGTTGTTGCACGAAGCAGTCAATTTAGGTTTTGACGGCCTGAACAAGACCAATCTGCTGTCATTCAATTTGCAGCAGGTGTGTTCCTGATCTTTTCCCGGGTTAATTTCTGATTCTGTTTGCGCCCTCCGCATCATTCGATGCCGAGGGCGCAATTCTTTTGTGTATCCCTTTTTGAACCAGTAATTAGATAGTGACCGGTTTCACCAGAGCGGCCGCTGCCTTGGCACGTTGTCGCGCCTGATCGGTATCGATGCCCTCCGCCAACGCGACGCCCATGCGACGATTCGTGAAAGACACCGGTTTGCCGAACAGGCGCAGGTCGGTTCCCGGTATCTGCAACGCAGCATCCACCCCTTCAAAGCGGATACCGGCGGCATCAACGCCGCCGTAGATCACGGCCGAAGCGCCCGGTGTTTGCAAGGAAACATCAACTTGCAAGCCCAAAATGGCGCGGGCGTGCAGTTCAAATTCGCTCTGTTTCTGGCTGATCATGGTCACCATGCCGGTGTCGTGCGGGCGCGGGCTGACTTCAGAAAACCAGACTTCATCGCCCTTCACAAAACACTCAACACCGAACAGGCCGACGCCACCCAGATTGTCGGTTACCGCCTTGGCGATTTCCTGCGCGCGCTCCAGGGCAGCCTGGCTCATTGCCTGCGGCTGCCAGCTTTCAACGTAATCGCCATTGACCTGGATATGGCCAATCGGCGCACAAAAATGGGTTTCCACCTCAGCGTCGGCATTGCGCGCGCGCACTGTCAACAAAGTAATCTCGTAATCAAAATCAACTACTGCTTCAACAATCACACGGCCCTTTTTGACGCGTCCACCGACATTGGCGTAATCCCAGGCAGTACCCAGATCATCCAACCCGTTGACGCGGCTCTGGCCTTTGCCGGACGACGACATCACCGGCTTGATGATGCAGGGAAAACCGATGCCGTCTTTGCCTTCCACCGCCACGCGCAGATTTTGAAAAGAGTCGGCAAAGGCATAGCGGGATGTCGGAAGTTTGAGTTCTTCCGCCGCCAGACGTCGAATGCCTTCACGATTCATCGTCAGATGCGCCGCGCGAGCGCTCGGTATCACCCGGCAAAGCCCGGCCTTTTCCAATTCCACCAGAGTTTCAGTCGCAATCGCCTCGATTTCCGGCACCACAATCGCCGGGCGCTCTGAATCGATCAATCGGGCCAACACATTGCCATTGGTCATATCGATGGTCTGCGCCCGATGCGCGACCTGGTGACCGGGCGCATCGTCATACCGATCAACCGCGATCACTTCGACGCCAAGTCGCTGCAACGCAATAATGACTTCCTTGCCCAATTCGCCAGCCCCCAACAGCATGACCCGGGTGGCGGATGGAGATAACGGCGTTCCAATGAACATGACAGAGGTATCCTTGCGTCTAATCGTTGCCCAAGCTTACCGTAAGAGGCTTCCCATGCGCACTTCAGCCGAGCCTCCCTGCGCTGCCAGGCTGCGCGTCCGGCGGTCACGGCAAGCCGTTCAGCCGACCCATTTCCTGGCGTTCCTGAACAGTCGCAGCCATGGCGCATCTTCGCGCCATTCGGCTGGTTTCCAGGAATGTTGCACCGCGCGGAAAACGCGTTCCGGGTGCGGCATCATGATCGTGAAGCGGCCATCCGGCGTGGTCAGGCCGGTGATGCCCTTGGGCGAGCCGTTCGGGTTCATCGGATAGGCTTCCGTTTTGCGGCCACGGTTATCGACGTAGCGCAGACAGACTTCCGCTGCTTTTCGCTGCGCCTTGCCGCTCTCCTTGTCATGCCCGAATACCGCCCTGCCCTCGCCATGCGAAACGACGATCGGCATCCGGCTGCCGGCCATGCCATCGAACAGGATGGAGGATGTTTTCGGCACTTCGACCATGACGAAGCGCGCTTCGAACTGTTCTGACAGATTGCGTTCGAAGCGCGGCCAGTTTTCCGCGCCGGGGATGATGCCGGACAAGCGGCTCATCATCTGGCAACCATTGCAGACGCCGAGCGCAAAACTGTCGCTGCGCTGGAAGAAAGCATGGAATTCATCGCCCGCCCGGGCATTGTGCAGAATTGACGCCGCCCAACCGCCACCCGCGCCCAGCACGTCGCCATAACTGAAACCGCCGCAGGCGGCGAGGCCCTTGAAAGCCTTGAGGCTGACGCGGCCGGCCAGGATGTCGCTCATGTGCACGTCCACCGGCGTGAAGCCGGCGCGGGCAAACGCGGCGGCCATTTCCACCTCGCCGTTGACACCCTGCTCGCGCAGGATGGCGATCTTCGGCTGAGCGCGTTTTTTCTTCACATAGGGCGCCGCCACATTCTCGTTCTGATCAAAGCTCAGTACGGCATGCAGGCCGGGATCATTCTTCGCCGTCAGGCCGTCGAATTCCGCTTGCGCGCATGCCGGGTTGTCGCGCAGCGCCTGCATGCGGTAGCTGGTTTCCGACCAGGCAGCGAGCAGCTTGGTGCGCTTCTCGTCGAATACCGCGACGCCTTCGCGCAGGATACGCACCCGGTCCTTCCGGTTGGTGCTGCCGATGATGTAGAACTCATCGCGCAGACCTGCCTCGAAGCATGCGTTCATCACCGCGCCGGTGTCAGCCCGGCGAACCTGGATGACGGCGCCCAGTTCTTCGTTGAACAAAATTCCGAACAACCGACTGGTATAGGGTTCATGCGGGTCCGGCGCTGCTTCCACGTCCTGCATGATGTCATCGTGCAGGCGGTGATAACGCAGTTCATCGACATCCAGATCGACGCCACAATGGCCGGCGAAAGCCATCTCGCAAACTGTCGCAAACAGGCCGCCATCGGCGCGGTCGTGATACGCCAGCAGCTTGCCTTCACGATTCAACTGCTGAATCAGCGCGAAGAAGGCTTGCAACCGGGCGGGATCATCCAGATCCGGGCTGGCGTCGCCCAACTCGCCATAGACCTGGCCGAGAATGCTGCCACCCAGGCGGTTCTGGCCGCGCCCCAGGTCGAGCAGAATCAGATCGGTTTCTTCGGCGTCATACTGCAATTGCGGCGTCAGCGTGCGGCTGGCATCCGGGCTAGGGGCGAAGGCGGTAATGATCAGCGACAGCGGCGAGACCACCGATTTCTTGACATCCGCCTCTTGCCAACTGGTGCGCATCGACATCGAGTCCTTGCCCACCGGGATGCTGATGCCGAGCTGCGGGCACAGTTCCTTGCCGATCGCCTGCACGGTATCGAACAAGGCGGCGTCCTCGCCGGGATGCCCGGCCGCCGCCATCCAATTGGCTGAAAGCCGAATATCACCGATCTCGTTGACCGCGGCGGCAGCCAGATTGGTCAGCGCCTCCCCTACCGCCATGCGGCCGGATGCAGCGGGATTGATCAATGCGATCGGGCTGCGTTCGCCCAGCGCAAAGGCTTCGCCCAGCAGCGTGTCGTAGCCCATCGTGGTGACCGCCACATCAGCCACCGGCATCTGCCAGGGACCGACGAACTGGTCGCGCGCGGTGAAGCCGCCGACGGTGCGGTCGCCGATGGTGATCAGAAAACTCTTGTTGGCGACAGCCGGGTGGCACAACACGCGATAAGCCGCTTCGTCCAGGTCGAGACCTTCGGCGGTGAACGGCCTCAGCGTCGGCGCGACATGTTCGACTTTGCGCGTCATCTTCGGCGGCTTGCCTAGCAGCACGTCCATTTCCATATCGACCGGCGCATTCTTGAAATGGCGGTCGGTAACTGTCAACTGGCCATCTTTGGTCGCCTTCCCGACCACCGCGAATGGACAGCGCTCGCGTTCGCACAACGCACGGAACAGGCCCAGGCTGGCCGGCGCAATCGCCAGCACATAGCGTTCCTGTGCTTCATTGCACCAGATTTCACGCGGCGACATGCTGGGCTCCAGGCTCAGCACATCGCGCAATTCAAACTTCGCGCCGAGACCCGCTCCATGCGCCAATTCCGGCATTGCATTCGATAAACCACCGGCACCGACGTCGTGCACCGAAAGTATCGGATTCGCTTCGCCCATCGCCCAGCAACGGTCGATGACCTCCTGTGCCCGACGCTGGATTTCCGGATTGCCGCGCTGCACCGAGTCAAAATCCAGCGCTTCCATATTGGCGCCGGCGCCCATGCTGGATGCCGCGCCACCACCGAGGCCGATCAGCAAACCGGGGCCGCCGAGTTGAATCAGCAGCGTTCCGGCCTTGAAAATCTGCTTGTGGATATGGCGTTCCTGCACATTGCCGACGCCGCCAGCCAGCATGATCGGCTTGTGATAGCCGCGTACCTGGCCATCCGGCGTCTGCATTTCGAAGCTGCGGAAATAGCCGGTCAGATTCGGACGGCCGAATTCGTTGTTGAAAGCGGCCGAGCCGATCGGACCGTCAAGCATGATCCGCAACGGCGAAACGATGCGACCCGGTTTGCCATACTCGGCTTCCCAAGGCTGCTCGAATCCGGGAATACGCAGATTGGAAACGGTGAAACCAGCCAGGCCGGCCTTCGGCTTGGAGCCCTGACCGACCGCGCCCTCATCACGAATCTCGCCGCCGGAGCCGGTGGCGGCGCCAGCGAAGGGCGCGATCGCGGTGGGATGGTTATGCGTCTCCACCTTCATCAGGATGTGCGTCGGTTCGACGTGAAAACGGTAAATATGGTCTTGATCCGGGTAAAAACGCCCGATGCTGGCGCCTTCGATCACCGAGGCATTGTCGGAATAGGCCGACAGCGTACCTTGCGGTCGCACGGCGTGGGTGTGGCGAATCATCGAGAACAACGACTCGGTCTGCTTCTTGCCGTCAATCACCCAGTCGGCATTGAAAATCTTGTGCCGGCAATGTTCGGAATTAGCCTGCGCGAACATCATCAACTCGACATCGGTCGGGTTGCGTTTTACGCGCTTGAAGTTCTCGCTCAGATAATCGATTTCATCTGCCGACAAGGCCAGGCCCAGATCCGTATTCGCCTTTTCCAGCGCTTTCCTGCCCCCCTTGAGCAAGTCCACCGTGGCCAGGGGTTGTGGTTCGACATGGTGAAACAATTCGGCGGCCATGCGCTCATCCAGCAGCACACTCTCGGTCATCCGGTCATGCAGGAAGGGCAAGGCGGCTTGCACGGCAGCAGCCGAAACCGGTTTGCCCTTGCGTCCGAATAACTGCCAGGCAATGCCATGTTCGATCCGTTTGATTGCCTGCAAACCGCAATTCGCCACAATGTCGGTCGCTTTCGAGGACCACGGCGAAACCGTGCCCAGCCGCGGGGTGACCAGAATCGCATCGGCCGCTGGCTGATGTTCCTGTGCATTCAACAGCTTGAACAGGAAAACCAGATCCTCAGCGGCGAGCGAAGTCTCCAGCTCGGCAAAATAACGATGCTCCGCAGACACGTCATTGATGCCGTGCGGCGCCAAGTCTTGCAGCAGTTTCTGAATACGGAAATCAGACAGGGCTGAAGCGGCGGGAAGACCACCCTTCAGAAACAAGACTTGCGATTGAGATGAGGAGCCCATGGCGCTTCCCGGCAGGGGTTGGGAAAGCGTGGGATTTTATCCGAAGGGCGATGACTTATCGTGAACGTCGCGAGCAGAACCAGATACAGCGATTAATCCTGGAAACCTCAGTTGACCTAGGAGCCTGTCGGGTGAGGTAGCAAAGCTGTAGGAGGCACCGATTGCGGGCCGATCCCACCACGTTCGCGCCGCAAGCGGACGCTCCTACGACGCGGTCAACTGCGGGATCTAGGTTAATTGAATGGAGAATCCATTTGGGTTTTCAGCGCCGCGCGCAGCGCCAGTCCCACGCGACCCGATTTGAATGGCTTGATGATGTATCCCATCGCCCCGAACCCGACCGCATCGCGCACCGTGCCCATGGTCGAATCACCGGTAATCATCACGACACGAATATCGGGGTAAGTTGATCGGATGCTTTTCAAGACATCGATGCCCGACATACCCGGCATATTGACGTCCAGGCAGACCAGGTCAGGCCGCGTCCGTTCAAGACACGCCAGTGCGCTCTGACCATCGCGCGCCTCGCCGGCAACATCGAAACCTTCATCACGCAGCAATGCTTTGAGGACTTCACGCATCAATGTGTCGTCATCGACCACCAGGACACGCGGGCGTTTTTCGGTTGAATTCATTGTTTGGTAGAGAAATCAGGACGCTGCGATTCTAAAACCCCAGATGGTCTGTGTGGCGGGCTTGTAGCGATCACTTGGACAGAAAACATGACTTTCTTCCCGCCTCTTCCTCTGGCAGCGAAAGCATCCCAGCCATGCAACAGGGGAAAGCGAAGGTTATACAAACGCAACAGAACAAAGCGAAACATCGGCTTTTTTGAAAAATATTTAGGCCGGACTGTTGACAAGCCAAGTCGGGTTTGGATATTGTGCACCGCAACATTGGTGCGCTGCACAAATGACTTGAACTTGACTTAAACACCTCACTTGATTGAACCCAGGAGAAACAACATGCAAAAGCAAATGATCGAAATGTTTGAAAAATCCACCGAAACCGCGATGGAATCCGTTCGCAAGATCGGCGAACTGAACCAGCGCACCTTCGACAAAATGTTCCAGCAACAAGCTGAACTGGCCGCCTTCTTCATGGATGCCAGCGCCCGTGGCATGGAACTGATGACCAAGGCAAAAGGCTACCAGGATCTGATGTCTGGTCAGACCGCGCTGATGCGCGAATGTGGCGAGCGTGGCATCAGCGCCGTGCGCACCAGCATCGACTTCGCTAACGAGTCTTCTACCGAATACAGCAAGCTGGCTCAGGAAAGCTTCAACGTTGCGCAAGAGCAAGCCGCCCAGGCCACTTCCAGCCTGCAAGCCAACGCCTGATCGACGCACCAAGCTCCTTCAACGCCCGCCAGGTTTGTGACCTGCCGGGCGTTTTTTGGTGGGTTAACCCGTTGTGACAATTATGGTTTTTGGATTGGGTAAATTCGCCCTGTTATGAATGCCGGATTTCATGGCAATTCCTTCAATAGGTTGAATTCGGAGAACGCGTGAGCATATCGAAACTACCTGCGGAATCAAGCCACACTGCGGTCCTTGATGATGGCGGGCAATTCGCCCCCTAAGCCTTGCAGATAGCGGGTTAAGATTGCGCTGCCCATTTTCCCCGATCTGGAGTTTTCCGTGATTTCCGAGAATATCCCATCCGATGCGCTGGTGCTGTTTGGCGCCACTGGCGACCTGTCCCGACGCAAGATATTTCCAGCCCTGTATGACATGTTGCGGCACGGTCGCACACTGCCACCGATTTTCTGCGTGGCGCATTCGCCGGGCTGGGGGATCGAGGAGTTGCGCGCCCATGCGCACGAGGGCATCACCCGGTTTGGCGGAAACGGGATGGACGAATCGGTGTTCCGCAATCTGATGAGCTTGCTGACGTATATCAATGGCGATTACGAAGACCCGGCTACATTCGGTGAGTTGCGCCGCGCGCTGGAAGGCCGCAAACGCCCGCTGCATTACTTTGCCATTCCGCCGTCGATGTTTCCCGTCGTGGTGCGCGGCCTGGCAGCGGTGGGCTGTACCCAGGATGCGCGCGTGGTGGTCGAGAAACCCTTCGGCCGCGACCTGGAGTCGGCACGGGCCCTTAACGCCACACTGCATGAGGCGCTACCCGAATCCAGCATCTTTCGCATCGACCACTATCTCGGCAAGGAGGCGGTGCAAAACATCATCTATTTTCGCTTTGCCAATTCCTTTCTCGAGCCGATCTGGAACCGCAACCATATCCGGCAGGTGCAGATCACGATGACGGAAGACTTCGGGGTGGCGGGACGTGGGCGCTTCTACGATTCGGTCGGCGCAATCCGCGATGTATTGCAAAACCATTTGTTGCAGATTCTGGCGCTGCTCGCGATGGAGCCGCCGCTCGGCACCAGTGCAGAAGCCATCCGCGACGAGCAGGCCAAGCTGCTCAAGGCCATCCGCCCGCTGGCGCCCGGCGACATCGTGCGTGGGCAGTACGAAGGTTATTCAAAAGAAGACGGCGTGGCTCGCGGATCGGATACCGAAACCTTTGTCGCTGCGCGTTTTTACGTGGATAGCTGGCGCTGGGCCGGCGTGCCTTTCATCATTCGCACGGGTAAAAGCATGCCGGTGACTACGACCGAAATTCGGGCTGAATTTCAGTTGCCGCCGCAGCGCGTTTTTTCGCTGTCGGAGGCTGGCCCTATTGCCCCCAACTACCTGCGCATGCGGGTGTCGCCAACTGTATCCATTGCGCTCGGCGCGCGCACCAAGAATGCCGGGGATCGCATGGTAGGGCGACCGGTGGAGTTGTATGTCTGCAATAGTCACCCGGACGAGATGAGCGCCTATGAGCGCTTGCTGGGCGATGCGCTGGATGGTGAGGCAATGTTGTTCGCGCGGCAGGATGCGGTGGAAGCAGCCTGGCGCATAGTGGAGCCGGTGCTGTCACATCGTGATCCGGTCTGTGCTTATGAAGCAGGCACTTGGGGGCCGTCCGAGGCCGACTTGCTGCTTGCCGGTGGGCGCTGGCACAACCCGCGTCCACCGCAGGGCTGATCAGCTCAAGTCATGCTGACCCCGAGCCAGGCGCCGATGAAAAGTATATTGCGACATCTCCTCAACAACGCTGGTGCTTGGCCTTCAACTTCCAAGTCAGAAACTGTATCCGCAGTCAATCACTCCCGAAATCAACTCCGCGAAGTTCCTCAAGCCTTGTGTGGCAAGCGTATCGGGGCAAGCCTGTTACGTCCCATCCTACAATCTGTTCTTTCGGTATCAAGTATTTCTGTGCCGTTGCAAATGACTATGAGCAAGGGATCAGTAAATCTCAACTTGAAACACCACGGCTCGGCTTACGTTAAGGAAGCGCTGATTCAATCCAATTCCGTCATTCCAGCGAAGGCTGGAATCCAGTGAAATCAACTACCTGGACCCCGGCTTACGCCGGGGTGACGAATTAATCAGCGTTTTCTTAACCCACTCAAGCCGGACCGGGTTCCTGCAGCATCATGCGTGGCGTTACTTCGCCGAACAATTGCGCCATGCCAATGCGCAAGCGGGCTTCATCGTCGGCAGCCAGGCGGCCCAGCACGCCGCGCACCAAACGCTGATCCAGCGTAAACAGCTTGAAGCGCACCTTGGAAGGCGCTGGCAAGCCCGCCATTTCAAGGTCGAGGATCGGGCAATCCAGCGGCCATGGTGCATTCTCTGCAGAAGTAATCATCGCCATCACAGCATGTCCGGCCGGCGCGTTGAACGCCGATGCATCGGAAAGCACCAGCGCAGGACGATTCTTGACCGCTTGCCGGTCGGTGAACGGGAATGGCACCCGGACCACCTGCCATGCGGTCAGCGCCGGCTCAGAGTCCAGCATAAGCCGCCTCATCCGCCGCACCTGCCCATTCAGACAGCGTCCCTTCCAGGCCGCGCAGGTATTCCAGATCAAGCGGCTCGACCCGACGCACCCGCACTTCGCCTGAAGGCAGCGTTTCCCAGGCAATCAAATCGCCTGGTTTGACCTTCAGCGCGGCGCGAATTTCCTGCGGAATCGTGGTCTGGCCTTTGCTGGTGATTTTGGCAATGGCATTCATGTTCAAGCCCCCAAAGTAAGGATTGCATTACATCCTTACCGTAAGCCATTCCATCGAAAATGACAACTGACTCTGGCTGATCGATTTTGCCGTTCCGTCGCAGGTCGGCGCCAGAATCAACACAACGAGGGAAAGTGAAGAGCAAAACAAAGGTGCCCAAAAAAATACAGTTCAGGCAGAGGAATATCGATGGAAATTTACCGGTGTAACAAATGCGGCTTATTGAACGAATTAGCTGCTGCAGCCGTAGGGACAACGATGAACTGCCCCCAGTGTGAACACCCCAACTCGGTTTTCGACACGACCTACTTCGTCAAGAAACTATTAGAGAAATATTTCGCGCTGCTTGCATCTCAGAAACGGATGCAAGCCGAAGCGGACAACCAGGAAGCCACGGCACCGGTCGCTCCGCAAAACCTGGAAGGCATAGATCTGCACAACACGGACCAGATCGCCACCGATCTGCAACATGGTCCGATTCATGACTGGTTCAAATCAAGAAATATCCAGTTTCGCGCCAATCTCAAGGCTGTGGATACCACCGGTTTTTTCGACGAGGTAGCGGTGGAAATCGGCGGGAATTACGAGTCCCTGAAAGCGGTTATCGAACCCATCCGTCAAGCGCAGCGCATCGGCAAACCCGGGATTTACCTGAATCTAAGCAAGCGAAGCCAAAAGGAAGCCCAATTACTGACCACCTTCTGTCGCCGCCTGTATGACTTCGCGTTCGTGTCGAAATACTTCTACCAAAAAGATGAGAAAACCATCCAAATCACATTGCAAAGTTCACAGCAAGTTCATCGCTTTTTCAACGGTGAATGGCTGGAGTGGTTTGCTTTGATGCAGGTGCTGGAGTTCGGTCAGAAGACTCGGCTCAGCCTTTCCTGCGCGCGAAATTTATCGCTGGTTTTTGCCAACGAGGATCTTCACGAACTGGACGTCTTCTGCATTCTGAATGGCAGGAAACCCGTTTGCATCGAGTGCAAGACAGGCGAGTTCAGGCCATCAATTGACAAATACGCAACGCTGCGAAAAAGACTGGGCCTGGAAAAATCGCAATTCATCCTCTGTGTGCTTGGCTTGCCTGACGAACAAGCCCGTGGGCTCAGCAGCATGTATGACCTGACCTTTGTCAGTGAAAGCGGACTGGCAGACCACTTGGCAAGTCTGATTGATTGATCCAGCCTGAATATGTTTGACGTCGTCACCCCGGCGTAGGCCGGGGTCCAAAGGCTTTGTCAGCGCCGCCACTGGATACCGACTTACGCCGGCATGACAGCAACTTCAAACATCACGTGGTCGGATCAATAGCGCCATCATGCAGCAGGCCCGGCTACCCCACCGCCCGACTCTGCTGCCGCTTTCGATACGCCGCCACTGCCGGCCAGATCGCGGCAACCAGCAGAATCACTGTCACACCCACCGGCCACCAAACCGGCCGATTCCATTCGGCTTGATAAGCGGCGCGCGTAGCCGGATCGATACGACGGTATTTGAGGAGGTTATGCGCCATCAGATTGGGTTTGGCGTTCTTCACCCAGGCATGACGCAAACCAAAGCTCTTTGGATGAAAGGCATAAATCCAGGGTGCATCCTCACGCACCAACTTGATCATCTGGTCGATCACGGCCTGTCGCTGCGGGCCGTTTTCCATGTCTTTCATGCGCTCGAACAAGCGGTCGAATTCCGAGTTCTGGTAGTTCGCTGCGTTTTCACCACCGACGCCGACCTTCTTGTTGGGGCCATAGAGCAGGAACAGGAAGTTCTCCGGGTCGGGGTAATCGGCGTTCCAGCCCCATTCGAATATCTGCTCGCTGCCCTTGCTCATCTTGTCCTGGAAGCGGTTGTAGTCGGTGGCGCGGATGACCAACTGGATATCCAGTTTGGCAAACTGTTTGCGGAACCAGTCCATCCGGCTTTTTGCTTCTGGTCCGCTGGCAGCGGTATCGAAATACAGCGTCAATGGCTCGCCGGTCTTGCTGTCGCGGCCGTTCGGGTAGCCGGCCTCGGCCAGGAGACGTTTGGCCACATCCAGCGGATGGCGTTGCAACTTGCCATCCTGCCACTGGAACACCACCGGATTGACCCCAGCTTCGTCTTCCTTGTGC
>JBBQQT010000076.1:0-16305 GCA_038215555.1 Burkholderiales bacterium | reverse complement strand
TTGGTGGGCGGGACGGCATGATTTCAGCGGCTATAGCCATGCTGTTGCCGCTGTTTCGGTGCAACCAGGGGGCGGTGCCGCAAAAAATCGACCATTTCTCGGGGCAGGGAAAGTTCTGACCAGTGAACTTGCGGATTCAGGATTAACCTTGATGGCTGATTTTTTTCAGATTATTTGAGCGCCAGAATCAACTAGCCGAATAATTCACCAATACTTGCACGTCCTGACCGGTCGATTATCCGAACTGGAAGGTTTTGCACGGACAGGTGCATGAACAATGAGCCTGTACCTTCAGGAAAGGTCGATTACAAACCTGAGCAGCCGCAATGATGCGCGGGGCTTGGCATCCTTAAGGGCATCACGCGCATGATGAATTATCCGGTTAAAAAAATAGGCCGACACATGGTCGGCCCGAGCATTTGCATAACTGCAAAAAACCTATTTTTCGCCTTCGTGCGCTTTCTTGGAGATCTTTATCCACATAAACAAACCCATGGCGATTATGAAACCAATGGTGAACAGGGTCAGCAAGCCAATATCCGAACCGAAAAGCTCTTTCATAACGACGTTGTCCATATTCCAGCTCCTTTTAAAAAACGCCCTTGCGGGTAATTATGAATTCAATAATTGCTCAAGCGGTACGCCTTGTTCAGCGGCAGAACCAATTCCCCGGAAAGACGCCAGCTCCGGTCCTCGGGTTCGAGTATCCATTGTCGCTTGCCGGAAAGGCTGGCAGGCAACAGGCCGGCATAAAGACCAGCGCCACGATCGGAAAATAAAATCTTCATATCCTGAGCCGCATCGCTGGGATGCTGCAACAGCAGTTCAAGACCCGCGGGCATGGCTTCCATTCGTCCGGTCAACGAAATTTCGGCTACGCCATCCCGAATCACCAATTCACCGTTGATGGCCAATTCGGCGGATCGATCAAATTTTGACGTATCTTGGACCGGTGCCAGACCTTCTTTATGGTAGCCGGCGTTGACCAAGGGATCAGGATTGGTGGCCGCGATGTAGAAAGTCACGAAACTCGCTACCACAACGATCGCCGGCAGACCGGCAATCAACCAGACCATCGGCTCTTTCCATGCGGGTCTTTGCAAGGGTTCCAGCATAGCGTTCAACCTTATTTGAGGAAGCTTGATTTGGCTTCACGAACAATCTTCGGATCATCCTCAGCCTTGATCGTGAAAATGATAGGCTGGCTAGGCCGTTTAAGCACCGCACCATCGACGCGCAACACGACATTGAGGTTCTCGGTGCCTAGAGAAGGAATTTCGACACTCTCGCCGGCTGCCATTTGCAAGCCGTCTATGCCAGTGGCGGCGATGCTGTAACGATGCGCGCGACTATCCATGTTGATGATCTGCAAGCGATAAAGATTTTCGATCTGGCCGTTATCTGCAATCCGTGACAGTACCAGGCGATCACGAATCACATCGGTTCTAAGGGGCACGCGGTTGGCCAGCGTATAGACGAAAGCAACACAGATCGCACTGAGCAGGATGGTGTAAGCCAGGGTGCGCGGACGGAAAGTATGTTTGAGAATTTCCTTGTCCTGATATTTGCCATCGATCACGTTCTGCGTTGAATATCGGATCAGGCCTTTCGGGTAATCCATTTTTTCCATCACCTGGTCACAGGCATCGATACAGGCCGCGCAACCAATACACATATATTGCAGACCATTGCGAATATCGATACCGGTCGGACAAACCTGGACACAGATACCGCAATCGACACAATCACCAAGCCCGGCAGCCTTGTAATCGACACCCTTCTTGCGTGTGCCACGTGATTCACCGCGACGATAGTCATAAGTGATGACCAGCGTATCTTGGTCGAACATCACGCTCTGGAAACGTGCATAGGGACACATGTATTTGCAGACCTGCTCACGCATGAAGCCGGCAAAACCCCAAGTGGCGAAGCCGTAGAAGAATATCCAGAAGGTTTCCCAAGGCCCCAAGGTCCAGGCAACGAATGACGCGCTCAAATCGGTTATCGGCGTGTAGTAACCGACAAACGTAAAACCCGTCCATAGCGACAACAACACCCAAGCCACATGTTTGCCGCCACGACGCAACACCTTGTTGCCTGACCAAGGCGCTTCATTAAGCTTTTTCTGTTTGTTGTGGTCGCCTTCGAACCACCTTTCGATCCAGATGAACAACTGCGTATAGACCGTTTGCGGGCAGGCATAACCGCACCATAAACGTCCGGCAATAGCTGTAAACAGAAACAGGGACAGTGCGGCGATGATCAGAATGGCGGCCAGCCAGACGAAATCCTGCGGCCAGAACACCCAATCGAACAGATAAAACTTGCGTGCCCCGAGATCGAACAGCACCGCTTGCCGGTCATCCCAATTCAGCCAGGGCAGGCCGTAGAACAGAATCTGGGTGAACAGCACCAGGCCGACACGCCAGTAATTGAAAACTCCGGACACGGCACGGGGATAAATCTTCTGATGCACCGCATAGAGCGATTGCTCCTGGTCGTTCTCGGAATTGGTGATAACCGGAATTTTGTTGCTGGGCTCTGTCACTTCACACCTCAATATTCATTACTGCAATCGAGCTTGATTGACAGCAACGCGCATGCCTGATGGGAGGAATATCCTGCCGACGACCATCGCGCTCACCACCCGAATTCTTACCCGGAAGCAAATCGGCTTTCGAAACCGGCTTGCTTCCGGGACCGACCTGATTGAGTCGGACCCGGAGTCATACTGGAAACGCGTTATTGCGCTTGTGCTGGTGCCGGCATGCCTTCAACCGGCGCTTCCTTCATTTCTGCCACCGGTTCGACAACTGGCTGTTGACCGCCGCCGAGACCCCAGACATACGCCGTCAGCAAATGCAGCTTGTTAGCGCCAAGCAATTCCAGCTGCGCCGGCATACCGCCTTTGCGACCCTTGACGAGGCTCTCGATGATGGCTGCTTCACTACCTCCGTACTGCCAGGCATCGTCAACGATGTTCGGGAAGCCGGCGGCGGGCATGCCCTTGCCGTCTTCACCGTGACAACCCGCGCAAGCTGCATACTTTTCCTTGCCGGAGGCGGCCAGTGACGCGTCATGCTGTTTACCACCCAGCGCCAGCACGTAATTGGCGACTTCCTTGGCACCCTGCTCATCTCCAGCCAGACCAGCAGGCATTTCCCCGACGATGCCGTTCTCCAACGTTCTCTTGATGTCGTCCGGCGTACCGCCGAGCAACCACAAGTTGTCGGTCAGATTCGGGAAACCGGCGCCACCCTGGCCACTGGAACCATGACACTGAGAACAGTAGGTCAGAAAAAGGTGTTGGCCCATTTTTTTGGCCGTCGGATCTGCCGCAACCGCCATGATGTCCATACCGGCAAACGGCTGGAACACCTTGTCGAACTCGGCATCGACACGGATTTTTTCTTCCTGCCATTCTTTTGCGGACGACCACCCCAGCACACCTTGAAATTTCCCCATGCCGGGATAGAGAACCAGGTAAACGATGCCGAACAGGATCAACAGATAGAACAACCACATCCACCAACGGGGCAGCGGATTGTTCAATTCCTGCAAGTCACCATCCCAGGTGGGGTGCATCAGTTCGGCCGACTCGCCAGGGGCAAGTGGTTTCACAACGCTCTGGCTCTTCAACACCCAGAGGGAAAACAAAATACCGGCAACAGTGATCGCAGCAATGTAGTAATGCCAGAAATCGCTGATGAAGTCGGGTACCGCATATCCTTCAATCATGTGTCTCTCCTAATGAACCGACTATTGAAATAGACGCCTGGTCAATCTGGTTTGCGGGTCTCGCTGGCATCTTCCTGGAAGGGAAGATTGCCAGCGTCTTCAAATCTCTTCTTGTTACCGCTGTAGAACGCCCAAACGACAATGGCGATGAACAGCACCAGGAAAATTACGGTAACCACAGAGCTAATAAGACCCGCATCCATATCACTTGGCCTTCGGTGCGTGGGTGCCCAGAACCTGCAGGTAGGCGATCAGCGCATCCATCTCGGTCTTGTCTTTCAACATCTCTGGCGCCGCAGCGATTTCCTCATCCGTATACGGATGACCAGCCCAGTTTTTCAGCACAGTCATCTTCTGCTGGATGGTATTCGCATCTGCCGCGGCATCAGCCAGCCAAGGATAGGCGGGCATGTTCGACTCGGGCACCACATCACGCGGATTCATCATATGGGTGTAATGCCAGTTGTCGGAATAACGGCCGCCTACGCGATGCAGATCTGGACCGGTTCGCTTGGACCCCCAAAGGAACGGGCGGTCATAGGTGAATTCGCCCGCCACCGAGAAGTGACCATAACGCTCAGTTTCTGCACGAAACGGACGCACCATCTGCGAATGGCAACCGACGCAACCTTCACGAATATAGATATCACGACCGGTCAGTTCCAGCGCGGTATAAGGCTTGAGGCCATCCACCGGTTGCGTAGTCGACTTCTGGAAGAACAGGGGCACGATCTGTACCAACCCGCCCACCGAGACAACGATAAACGACAGCACCATCAGCCAGCCGATGTTCTTTTCTAGCGCCTTATGCGAAAACATGTTCAGTCTCCTTGTTCATCAGGCCGCAACGGCTTGGGGGATACGGGCATCGTTGACTGCCTTGCCCGCAGCGATGGTTTTCCAGACGTTGTATGCCATCAGCAACATGCCGGCGAAGAACAGCGCGCCGCCGATCAGTCGGATGGTATAGAACGGATACATGGCATTGACCGACTGAGCGAAGCTGTAGGTCAGCGTGCCGTCAGAGTTGGTTGCACGCCACATCAGGCCTTGCGCGACACCGGCGATCCACAGCGCGACGATATACAGCACGACGCCGATGGTGGACATCCAGAAGTGCGTATTGATCAACTTGACGCTGAACATCTCTTCACGACCAAACAGACGTGGGATGAGGTGATACAGAGAACCGATCGAGATCATCGCCACCCAACCCAATGCACCGGAGTGGACGTGACCGATGGTCCATTCAGTATAGTGAGACAAGGCATTGACGGTCTTCACCGACATCATCGGACCTTCGAAGGTCGACATGCCATAGAACGACATCGCGGTGATCAGGAACTTCAAGATCGGATCGGTACGCAGCTTATGCCAGGCGCCGGACAAGGTCATGATGCCGTTCATCATGCCGCCCCAGGAGGGAGCGAGGAGCATCAAAGAGAACACCATGCCGAGAGATTGAGCCCAATCAGGCAACGCGGTGTACATCAGGTGGTGCGGGCCGGCCCACATGTAGATGAAGTTCAGCGCCCAGAAGTGAACGATGGACAGACGATAGGAGAAAATCGGACGTCCAGCCTGCTTCGGGATGAAGTAATACATCATGCCCAGGAAGGCGGTGGTCAGGAAGAAACCGACCGCGTTATGGCCGTACCACCACTGCACCATAGCGTCATGCACGCCAGCGTAGGCAGAGTAGGACTTGGTTAGCGTAACCGGCAATTCAGCACTGTTGACGATGTGCAGCAACGCGATGGTCACGATATATGCGCCGAAGAACCAGTTTGCCACATAGATGTGCTGGGTTTTGCGCTTCATGATGGTGCCGAAGAACAGCACGCCATAAGCGACCCAGACGACTGCGATCAGGATATCGATCGGCCATTCCAGTTCAGCGTATTCCTTGCTGCTGGTAAAACCCATCGGCAAGGTAATCGCGGCAAGAAGAATAACCAGTTGCCAGCCCCAGAAGACAAAGGAAGCCAGGCCGTCGGACAATACTCGCGTCTGACACGTTCGCTGCACGACGTAGAGCGAGGTGGCAAACAGCGCCGAACCACCAAACGCAAAGATCACCGCGTTGGTATGCAAGGGCCGGATACGCCCGTAGGAAAGATAGGGCGCCAAGGGGCCCAGAGCTTCGGTCATCGTAGGCCAGATGAGCTGGGCGGCAAGAATAACGCCCACCAGCATCCCGACAATTCCCCACACGATAGTCATGATGGCGAACTGGCGGACGACCTTATAGTTGTATGTTGCTTCCATACGGGTCTCCTTAAGTGTTACAGGCTGGGTTGAAAAACGAACGCCGAATAAACGACATTCAAATCCTAAATAGACACTTGATATATGTCAACGCGGACTTATATCGTTTTGTTGCTCTGAAGATAAAATTTTTGAAGCTGGGCTAGGCGATTCATCATCCATCAGTATCCGGTGAGCGGGACCCTCCATATCTTCAAATTGCCCGCTCTTGACCGCCCACAGAAAAACGATAGCGATAATGGCGACGAAGACCAAGCTGAGTGGGATCAATAGATAGAGAATGTCCATAGGCTGGCTTTATTAAGTTGCCGCATAGTATTTGTGACCTAGGTCAAAGAGATAATCAAAATTCCTTATGACCCATCACATTCAATTTTTACTGATACGGGACAAGCGCATCGCATTCAGCACGACCAGCAACGAGGAAAGCGACATCCCGATGCCGGCCATCCAGGGCGTCACATAGCCGAGAGCGGCTGCAGGGATAGCGAAAACGTTATACACCACCGACCAGGCCAGATTCTGCCGAATCACGCCCTGCGTCTTGCGTGCCAGTTTGACGCCATCAGCGAGACGGCCGATTTCGGTCGAGAGCAACACCATGTCGGCGGCTGCCTGGGCTGCTTCCGCGCCCTGATCGACCGCAATCGAGACTTGCGCCTGCGCCAACACCGGCGCGTCGTTGACACCGTCTCCGGTCATCGCAACAATCGAACCTGCCTTTTGCAAGACTTTCACCGCATCCAGCTTGTCCTGCGGCAACATACCGCCGCGCGCATCATCGATACCGAGTTCGCGCGCCAAGGCCTGGACATTTTCATCACGGTCGCCGGAATAGAGATGAATGCGAACGCCCAGCCCCTTCAACTCATCGATCAACTGATGTGCCTGCAACCTGGGGGCATCCCCCAATGCAAACCAGGCCAGGACACCCGAGTCATCTGCCAGACCGACCAGCGAAACGCCGACCCTGAAGCGAGCGGGTGATGGTGCTGCACCAATGAATTCCGGCGCGCCCAAGCGATAGGTTTGCCCGCCAATCTGACCGGTAACGCCGCGCCCGGGGATATAAATCAGATTGTCTGCGGCTAAATCAGCCGGCCCCGCCGCTTCGCGCAGAGCCGATGCCAGCGGATGCGTCGCCCCTTGCTCCAGCGCTTGCGCCAGCGCCAGCACATTGGCGCGATCAGTGCGCAGCACTTCCATATCCAGCAAACTGAACTGCCCGGTCGTCAACGTCCCGGTCTTGTCAAACACAAAATCAGTCGCATGCGCCAGGGTTTCCAACGCGTGCCCACGGGTCGACAACAAACCAAGCCGGGTCAAGCGTCCGAGGGCTGCGGTCAAAGCCGCCGGCGTCGCCAGCGCAAGCGCACACGGACATGACACCACCAGCACAGACACCGTAATCCAGAAGGCTTTAGTTGGATCAACCCAATACCAGATGCCAGCCACGCTCGCCGCCACCAACAGCAACATTAAGACGAACCAACCCGCGACACGGTCGGCAATCTGCGCCAGCCTCGGCTTTTCGGCCAGAGCGCGATCGAGCAGACGCACGATGCTGGACAGCACGGTATCCGAGCCCACTTTTTCCACCTTCACTACTAATGGGCTTTCCAGATTGATCGTTCCGCCAATGACCAAACTCGCGGCATGCTTGGTCACCGGCATCGATTCGCCCGTCAAAAGCGATTCATCGACGCTGGAATAGCCCTCCACCACACTGCCGTCAGCCGGAAAGCTTTCGCCCGGGCCAATCAGAACATGATCCCCAGCCATCAACTTGACCGCCGCCACCATTTCTTCTTCCCTTGTCGCTGGGTAACCTGGCAAGCGCATCGCCGCCGCCGGAATCAGCTTGATCAGACTTTCCGCCGCTTCTGCCGACTGCTTGCGGGCGCTCATTTCCAGGAATCGGCCGGTGAGAAGGAAGAACACAAACATCGTCACGGCATCGAAATACACCTCCGAACTGCCGATGAACGTGCCATAGATGCTGGCCGTATAGGCCGCGCCGACACCGAGTGCAACCGGCACATCCATGCCGGCCCGCTTCAGCTTCAGATCGCGCCAGGCACCCTGAAAAAACGGCCAGGCAGAAAAAAAGACCACTGGCGTGGTCAATATCAGGCTGGCAAAACGCATCAACGCCTCGATGTCGGGCGTCATCGTGCCTTCTTCTGCCATATAGGCCGGCACCGCATACATCATCACCTGCATCATGCCCAGCCCGGCGATAGCCAGGCGACGTATCGCGGTTTCCCGCTCCTTGCGGAACAGTTCTTCCTGGCGACCAGCATCGAAGGGATAAGCCAGATAGCCAATATCCTGGACGCTCTTCAGAATGTCGGACAGATGAATGCGGCTGTCATCCCAGCGCACCCTGGCCCGACGCGTGGAAAAGTTGATATCCGCCGCCAACACACCGGGCAATTGATGCAGATGCCGCTCGTTAAGCCAGACGCAAGCCGCGCAGACGATGCCTTCGAGGATCAGATTCGCTTCCCGGATTTGTCCATCGGCTCCTTCGCTCTTGACGAAACTGCCCTGCACTTCCGGCAAGTCGTACAGCTTGAGATTCTTCAACTCCTCCAGCGCCGCCTCGGCCGTCTTCGGCAAATCAGTTCGCAAGCGGTAGTAATCGGCATTGCCGGAGTCGATGATGGTCTGCCCCACTGCCTGGCAACCAATGCAACACGCCGGCTGATTGCCCCCCTGATAGAGAATGAAATACTTGGCGCCAGACGGCACCGGCTCGCCACAATGGAAGCAGGCTTCAGGGTTGGATTCAGTCATCACATTCTTTGATTGGCGACAGGTTGCTACCAGATGGGTTCAACCGGATGGGGTTCAACCGATTAGCCAGTGCGGCGAACTCGACCACTGTCAAGGTTTCGCCACGCCGGCGCGGATCAATGCCGAGCTCGTTAAACAGCGCCTCATCAACCCAGCCTCGCAAGGTATTGCGCAAAGTCTTGCGGCGCTGACCAAAAGCGCGTGCCACGACTTCGGCAAACACCTTCGCATCGCGATATGGCACCTCTGCCAAAGCGAGCGGAACCAGACGCACGATAGCGGAATCGACTTTCGGCGGCGGCTGGAACGCGCCCGGTGGCACGTTGAACAACTTGGTGACTTTGAAGCGCGACTGCAACATCACCGACAGGCGGCCGTAATCCGGCGTATCGGATGCAGCGGCCATGCGGTAGACGACCTCCTTCTGCAACATGAAAGTCATGTCGATGATCGACTCGGCGCTGGTCGCCAGATGAAACAGTAGCGGCGAAGAAATGTTGTACGGCAGATTGCCGACCACGCGCAGGCCTGGGCCAAGACTGGCAAAGTCGTACACCAGCGCATCAACCGAATGCACGCTGAGGCGCTCAACCGGAAACTCGGCCTGCAAGCGCGCCACCATTTCGCGATCCACTTCCACGACATCCAGATGCGGCAGTGTTTCCAGCAGCGGCCGAGTCAGCGCGCCTGGACCGGGACCGATTTCGACCATGCGATCAGCGGCCTCGGGCCGAATCGCCGCGACAATGCGCGCGATGTAATGCTGATCGACGAGAAAATGCTGACCAAGCGACTTCTTGGCCTTGGGCAAGGCAGGCGAGGTGGGATTCCACATCATCCTGCAGTCCGATGTGCAGCCATCGCCAAAGCCGCCTCGATAGCCACCTTCAAACTGCCGGAATCAACCCGGCCGGAGCCGGCCAGATCAAGCGCCGTACCGTGATCGACTGAAGTGCGAATAATCGGCAGGCCAAGCGTGATATTTACGCCTTCACCAAAACTGGCGTGCTTCAACACCGGCAAACCCTGGTCGTGATACATCGCCAGGACGGCATCGGCGGTCGCCAGATTCTTTTTCTGGAACAGGGTATCGGCCGGCAACGGTCCGATCAGATTCATCCCCTCGCCTCGCAACTGCTGCAAAACAGGTTCTATCACCTCAATTTCCTCGCGCCCCAGATGGCCGCCCTCGCCTGCATGCGGATTCAACCCGGCGACCAGAATGCGCGGCGCAGCGATGCCGAAATCGCGGCGCAATGCGGCATGCAGAATACGCAGAATATCCAGCAGGCTATCCGGCGTGATCGCATCCGCTACCGCACGCAACGGCAAATGCGTTGTCGCCAAAGCCACCCGCATACCGCCGCCGGCCAGCATCATCACCACCTGCTTAGTACCGGTACGCTCAGCCAGAAACTCGGTGTGACCGGTAAATGCAATACCGGCATCGTTGATCACGCCCTTGTGCACCGGGCCAGTCACCATGCCGGCAAATTCACCACTGAGACAACCGTCGATTGCACGTTGCAGCGTTGCCAGAACATAAGCGCTGTTCGCAACATCCAGGTGACTCGGCGTCACTTCAGCAGATGCCGGCAAATGCAGAACGCTGAGATGAGCGCCGCTGCCAGCGATATATTCCGGCACATCGAACGGCAATCTGCGCAGCGCAGCGCGCGCGGCCATAACGCGTCGATCCGCCAGGATCACCAGTGGCCCATCGAACGCCATCTGCGCCAGCATCACACACAGATCGGGACCAATGCCGGCCGGTTCTCCGGCGGTAAGGACAAGGGGAGCAGGTGTATTCATATCAAAAACAAAAAAGGGGTGGCATTGTGCCACCCCCTTGCCAGAAGGCAGATCGGTCTTGGATCAGTCGCGTTCACCCATGAAGGCGCCCAGCAGATGCAGCAAGCTGGTGAACAGGTTGTAAATGGTGACGTACAAGCCAACGGTGGCCAGCACGTAGTTGGTTTCGCCGCCATTCACGATCTCGCTGGTCTGCCACAGAATCATGCCGCACATCAGGAAGGCGAACATTGCCGATACCGTCAGCGCCAACGCCGGCATTGGATAGCCGACCAGCGCAGCAACCAGAGACACGATACCGGCAATGAACGCGACCATCACGCCGATGAACAGGAAATTGCGCATGAAGCTGAAATCCTTGCGCGTCGTCAACACATAGCCGGACAAGCCCAGGAAAGCCGCGCCGGTGATGCCCAGGGCAAGCAGAACGATTTCAGAACCATTCGACAGACTCAGATAATGGTTGAGCACCGGACCAAGACCGAAACCGAGCAGACCCGTAACGGCAAAAACCACACCAATGCCGGCGCTGGAATTGGCCGTGCGGGGCACCACAAACCAGAGCAGACCCAGTGCCACCAGACTGGTCACCAAGCTGATGCCATACGGCACATTCATCGCCATGGAAACCCCAGCCATGGCAGCACTGAACAGCAGCGTCATGGACAACAACATATAAGTATTGCGCAGCACCTTGTTGGTCTGCTCGACGCCGATGACACCACCAGCGGCCCCCCCCATTTGCACAACATTGTCGAACTGATTAGCCATCTTCAAGCTCCGTTAAAAATTAGAACAAGTCCATAGACTACTGATGATGAGAAAGAGTTTCAATCTTCCGGCGTGCTGGCGAGGCAAACTCCGCCTCCTGTAGAATCCACATTTTTCCCCGCAACTCCTCCAATCATGGCGTTAATTGTTCAGAAATACGGTGGCACCTCGGTGGGTTCCATCGAACTCATCCGCAACGTCGCGGAGCGCGTCGCCAAATTCAAGATGCTCGGGCACCAAGTCGTAGTTGTTCTTTCCGCCATGTCCGGCGAAACAAACCGGCTGATAGCCCTGGCCAAGGAAATCCAGAAAGACCCCGACCCGCGCGAGATGGATGTCCTCATCTCGACCGGCGAGCAGGTCACCATCGCGCTCTTGGCGATGGCACTGAAAGACCTCGGCCTGAAAGCGCGCAGCTATACCGGCACCCAGGTCCGCATCGTCACCGACAACGCTCACACCAAGGCGCGCATCCTGTCGATCGACGAAGAAAAGATGCGCGGCGACCTGGATAGCGGCCATGTCGTCGTCGTCGCCGGCTTCCAGGGCGTGGATGAAAACGGCAACATCACCACCCTCGGTCGTGGTGGGTCCGACACCACCGGCGTCGCGCTCGCTGCCGCGCTGAAGGCCGACGAATGTCAGATTTACACCGATGTCGACGGCGTCTACACCACCGACCCGCGCATCGTGCCGGAAGCCCGCAAGCTGGACAGCATCACCTTCGAGGAAATGCTCGAACTGGCCAGCCTGGGCTCGAAAGTCCTGCAAATCCGCTCGGTCGAATTCGCCGGCAAATACAAAGTCAAATTACGCGTGCTCTCCAGCTTCCAGGATGAAAGCGAAGGCACGTTGATCACTTTCGAGGAAGAGAACATGGAACAACCGATCATCTCCGGCATCGCCTTCAATCGCGACGAAGCCAAACTCACTGTCCAAGGCGTGCCAGACAAACCCGGCATCGCCGCGCTGATCCTGGGTTCTGTGGCCGACGCCAACATCGACGTCGACATGATCGTGCAGAACGTCAGCGCCAATAACACCACTGACTTCACCTTCACCGTGCATCGCACCGAATTCAAGAAAGCAATGGAAGTTTTGAACAAGGTCAAGGACCAGATCGGCGCACGTGAAGTCAGCGGTGACGACAAGATCGCCAAGATCTCCATGGTCGGCATCGGCATGCGCAGCCACGCCGGCGTCGCCAGCAAGATGTTCGGCACCCTGGCGGCGGAAAACATCAACCTGCAGATGATTTCCACCTCTGAAATCAAAATCTCCGTCGTTGTCGAAGACAAATACATGGAACTCGCCGTGCGCGCCCTGCATCAGGCCTTCGAACTCGACAAAGTCACAGTCTGAAGCTTTCCAGCGTTGCTTTAGAACCCCCGCGCAGGTATCCTTGCGCGCCTCAATTCGGCCCCGGTCGAAACGAGTTGGAGACGTGGCCGAGTGGTCGAAGGCACACCCCTGCTAAGGGTGCATCCGGGCAAAACCTGGATCCAGGGTTCGAATCCCTGCGTCTCCGCCAGTAACAACATCTAAGCCCATGATTTTTTGGGCTTTTTTGTTTTTGTAGCGGATACGACTATCAATTCAACTATCGAAATTTGGCCCGGTTGGCTGGTTTCCGCCGTCCCGCCAGCGCCGACTTTTCGCATTTTGCGAAACAGATTCATCGGTCGTCGAGCAGGTCATCAGCTCCTAACCGCCCGAACTCCCGCATCATTCCGGCCCACGAAACTGCCGCCAAGGCGTCATGCCGGGTTTTCAGCCGTTCAAAGGTGCGCGAGTGCATACCCTTCGGCTTGTAGCCTTCCGGGTTCGCTATCCCGGCTCCCCATCCAAGCCGCCGCCGGATAGTGTCCGCCCCGCATCGCTCGATCATCGTCGGTTTCACGCTGGCACTGATAGACCAGTTTTTGACAGTGCCGACAGGCGAAGATTGAACCGCCAAAGAGGATTGCCACGCGCCGCCCGCATCCTTGCGCCGGACAGAGAAACCACGCCCGCCGCCCGCCAAGGTTGCAAGGTGCCCATTCCAGATAGACGGGGTATTCCATCGGTCGCCACTCGCCGCCATTGCTTCGTCTTCGGTAGTTGAGAATCACGCGGTCAACTTCCGTTCGCATCTGAATTGATGCCACCTCTTCGCCGTTGCGCGTCCAGTGCCAGCCGAAAGCCCGGCCCGGTGTCAGCAGGCCGCCGCGTCGCAGCTTGCGAATATCCAGCGGATGCATATCGCTTGTGGTGTCCTTCCCGCCTTGCCCGCGCCCGCTACCGAAGCCACCCATTATTTTTTCCCTTCCGAGATTTGCCTAAATCATTTGGCAAGTTCGCCGTATCGTTTTCTCTGAATCTGACCGAATGCCTTGCCATTCCTAGCTTTGCGCGGTTTTCACGGTGTTGCATTTAATGCGCCGCGCAGGTCTTTCAGCTTCAAAATCATGGCAAGTGTTCGCTCGAATTTGCGGTCAAGGTGCGTTTCGTAGCGGTTCAGCTTCTCCAGCAGGTGCGCCCGCAGTCCTTCGCCCAAGGTTTGCGCCTTGATGGCCGGGGTGAATTTGGCTTCCCGCGCCATCTGGTAACAGATCGGCTCCATCGAATCGCGGATGAATTCGGCCAGCCCTTCGGCAGTTGCCGGGTGTTCCTCATCGGCTACATGCTCATCCCACCAATCGCGGGATTCTTGAATCAGCGCCCGCCGGGCTTTCTGATAGGCGGTCGCGCCGCCCTTGCGAAGTATCGCCGCCGCCTTTTGGGTTGCGGCAAGATCAAGCTCCGCGTCCCGCTGGCGTTCGGCTATCTTTTCCGGAGTCCCGTCCATGAATTCGCGCAAGTCGGCATTCTCGCCCGATAGGCCACGCTGAAAAGGTGCGGCTGAGTTCATTACTGACTTCGGGCTATTCACCGCGCTTTTCAATCCCTCGTTGATCTTTGCAGCCTCGGCCAGCAATACCCGCCGCTTACGCCAGATGATCGTGGCAAGTTCTTCGATCAGGTGTCGTTCGGTCATACCGGCCGGTTGATGCTCATCCAACAGCGCGGCCAGCAGGTCGGCAAACTCGGCACTGTCTTCATGCGCCAACACCGCCAAGCGGGAGAGAATGCCGTGCTTCATGGCATTGAAACGGACGGCATCGTAACTGGCAGTCGGCGTGTCACTGTCGGTCACCAGGCAGGCCACCGCAGTGGCATCATTTTCAAGCGTTTGCATGTTCATCCCCTGTATGTTTTTCAATCAGTTCCAGCAGCGCGAAGGCGTCGTAGTACGCCTGCGGAATGTTCATCTCGAAGGTAGCCACATTGCGGATGCCGATGGAGACGATTACCGGGTCGGTGTTCGCATCCACCACCTCGATGGCGTAGCGGATGCCGGGGTTGCCGCGCAGCATCGCCAGCACCTTGGCGCGACGGTGCTCAAACTGCAATTCGGCGATGATCGCGACCTTGCTTTGCTTGATCGCAGGCAGCCAGCGGTTAATGGCCGACTGATCGCCTTTGGCAGAAATGCTGCCGGAGGCTGAGAGTGCCAGCAACACACCCTCTTCGGTCGCACGTTCGATAATCTCGGCGGGACTCATACGATCACCTCGACTTCGGTCTGCCACGGCGGCGTGACAGTTTTATCAACCGACTGACTGAACGGCGGTGAAGACGGTGAAGGCGGTGATTTGACGGCCACGACACGCCAGGCGGTGCGACCGTCGGCTGTCGCTTGTTGAAACTCAAAGCCCCCGACGATCCGGTTGGCGTTCTTTTTCAGCAGCCGGCCCAGCTTTGTACGATTGATCTCGCCACGTTCTTCAACCGGGAATTCGCGGATGGCGTCGAGTAGATTGGAGTGGTTGTACAGCGCCGTCTCCACAGCCTTGCGCACCGTCGTCGCGGTCGATCCGAATACCGCATGCCATTCGGTCATCAGCCCTTGAAGCGCATCGCCATCGGGATCATGCCGCACCTGCTCCAGCAGGGCCGTGGCCGGATCAGGATGCCCCAGCCACATCAGAGGGTGGCGGCAATAATCCGACCACGCCCCGCCGAAGGTGACAATGCTATCCACCGCTGCACGCGGCGAACCGGCTTTGCGCCATGCCTGAATGATGGTCAGCACAGCGGACACATAACGCCCGCGCTGCTTGCGTACCTTTTCAACCGGAAACCCGTTGTACGACAACGTAGCCGGTGTCGCACAGCGTGGGTCGATATGAATCGTCAACACGCGCCGCAACAGATCGCGGATCGGGCCGACGTTATTGCCTGAACCCAGAAACAAGGTGCGCGTGCTCACCGTTGCCGTCTTGCTCACGCCCAGAATCCGGTCGGTGATGTGCTCCGCCGTCAGCATCCGCTTGATGGTGCCGTGCGGTATCCAGTCGGTATCCATGTCATCAAACTCGATGACGGCGGGGCTGGTCAGCAGCAAGGACAGAATCACCTTGGTGGCTTCCTCCGAGGTGGTCGGATAACTCACTTTGGCATTACCACCGGGACCAGCGAAGGCGCCAATCAGTTCGCACAGATAAGTCTTGCCGCTGCCGAACACCGGCGCTCGGGCATGAAACCCTGGCGCATGAGACAGCGACGGGCGCACCACGGCCGTGAAGATCGCCGACAGCGCCGCTGCCTTGTCGGTCAGTGAGCAAGTCTTCCAGCAAGGCCAGTGCCGCCCGTGCCGCCTCGGGTGTCGACTCAGGAATAACAAACTGCCTGGCGTCAAACACGCCGAAACGCTGTGCTGTCTTGTCATAACCGGCCTGCGTGATCAGTTCGCCATCCGCTTCGCGGAAGTACGGTTGCCGCACCACGCCCGCCAGCGGTGGCAGAAAACGAAAGCTTTGCGCATCGTAAAGAATCGCCGCATGTCGCGTGGGTGGATCGCAGCGCACCCAGTCTTCGGCCCGTCCATCGTATTTC
>JBBQQT010000075.1:0-16372 GCA_038215555.1 Burkholderiales bacterium | reverse complement strand
CTGTTGATCGTTGATGGAAGACACCCCCGTGGCCGGATCGGCACCGTTCACAAACTGGATACCAGCCAAACCCATGCCAGCATGACGACGACAAGCGCTAACGAATCCGCCCCCTCATCTATACTCGGTTGACCAAAGAATCGGGAAAAATCATGGGCGCTCTTCAACAGGAACTCAAATTCAGTCTGGACGATTTCATGCGCTGGGAAGCTGAGCAAAGCGATCGTCACGAATACATCAATGGCGAAGTCTTCGCGATGACCGGCGCGCGCGATACACACAATACGATTGCACTCAATATCGCCAGCGCCCTTCGGTCCGCGCTGCGCGGCAGCGCTTGCCGCGCTTTCATCGCCGACATGAAGCTGCGCATCGACGCCGCCGATGCCGCGTTTTATCCAGACGTGATGGTGACCTGCGATGCACGCGACAAAACCCCGGATGCCGACCTGGCGAAACGGCATCCCACACTGATCGTGGAAGTGCTGTCCGAATCCACCGCCGCTTACGATCGCGGCCTCAAATTCGAGTACTACCGCAACATCGACAGCCTCAAGGAATATCTTCTGGTAGAACAAGATCGCCGCCATGCCGATCTGTTCAGAAAAGGAAAAGACGGTCTCTGGGTGCTCTACGCCAGCGGCGCGGTCGAAGATGTGGTGCTGGAAAGCGTCGGTGTGCGGCTCTCGATGGATCTGCTGTATGAGGATGTCACCTTCCCGATCGCAGCTTCCACGTCAACACCGGAATCAAGCGACTGATCGGAATGGTATACAGCACGAACCGGCCCTCGGCTGCCCGCCGGGATTTGTCGTTGGCGCCCAATCATCGGGTCGCATTTCTCAAGGTTCATGCATGACTTGCCGGGAAACGCTGCTCGATACGTTCCTGGAAGCCGGCAAGAACTTCCAGCACACGGCGAGCGGATTCGACAGCCAATTGCAAGCGCTCGCGTCGCTCCTTGGCGGTCTCGGGATAATCGTGGGCAAATTCGTTGCGAATGCGGCGCAACTCGGCCCATTCGTCGGCGGAAGGTAGCCAGCCTAACTGTTCCAGGCGATTGAGCCGATCCAGCACGGACATCGCGGCGACTTCCTCGCCCAGGGACAGTAATGCGGCAGGCATGAGGCGAGCGCCCATGTCGTCCTGCAAGCGCGTATAGCGATAGGCGAATTGATCGAGCAAGCGGCGATCTTCTTTTTCCAAGTGTTCCCGATCCATCGATTCAAGGGTGTGCTTGCTCAGATCGTCAAGCGCCTCTGCCAGCGCTTGACGATGCAACAAGCAGGTGGCTTGTGCTTGTTGCAGGGCAAGCAATGCGGGGCTGGCTCTCACAGCAGGACTCCGGTTTCACGCGCAACTTGAACTATGGGCCGAATATCACCGGGCGCCTCGATCACCACGTCGATCTTTCTGTCGCCCATTTGCTGCTCCAACAACCCGAGAAAGCGGATTTTGCGGGCAAGCAGGTGATCGGCCTTGTCTGGATGAACCAGCAGATCGACATCCCCGCCGCGTTTGTTGTCATCCACACGCGAGCCGAACAGGAAAACCTCCGCCCCCGGCCCGAAAGCATCCCGGGCGGCGTGCCGAATAATCTCGGTTTGGTCGGGATTCAATCTCATCACTGTTCGCGGCGTAACCGTCCCAGAGCAAGCTTCCTATTGCCCCGTGTATTTCCGATACCACGCCGTCCAGTTGGCGATCCCCGCCGCCAGCTCGGTTTTCGGCTCAAACCCCACATCACGCTTCAGGTCATCGATGTTGGCGTAGGTCGCCACCACATCGCCCGGCTGCATCGGCAGGAAGTTCTTGTTTGCTTCCTGGCCGACAGCGTCTTCTATCGTTTTGATGAAGGTCATCAGTTCCACCGGCTGGTTGTTGCCGATGTTGTAAACCCGAAACGGCGCGTAACTGGTGCTGGGATCGGGGGCATCCGTGGTGAACTCGGGATTCGGCGTGGCGATGCGGTCGAGCACGCGCACCGTGCCTTCTGCTATGTCGTCGACGTAGGTGAAATCGCGCTGCATCTTGCCGTGGTTGAACACGTCGATGGTGCGGCCTTCCAGGATGGCGCTGGTGAATAGCCAGGGCGACATGTCGGGACGCCCCCACGGACCATAGACGGTGAAGTAGCGCAGGCCGGTAGTCGGCAAACCGTACAGGTGGCTGTAGGTGTGCGCCATCAGTTCGTTGGCCTTCTTGCTGGCGGCGTAAAGGCTGACCGGGTGGTCGACGTTGTCATGCACCGAGAAAGGCATGTGGGTGTTGGCGCCGTAGACGCTGGAACTGCTGGCGTAGACGAAGTGCTCGACGTTGTTATGGCGGCAGCCTTCCAGCAGGTTGCCGAAGCCGACCAGGTTGGTCTGGATGTAGGCGTAGGGATTTTTCAGCGAGTAACGTACGCCCGGCTGGGCGGCGAGGTTGATGACGCGATTGAATTTCTCGGCGGCGAACAAGTCTTCGACAGTGACGCGATCCGCGATATCTCCGCGCACGAATTTGAAATTGGGGTAGGGCTTGAGTTGTTCCAGGCGCGCCAGTTTGAGCTTGGGATCGTAGTAATCGTTGAGGTTGTCGATGCCGACTACTTCATCACCGCGTTTGAGCAGGATTTGTGCGACGTGCATGCCGATGAAACCGGCTGCGCCGGTGACTAGAACTTTCATGTCAATTTCCCTTGTTTTAGGCTGGGCGGATGTTAGCCGCCGCTATGGGGCATGTCACTCTTTCAAATCTGCGCGCATCTGTCGCAGCGTGCAAATTCGAGACATGAAGGCGCAGCTTCAATAACATCCGGCCCATGCGAATGTTCTACTCCCTGGCCTGGATTTTCGTCTTGCCGTTTGCCTTTTTGCACCTGCTCTGGCGGGCGAGGAAACAGCCCGAATATCTCCAATATTGGCCGCAACGCCTGGGCTGGATTCGTCGCTGGTCAGGACATCAACGTCTCTGGATTCATGCCGTCTCGGTTGGCGAAACGCGAGCTGCTGCGCCGCTGATTGAAGCTTGGCGAACACGGCATCCTGATTGCGCGATTCTGTTGACGCACACCACGCCCACCGGCCGTGAAACCGGCAAAACGCTGTTTGGCGAAGCATCCGGAGCGAGATTTGAGCAGGCTTATTTACCTTATGACTTCCCCCTCCTGACCTGGCTGTTTCTGATGCGTGCGCGCCCTGACGTGGGACTGATCATGGAAACCGAGCTGTGGCCAAATCTGTTTGCCGCCTGCAAGCGGTGCAATGTGCCGTTATTCTTGGTCAATGCGCGCTTGTCCGAACGTTCTGCGCGCGGCTATGCCCGCTTTCGCTGGCTGATCTCGCCGACTTTGCGCGCGCTCAGCGGATTGGCTGCGCAAACCGCCAAGGATGCGGATCGATTTGCCGCCCTCGGCGCGGAAAGAATTCAGATCACCGGCAACCTCAAGTTCGATGTCAACGTCCCGCCAGACACTGCCCAACGCGCGCAGGACTTACGACGCCAGTTTGCTGGCCGTTTTGTCTGGTTGGCAGCGAGCACTCGTGAAGGTGAGGAATCCGTTTTGCTCGATCTGTTTGATCGGCTTGATCTGGCCGATGCACTGCTGGTTATCGTGCCGCGTCATCCGCAACGGTTCGCGGAAGTCGCTGGCCTGATCGCTTCTCGTCACGCCGCCTGGGTGCGACGCAGCGAAGCCTCCGGCAATGAACCCCTCATGCCGGAAACCAAGGTTTTTCTGGGCGACAGCATGGGTGAATTGGCCGCGTATTACGCCGCTGCGGATGTCGCCTACATTGGCGGCAGCCTGCTACCGTTTGGCGGACAGAACCTGATTGAAGCGGCGGCGGCGGGATGCCCGGCGTTGATCGGCCCGCATACCTGGAATTTCAGTGAAGCTGCGGAGCAGTCGGTTTCGGCGGGCGCGGCGCGGCGCGTGGCGGACAGCGAGGACATGTTGGTGGCGTTGCGCGATTTGCATGACAACGTATCAAAACGTCAGCTCATGGCGAGTGCGGGCCAGATATTTACCGAACTGAATCGTGGCGCAACGGCAAGAACGCTGAATCTGGTTGAAGCGAGTTGGGCGGAAGAAGGCAGCATGCCTTCAGCAAAATGACATGCGCCAGCGTTGATACGTTTCAAATCGTCAACCCAACCGATGCCGGGGTTCAGGGTTCAGTGCGTTGCAGCACAGAATACCGGCTTTCGCCGGTATGACGGCAAGTACAAGCGGCAAGTACAAACGTCAACTTGCCAAATCAACCTGGAAACCTCAGTTGACCATAGATGCATCTCTGGTAAGCCGCGTGAATACGGGCGAGTGGCCGGTTTTTCCATGCCCCCATCGGGTGAGGTAGCAAAGCTGTAGGAGGCACCGCTTGCGGGCCGATCCCACCACGTTCGCGCCGCAAGCGGACGCTCCTGCGACGCGGTCAACGACGGAATTTAGGATCAATAAACGCCAGCGTTGTGACTTCGGTGAACAACAAGCGCTTATTTCAACAGCGCATCAACCGCTTTCAGATCGTCTTCCTTCAAACTCCCGGCGGCGGCTTTGAGTTGAAGACCCGCAACCAAGGTTTGATAGCGCGCAGCAGCGAGATCACGCTTGGTGGTGAAGAGTTGCTGCTGCGCATTAAGCACGTCGACTCGCGTCCGCACGCCTACTTCCAGACCGAGTTTGGTCGATTTCAACTGCGCTTCACTCGAAATCAACGCCTGCTCCAGCGCCTTCACCTGCGCGTCACCCGAGAGGACGCCGAGGAATCCCTGACGGGCATCGAGACGGGCTTGGCGACGGGCGTTGTCGAGTTCGAATCGGGTTTTTTCCTGAATCGCCAATGCTTCGCGTACACGCGAATCAACCAACCCGCCTTGATAGAGCAGCCAGCCAAATTCAAGACCAATGCTGCCGCCTCGCGAAGAATTGATTAATGCGGAGGGGTTGCGGCTATCGCTGTAATTGGCCGCCAAATCCAGGGTGGGCAGATGGCCGGCGCGCAGACGCTCGACATCGCGTCGCGCCAACTCCAACGCGGACTGATTGAGGCTGACGGCGAGACTGCCTTCTTCTGCTTGTTTGACCCAGGCATCCATATTGTCGGGTTCCGGCAAGGTCAGTCTGACGCCTTCCGTCAAACGAGCTAATTCGGGGCTTTCGCTGTTGATGATTTTTTCCAGCGAACGACGTTTCACTTCCAGATCGTTCATCGCGGCAATTTCCTGCGCCACGGTCAGGTCATAGCGGGCCTGGGCTTCATGCGTATCGGTAATAGTGGAAGCCCCCACCTCAAAACTCTTGCGCGCCTGCGCCAGCTGTTCGGCAAAAGCCTGCTTCTGCGATTGTGCGGTTGCGAGCACATCTTGCGCCTGCAACACCGCGAAGTAGGACTGCGCCACAGACAAAAGCAACTTTTGCTCTGCCAGCTGCAATTGCTGTTTGGACAGTAACGCCTGAATCTTGGCCTGCGCGTAGGTTTCCAGGTTCTGTTTGCGGTAGATCGGCTGCGTCAGGGTCAACGAAATGCTGCGCGAATCGTAGTCGGAAGTAACGCCATTGCTGCGCGACTCGTTTTGACGTGCATTGGCGCCAAGGTTAACGGTGGGTAGCAATCCCGCCCTGCCCTGAGGAATCTTCTCCTGCCCCGCCTTGAAACTCTCTCGGGCTGCGGCGTATTCGGCGTCGTTTTCACGTGCCAATTGATACACAGCACCCAGATTGGCGTTTCCGGCCATGGCAGGCAGGGCGCACAACAGCACAGCAAAAACCAAGGTCTGGCGGATCATTTTTTCACTCATTCAATAAGTCGGCATCTGGCGATCAATCTCTTTCGCCCAGGCATCGACGCCGCCGGTCAGATTGATCACATTTTCAAAACCATTATGTTCAAGGAAGCGGGCGACATGAAAACTGCGTACGCCGTGATGGCAGATCACCACGGTTTCCTGATCTGGGTCGAGTTCGGAAAAAGTTGATTGAAATTGGCTCATCGGCATCAATTTTGCGCCTTCGAGATGACAGCGCTCGAACTCCCAGGTTTCCCGCACATCAAGCAATAACGGTTTTTCGCGTTGCGGATCATCGAGCCAGACCTTCAACTCAGCGGGCGGAAGTTGCCGCATCAGAAAACAAACCGCTCCGGTGCCAAGGCATTCTTTAACGCAGGCACGCTGGTTTCAAACAAACGGTCAGTCCGGTTGGAGGCGGACGCAAGGCAGGTTACCAGCGTCGCCGCCATCGCATCGCCTTCGCCGACAATGGCGAACAGACGTCCGCCAGGGCTCAGCCGATTCAAATAGGCCGGCGGCAACAATGGGGTGGAACCGGTGAGCACGATGACATCGAAGCCGCCATCATCGGCCCAGTCTTGCGCGGCATCGCCCGGGCGAGTCTGGATATTGGTCAGCCCATGCGCCTTGAATTTGCGCTCGGCTTCATTTTTCAGGTCAGGCCGTATTTCTACGCTGACCACAACACCGGCTTGATGCGCCAGCAAGGCGGTGAAATAACCGCTGCCGGTGCCGACTTCGAGAACCCGATCCTGGTCACGCAATTGCAACGCCTGCAACGCGCGCGCCTCGATTTTCGGTGCCCACATGACTTCACCGTCGCCGAGCGGAATTTCCATGTCGACAAATGCCAACGACCGATAGACCTGCGGCACATAGTCCTCCCGTTTCACCATGTGCAACAGATCCAGCACTTTGGGATCGAGAACGTCCCAGGGACGAATCTGCTGTTCAACCATATTGAAGCGCGCTTGTTCGTAGTCCATTGCCGGTACATCCAAAATTAGAATTGGGTTTGATTTTAGCTGATCAGCCAGAGTGAAGTATTCTCGCCTGAACCCCTCTTCTGAACCCCTGTTGATTCCCGATTTTCCATGAGCTTATTCCGTCGCCGCAGCCCCGGCCATTCCCCGGTCGAAATCTCCGAACGCAATGACATCCGTTTCCTGCACCTGGGCGGCCCGGCCGTGCAAAGCGCGATGCGGCTGAAGGATCCGTATGCGCTGGACCTGGAATACACCCGCGCGATGATGGCGTTTTTGTTGTTTCGGCGAGAGCCGAGCGATATTGCGCTGATCGGGCTCGGCGGCGGTTCGATCGCCAAATATATCCATCGTCACCTGCCGCAAAGCCGGTTGACCGCGTTGGAAATCAATCCGGAAGTGGTGGCTGCCGCACGCGCCTATTTCATGTTGCCGCCGGATGACGAGCGGCTTTCGGTGATTACCGGCGATGGCGCAGCCTTTGTGCATGAAAACCCGGACAGCCAGGATGTCTTGCTGGTTGATGGCTTTGATGCCAAACGCATCGTCGATGCGCTCGCCAGCGCCGAGTTTTATCGCGCCTGCAAGGATATGTTGCGCCCCGGCGGGGTAGCGGTCTTCAACCTGTGGGGATCGGATGAATACTATCCACGCTATTTCGACCGTCTCTCCCGCGCCTTTGGCGAACATGTGCTGCAACTGCCGTCCGAGAAGAAGGGCAACATCATTATCTTCGCCTTCCGAAAACCCTTACCGCAAGTCAAATTCGAGCCGATGCTGCGCAATGCGCAAAACCGGGAAGCCGAACTGGGCCTGGAATTTGAAGCCTTCATTTCCCGCATGCGGAACTGGAACCCGACCTCGGACAACGCTTTCATCCTTTGACGGAGTGAAGTCAAAATCTTGACCTTTCAGGATGCTTTCCATCCCTGATGAAGGGTGGGAAAATTGTTCTTAATTGTGTAATTTTTCGAGGCGGCCATGATCGACAAAGACGGTTACCGGCCGAACGTGGGCATCATCATCTGTAATGCGCGCAATGAAGTTTTCTGGGGCAAACGCATCCGTCAGAATTCCTGGCAGTTTCCTCAGGGCGGCATCAAGCATGGCGAAAGCCCGGAACAGGCTATGTTTCGCGAGTTGATGGAAGAAGTTGGGTTGGCCCAGGAACATGTGCGCATTCTTGGCCGTACCCGCAACTGGATGCGCTACGACGTGCCGCGCGACTGGATGAAACGCGAATGGCGCGGCCATTACCGTGGTCAGAAGCAGATCTGGTTTTTACTGCGTCTGATGGGGCGTGATTGCGATGTCAAATTGCGCGCGTCGGATCATCCGGAATTCGACGCCTGGCGCTGGCATGAGTACTGGGCGCCGGCAGACGATGTTGTTGAATTCAAGCGCGAGGTCTACCGTACGGCACTCAGCGAACTGGAACGTTATTTGAGCATCGGCGCCGAGCATCCACGCACTTGTCATCCTTATATGCTGGCAATGCGCACACACGGCATCGGACGTACCTGAAGCACATTCCTGTCTGGAATACATCCATACAGGCAACCCATTAAGCGAGTTTTATCGTGAGCAGAAACTACAACGTCATTCCGACTTCACCCTTGCAAAAGGGCGCAACTTTCCATAAACCGCGCCAGTCGCTGCCCGAAAAGGTCAGCCTGGACCAGCCGGCCGCGACGGTGATGACCGATTTCACCGTCGTCACTGCGTACACGATTTTCCCGTTGGAAACGATCGAAGCCGCGCGGGCCAAGATGATTCATCGCGGCGTCCGCATGTTGTTGGTGGTGGATGACCAGAATCACATTCTGGGCCTGATTACTTCTTCCGATCTGACCAGCGAGAAACCGATGCAGGTCGTGCAAACCCAGGGCATCCGTCACTCCGACGTGATGGTGAAAGACATCATGACGCCGCGAGAGCGACTGGAAGTCCTCTGCATGGAGAATCTGCAGACCGCCCATGTTGGCGATATCGTCACCACCCTCAAAGTGCATGGCCGCCAACATGCGCTGGTGGTTGAGCGGGCACAGGATCGCAACCAGATTTTGCGTGGCATGTTCTCGGTCTCCCAGATCAGCCGGCAACTTGGCTCGCACGTCGAAACTGCCGGTGTTGCCAGCACCTTCGCCGAATTGGGCGCAGAACTCGGCAGATAGCGTGAAACTGGTTCTCCACGCCGAATCACAACCCGCCTGTGCGGGTCAGTGGACTTGTGGAGAACCGCTCTGGAAACTGGCCCCAAAACGCGATAGCGAAGGCCATCCCTATATTGATTTCATGATGCTGGCGCCAGGTTTAAAGAAACGTCCAGTGCATGAAATTGAATGCTTGACCCGAATCATTCAGGGTGTACTCGCCCAGTTCTCCAACTGGGTCGTGTTTGCTGATTTCAATCTGAAACTCAATCTGCTCTGGGTCTCGTTGAAATATCGCCCGGGAATCATGACTGAAATCGTCGCCGCCCTGCGCGCCCAAGCACCCATGCTCAAGCTGGTTGCCCATAATCCAGACCCACGGTGAAGAGATGTTTTTTTTGATGCGCAACCTGATGGTCATCTCGCTGGCGATATTCACATCATCTGCCTGGTCGCAACAGCCCAGCATTACTCAGCCCACAGCGTGGCCGCAAATCCTGTTCTGGACGCTCAATCCATCTACTTTGCAGCCGCAACTTTGGGCGCAACCAACCGCCATGCCGAGGCCTGCGGTTCCACCAGGGATTCCTTTTCCGACACCGTTCTGGCTGTGGCCGTTGCCACCACAACCGTCATCCTTGGCACCTCCTTCGTCTTCGGCTTCCTTGCCCAAAATTTCCTCGCCACCGACCGTTTCTGCTGCGCAAGGGAAAACGCTCCCGCCCGATATACCGGTAGCGATTTCACCAGCGGCATCGCCACCGGTATCGCCACAGGTACAAGAGGCCACGTTGGCCGAGACAACGGCAACCACACCCGCAACAACTGAAGTTTCAATTACGAAGCCCGAGCAAGCCCCAGCGGAAGCAATGACACCAATTGCGCCGACTGAGGTTGACGCGACGACTTCAACCATTGAAGCACCGCTTATCCCGGCACCTCTCGATGGAAATATCGCGTCAACGAAAACAGAGACGAAACCGGCAAGTGAAGCAAAAACGCAAAAAAAAGCGAGAACCGCGAAGAAAAATGTAACCAAAAAGGTTCGCAAGTTGTGCTGGAAAGATGGCAGATTGGATGTCTGTCCCTGAAAACTGAGCTGCGCCAAAACGCCCGTTCAAGCAGTCCACCTCAATCGACTAGCCAAGTGGGAAGCGCACGCAGACCAAATCCCGAGTAAAATAATCAAGTTATTTCCGGTCTTGAAAAGCGAGCCATCGCCTTCATTTCTCAGAAATCAAGAATTCACTTTGCGTCAACAAATCCATCTTTTTCCAACCTAGAGGTCAGACCATGTCGGTTTCCGTCGAGCAAGTACAGGCAGCACTAAAAGAAGTTATTGATCCCAATACACAGAAAGATTTCATTGCCACCAAGTCAGCCCGCAATATCCAGGTTGATGGCGGCAAAGTCAGTCTCGATATCGTCCTGCCCTACCCAGCCAAAATGGTCATGTCAGAGATGGCAAAACTGGTCGAGGACAAGATCAAGAGTCTTGCCGGCGTAGAAAGCGTGCAAACCAATGTGTCCTGGAAGATCGTCGCGCATAGCGTGCAAAAAGGCGTGAAGCTGATCCCTGGCGTAAAAAATATCATTGCAGTTGCCTCCGGCAAAGGCGGTGTCGGCAAATCCACCACTGCGGTTAACCTGGCACTCGCACTGGCGGCTGAAGGCGCCAATGTCGGCATGCTGGACGCTGACATCTACGGCCCGTCGCAACCCACCATGCTGGGCATACACGGTCGCCCGGAATCACCCGATGGCCAAAATCTTGAACCGATGATGGGACACGGCCTGCAAGCCATGTCGATTGGCTTCCTGATCGACGTCGAGACCCCGATGGTCTGGCGTGGCCCGATGGTGACCCAGGCGCTGGAGCAACTACTCAACAACACCAAGTGGAAAGACCTCGATTATCTGGTCGTCGACCTGCCGCCCGGCACGGGTGACATCCAGTTGACACTGGCGCAGCGCGTTCCGGTCACCGGCGCAGTCATCGTCACCACACCGCAGGACATCGCGCTGATCGATGCACGCAAGGGCCTGAAGATGTTCGAGAAAGTCGGCGTGCCCATCCTCGGTGTGGTGGAAAACATGAGTCTGCACATCTGCTCGCAGTGCGGCCATGAAGAACGCATTTTTGGCGAAGGTGGCGGCGAACGGATGTGCAAGGATTACGGCAACGAATTCCTCGGCGCCCTGCCGTTGGATATTCGTATCCGCGAAGAAACCGATTCAGGCAAGCCGACTGTTGTCGCAGAACCGGAATCTCGCATCGCTGAAATCTATCGTCAGATCGCACGCCGAGTGGCAGTGAAAGTCGGTGATCTGGCGGTTGACCATTCCTCAAAATTCCCCAGCATCGTCATTCAAAATACCTGATTCCGACGAATTTCCGAGTCTGACCGACGCCCTCAAGTTTCTTGAGGGCGTTTTTTTCGCCATCGGACCCCGGGAAGTACCCGCGCGACTCACCTTGGCGCCGCTCGGGTTGTTGCCTGCCGGAGGGTCAATCCCGTCGGCACTCCCCACCTGAAATTTTCGGGGCTCTACACCTTCAAGGTCGGCTTCATCCACGCAAATTCAGATTTACTAACACCCTTGCTCATTGGCAATGGCACTGAAATACTCGATACCGAAAGAACAGGATGTAGCCCATCACGCTCGGTGCAGCGATGGGGCCGCTGCGCTTGGCCCATCCTACCGTTCTTTCGTGCCACGCGAGTTTCCGGAATACGCCGCTAAATCGCGGCCGGGATCAGGAAATCTGAAATTTGTTCTAACGATAAGTCTCTGATTTACCGTCATTAATGAAGCTACTAAGCTGCCCAAACCCGCGCGCGGGTCAGGCGTTCTAAAAGAAACAAAGGCTTATGGTTTTGTTCCTTGTGAGCGATGACTAAGCCGCCAAAAAACAGCGGCTAAGTCCCTGCTTATCTGGCGGTTGTAAACCGGAATCCAGTTCGTTCAACAAGCCGGGAGTTAACTGTTTGATTGGATTTACGCTTCTGGATTCCATTGAAACTAAACCCCGCCGTTGACCGCGTCGTAGGTGCGTCTGCTTGCGGCGCGACCGTTGTGGGATCGGCCCGCAAGCGGTGCCTCCTACAACGCGGTCAACTGCGGGATTTAGGATCATCCACTTGAGCAGATTCAGATCAGCATGGATGGGCGCCAGTTCGATCTGCAAATCCTTGCGGGTAACAAGTTCGGTTTCGTCAAAAAGGGGGCAGACCCGAATGGCACTTACATAAGCAGAATTGTCACGAAACATATTCTGTAAGGCATTGAAATAGAGAAGAAAAGATGGCGACCTGGCAAACTGCAGGTCTCACCCGAACAGCGACCAAATTGGTCGCCATCCGGCAAGCACAATAACCATGGAACCCGTTCACATCAACAGCATCGAGTAGAAAAGCAGGCGCGTAACTTACGCGCCTATGATTTCTTCAACCTCCTGACCGGTGACGCGCTTTTGGCGCGAGTAGATCAACACCTGCCGCTTCATCGAGAGCGGCTGTATTCGCCGACCGAAACCCTCTCGCTTTTCATGACGCAGACGCTGAACCCGGACAGTTCCTGCCAGCAAACCGTCAACCAATACGCGATCGATCGTATGGCCAACGGCTTGAAGCCCTGCAGTACGAATACCGGCTGATATTGCAGAGCCCGGCAGCGCTTGCTACTGGCAATGATTCATTCATTGACTCATGAAACAGGAAGGCAAATTACCCAGCGGGCCAAAGAAAGCTGGCTATGGTTTGATGAGGGAGGGCAGGCGAGAACCTGTTCTCTACTCTACCCTTTGAGCCCTTTAGGCTGAAGCATCACGGAAGGCACGCAAGACGGCATTGATTCTGGTTTGATAACCAGCCCCTTGGGCTTTGAACCATTCCAGAACATCTTGATCCAGGCGAAGAGATATCGAGGACTTGGGGGGCAAAGGTTTCAGGCCGCGTCGAACGATCCCGTGGACGATATGTTTCAGATTGGCCTCGGGGTGTTCGTCGGTGATCTTCGGGTTATCGTCGTTTTTTGATTCCAGACGTGCCCAGTCAGTTTCTGATTTGATTGAAGAGGATTTGCGTTTCACGGTTTGTTGCCTTTCGGAACGAGATGATGCGGATTTCATGTTTGGTCGTCCGTATGGACGATTGATACGGGAACACCAGAGAGCAACCCCAGCGTGACGAACCTCTGTTCTCGATACGAGAAACGGTCGTCTTCGAACGTAAAGGTCAGACCTTCGAAGACGCGAGGTGCGTCGAGGAAATCGAGCCCGTGTTCTTTCAGATTTCGGACGCGCTTCGTCTCTGTCCAATTAAATTGCATTTACGGAATGTATATACGAGGCAGGGTGAAAGCAAGACTGACTGTGTGGCCTAACCAAATGCTAACCATCCAAACAAACCCCGGCGGGAAGCCGGCGTTTGAGAGGGGTTAAATCGAGCCTGGCCCCTTTGATTGTGTTCCTTTGATTGTGTTTTTGATTGTGTTTGAGTCCGCCCCTATTGATTCCAAGTTGCATCATGGTTGCATGTGCAGCATCATGTAACCACACATGCAACCAATGGAGGGCATCATGCCATCAATCCACGAATCGACCGGCAAGGTAGCACGTCATCGCGAACGGATGCGTGCTGCGGGGCTGCGTCCTGTCCAATTTTGGGTGCCAGACACCCGTTTACCTGAGTTCGCTGAACAGGTGCGGCAGCAGTGCCAAAACCTCAAAGGTGACCCGGCAGAAGCCGACGTTTTGCGCTTCACCGAAGAGGCGGCAACCCACGTAGAGGGTTGGGCATGACGCAACGAGGCGATTTGGTCATGGTTTCTTTGCAAGGCGACTATGGCAAACCGCGACCAGCCTTGGTTGTTCAATCCGACCTTTTGACGGATTTGGAAAGCATGGTGCTCTGCCCGGTCACAAGCGATCTGCGCAATGCTGCATTTCGCGTGACCGTGGAGCCGAATCCCGCCAATGGGTTGCGCACGCTTTCACAAGTCATGGTGGACAAACTTTCGACGCTACCGCGTACCAAAATCAGCGAACCGTTTGGCAGTCTCGATGAAGAGAGAATGAAGACGGTAGATCGGGCATTGCTGCTGGTCGTCGGCTTGATCTGAGCCGCCGATGGCCCTGTCCGCCAAACGACCCTTAGGGAAACGCTGAACAATTCGTCACCCCGGCGTACGCCAGGGACCAGAGCCTAGATTGGGATGGAATCCGGCGCGCAGTTAATCGTGTCGGAGAGTAAGCCGGTTCCTTACCTGCGTTTAGGCCGAAGTGTGTTTTCTCTGTTGCCGCCTGGTTTCCCGGCAGTACCACACTATCTCAGCAAGTAGCCGGGATGGAGCTATGCGGAATCCGGGGCGCGCGCCGAAAACCCTGGATTCCGCTGCGCTGCTGCATCCAGGCTACGTGCCAATCAATGGAGTCCGACCCGAATGGCACTTACTTAAGGCCCAGAACGACCGTCATCCTGGCGCAGGCCGGGATCCAGAATTGTTGATGGTGGCGCTTATCACTGGATTCCGGCCTGCGCCGGAATGACGAAAATAAAGAAATGCGTCTGAAGTAAGTGCCATTCGAGTCCGACCCCATCGATTCATAACCGAATGCTAACCTTCCAAACAAACCCCGGCGGGAAGCCGGCGTTTGAGAGAGATGAGGGGTTAAATCGAGCCTGGCCCCTTTAATTTGGCCCCTTTAATTCTGTATATCCTCAAATAAAGGTTGCCGCCGAGACCGCGAAACGTTCGCACAGAGCACGTACCTGGCGGATGTTGAGCTCGCGCTTGCCGGTCAGGATTTCAGAAACAACATCCTGGCTACCAACCTCGGGCAGATCGCTTTGCTTCAGACCGTGCTGCTCCATCAAGAATTTCAGGGCATGTACGCCCGTGGTCTCGGGGAACGTGTAATGCGCGGACTCGTAGTCCTCGATAAGATCGCCAACGATATCGACCAAGCCCATGGCAGAGTGATTTTCATCACTGCGGGTTTCGTCGAGCAGGGCTTCGAGCATCTCGGTCATCCGGGCGTAGTGGTCTTCGTCACGGATAGGGGCAATATCCGTAGCCGCACGGAACTGCTCCCAGACCGGGAGCAGATTCTTTACGTCGATAGGTGCATTCATGTTTTCCAAGCTCCTTTGTCGTAGTCCCAGTCGGCACCTGGCGTAACGCATTTGAGAGGGTGAGAGGGGTTAAATCGAGCCTGGCCCCAATGGCACTACCTTAAGTGGTAAATCGACTGAAACAAGCCACAGTCGTCAGTCCCGAGAAGGCGGGAATCCAGTGTTTTAACCTCGCCTGGATGCCCGCCTGCGCGGGCATGACGGTGATTCTGGCTTAAGGTAGTGCCATTGGTGCCTGGGCCCCTTTGATTGCTTTATGGCCCCTTTGATTGGCCTCTTTGATTGCGCCAGTCGACGCATGTCTCGGGATGAAGAACATCGGAAAGCTGTATGCGGGAGAACCGCACGTACGGTTTGATGGGGGAGAGCAGGCGAAACTCTACCCATTCCTCGCGTGAAAAACTGGGATTACATGGGGCCAGTTCAATTCCACGAGTTAAGCGGCCAATGGCAAAGGCAGCGGTAGCTGAAAACGTCCTTCGACAATGCCGCGGACAGAAATGTCTTCGTCCAGTTCTTCCCAGCGCAGTGCGGCTCCGTTCAGACATAGCTCGACTCGGCTCAATTCTTCATCAGCGGCTTTAGCCAGCAGGCGAAAGCGATCCGCCGGAAACCCAACTAGCCGACCATCGGTTAGTTCAATGAAGACCATTCGGGCCTGCGCCCAGGCGCGCACGGCACGCGGATCGAGTTCAACGGCGGGTATGTTCATGCCATTTCTCCAGAAAAAGTACTTCGTGTTCGATTACGGCGACTTCTATGCGGCGAATTTCAATGGGTCGCACACCATCGACTCGTGCAAGTCGCACCGGGGAGAGCCAAAACTTGCATTCACCGTCACCTGTTCTGACATGGATATGGGCCGGCTCGTGGCCTTCGTTGGAGTAGAAATGAAAGCGCCAATTGAGAAGGCGCAGAACAGTAGGCATTGCCAATCTCTCGCATCGGAGTGTGTTGACCCAGCATAACTTAACTGAGCGTCTGAATATCGTCGCTACTTCCGTTTGTCGGATGTGTTGCCGGCGTGCTGGATTCCGCTCCGCTGCATCCAGGCTACATGCTACTTGCTACTTGCTACTTGCTACATGCTACTTGCTGCGGAAATGAAAAGCCCCTCCGAAGAGGGGCTGTAAACGCGGGGGAGATCAGGAAAACGTGGTCTGCCCCCTGTTGTTTACATGTTGTTTAAACCGCGGGCTGATGTTTCTCAAGCATGAGCAGCTTGTCGTAGCGCATTCTCGGCCCATCGGTTCAGGCTTTGCCCGGTATGTGCGGCAGCCTTGAGTGCTGCAGCATGCACAACAGGGGAAACGCGCAACATCAGGCG
>JBBQQT010000074.1:0-16652 GCA_038215555.1 Burkholderiales bacterium | reverse complement strand
AAGGTGCGTGATGGCGATGCCAAATTGGGCTCCAACGTATACATTGAACGAGTTGTACGAGATCAGCGATGCGGTCATGCCCGTGTTGCGTTGCTACCTGGAAGACGGTGACCCAGAGCAGCATGAACACCGATATGGGAGCGTATCGACCCTGCTGGAAATCGTCAGAAAGCTGAACGTCAGCTTTGCGAAAAGTAGTGGCGTGCGTCGTTCAAACGAGCTGCCTGACTGGTTTTCGGAGCTGGAACAGCAGGTTTGCCAGTTCCGGGAAAGGGCAATGGAGATGGCTCGACAGATCGCAATACCGGGGAGCTACGCCTGGGATTACTGGAAAACGAAGGCGCTCGCCGCTGGTGTAGCCGGAAACCTGGCCGAATTGGGGCGTGCCGTCATGCGAGAACACTACCAGCATGGCTGGTCGTCTTGTGACGCTAAGGTCTCTGTTCGTTCGGGGGATGAAATGATCCAGCTTGCCCTCAGTGAGCCTGACAGGGCGGCCTTTCACTGGCAGTGGCTACTCGATATAGATGGAGGGAAGCAAGTTGTCCACGCAGCCTAAGCTTCATAAGTCGGTTGCCGCGAAACTGATCATTGATATCTTCGTCTGACCATGTCCGTCCGGTTTCTGACCATCATAAAGTTCGCCGCCGAGTCCGGGTACACTCCTGCAGCTGTACGGACTAAGATTAGGGACGGAATCTGGCCAGAAAAATTTGTCTGGGTGAAAGCTCCTGATGGCCGGATATTGATAGACATTGATGGTTACAACACATGGGCACAACACGGAAACTCGATGGCGTTCGGGCCGCTTCAGCAAGCAGCATCGAAATCGACTTCTACTACGCGGGGAAGCGCTGGCGCGAGCGCATCAAACTGGAGCCCTCCCCCGCTAACCTAAAGCGGGCATCGCAACACCGGGCGGCAATCTTACACGCCATCGAAGCCGGTACATTTGATTACAACACGACCTTTCCGAACAGTAAGACAGCCAAGCTGTTCGCGAAATCCACGCATGCCGGGATGACGGTCGCAGCCTATCTTGACGATTGGTTAGAGCGTAAAAGAAAAACGCTGAAGTCCAGCACCTATGCCGGGTACGTCAAAATTATCAACGCTAGGATCATCCCGGAATTCGGTAAAACCATATTGTGTGACCTAGCACGTTCGGAAATCCGCGCTTGGGCGTCAAAAATTGACGCCAGCAATAAATTCATAGCCAACATCTTCAGCGTTTTCCGAGCAGCACTGCAGGAAGCGTTTGAAGATGAATTGATACCCACAAATCCATTGGATGGATGGACATACCGAAAAGCAGAACTTCCGAAAAATACTGATTATGTCGACCCATTCACGGCCGACGAACAAGCTGCAATATGCGCAGAATTAAATGGACAGGGGCGTAACCTAATCCAGTTCACATTCTGGACTGGCCTAAGAACCTCCGAGTTGATCGCTTTAGAGTGGGGTGATGTCGACTGGATTCGAGGCACGATTTCGGTTCGGCGAGCACAGACGCAGGCAGCCAGCAAGACCGGCCCAGAGGCCACCAAGACACGAGCCGGAAACAGATCGGTCAAACTACTCCCACCAGCGCTTGATGCACTGAAAGACCAGAGGGATTGGACGTGGAATAAGGGGGAGGGAATATTCCAGAACCCACGCTCACTTGCGAGATGGACAGGCGACCAGGCTATTCGACAAACACTATGGACTCATGCCCTGAAACGTGCCGGGGTAAGGTATCGCTACCCATACCAGACGCGCCACACCTACGCCTCAATGATGCTGTCAGCAGGGGAAAACCCAATGTGGGTAGCACAGCAGATGGGACATTCCGACTGGTCGATGATTCGACGCGTCTATGGGCGCTGGATGCCCGAAGAAAATGACCTTTCGGGTGGCATGGCTGTGTCCCGGTTTTGGGCTAATACACCAAAAATAAATGCTGACCAAAAACAGACCAATCAAACCTAAAAAGCCCTAATTAACAGTCATTCTTCAGGACAGTATTTTCGTAAGTTGTTGTTTTTATAATATATATATGGTGCGAAAGGGGGGACTCGAACCCCCACGCCATAGGCGCTGGAACCTAAATCCAGTGCGTCTACCAATTCCGCCACTTTCGCAAAAACGGCCAAGTGTAAACTAAGCACCCCCTTTCCCGCCAGCCGACACCCGCCGGGGAAACAACGTAACTATATGATTTCATTAAAATGAATAAAGATATTCCAGATAATTTGATGACACCCGGGCATTACGAAAACTTTCCTGTCGGTTCAATCTTCCTGCCCCGCCGTTTGCGCGCCCCTATTCGGGCGATTTACGCTTTTGCCCGCAGCGCCGATGATTTTGCCGATGAAGGCGACGATCCGGCTGATGTCAGGCTGGCAAAACTCGCCGCCTACCATGCGAATCTTGACGCGCTGGAGCGGAGTGGTGCGGACGCCAATGCGGTCGAGCATCCCGTCTTCAAGGCGCTGGCGCCGCATATTCAACAATTCAATCTGCCCTACCCGCTGTTCCATGACTTGTTATCCGCCTTCGAGCAGGATTGCACGAAAAACCGATACGGCCATTTCGGCGAAGTGATGGACTACTGCAAACGCTCAGCAAATCCGATCGGTCGTCTGCTGCTCAAGCTCTATGGAGATGAGGATGCCAAGCATCAAGCCTGGTCAGACGGCATCTGCTCAGCATTGCAGTTGATCAATTTCCTGCAGGACGTGGCGGTAGATTGGCAAAAAAACCGCATCTACCTGCCGCAGGACGATATGGCCAAGTTCGGCATCAGCGAACGCCAGATTGGCGAAGGCCGCAGCGATGCGTTGTGGCAGCAATTCATGAAAGGCCAGATCGAGCGCGCCCGCCGCATGTTGCAGGCCGGTGCGCCGCTCGGCCTCGCCTTGAAGGGCCGCATCGGTTTCGAAATGCGTTTGATCATCCTCGGCGGCGAACGCATCCTGATGCAATTGCACGAAAGTCGCGGTGACATGTTCCAGCAACGCCCGAAACTGGGCTGGAAGGACTGGCTCTCCATGCTCTGGCGTGCCACCTTTACCCAACAACAGCGCACCAGCACGTCGGCATCATGCGGCAGTGGCGGTTGCGGACACTAAGATGACGGCAGCGATGAGTCCGCACGACTATTGCCGGGCCAAGGCCGTTGCCAGCGGTTCCAGCTTCTATTACAGCTTCCGCTTCCTGTCGCCCGACCGGCGACGTGCGATCACCGCGTTCTATGCCTTCTGTCGCGAGGTAGACGACATCGCCGACGAATGCCAGGACGCCAATCTGGCACACACCAAACTCGCCTGGTGGCGTGACGAAATTGCACGCCTGTATGACGGCTCGCCCGGGCATCCGGTGACACTGGCGTTAACCGAAGCCATTGCCCCGTTTCATCTGCCGCAGGATGCGTTCGAGCAGATCATCGACGGGATGGAAATGGATCTGGACTTCGCCAACGGCCAGCCCGTGCATTATCCAGACTACAAATCCCTGCGCCTTTACTGCCACCGTGTCGCCGGTGTGGTGGGCGAAGTCGCGGCGTCGATTTTCGGCATGACTGACCGCACCACGCTGAAATACGCCAACAAACTCGGCCTGGCTTTCCAGCTCACCAACATCATCCGCGATGTCGGCGAGGATGCGCGGCGCAACCGCATCTACTTGCCAGCCAATGAACTAGCGAAATTCGGCGTCAGCCCAGCGGATCTGATGCAGGCCAGAATGAGCGACAACTTCCGCAATCTGATGGCCTTCCAGACCGAACGCGCCCGGCAAACCTACGACGAAGCGATGGCCATGCTGCCCGTAGCCGACCGCAAGGCGCAACGTCCCGGCCTGATCATGGCGGCGATCTATCGCAGCCTGCTGGAAGAGATTCAGGCAGATGGTTTCCAGGTACTCGACCGGCGCACCTCGTTAACGCCGCTGCGCAAGCTCTGGCTGGCCTGGCGCACCTGGTTCAAAGGCTGACCGGCATGCCAGCGAAGCAAGTCGCCATCATCGGCGGCGGCTGGGCCGGCATCGCTTGTGCCGTCGAACTCGTCGATCAAGGCATTCCAGTGACGCTGTTCGAAGCCGCGAAACAACTTGGCGGCCGCGCCCGCCGAGTCGATTGGGATGGCTTGGCGATCGACAACGGCCAGCATCTGATGATCGGCGCCTATCGCGAAACGCTGCGGCTGATGACCCGGCTGGGCACCGCGCAGCATCTGGAGCGCAGGCCACTGCAACTCAGCATGCCCGGCTTTCGGCTGCAATTGCCACGTCTGCCGAAGCCGCTGCATCTGGCTTACGGCCTAATCACCGCCCACGGTTTGAGCCTGCGCGACAAATTGGCTGCGGTGCGCTTCATGCGCCACCTGCAAGCTCTCGACTTCATATTGGCGGCTGACCAACCAGTCAGCGAATTGCTTGAACATCAGCGCCAACCACAGAATCTGATCAAAAAACTCTGGGCGCCGCTGTGCATCGCCGCCCTCAATACACCGTTGCAACAGGCTTCTGCCCAGGTGTTCTGCAACGTGTTGCGCGATAGCCTGGCCGGCACACGCGCCGACAGCGACCTGCTGTTCAATCGAACCGATCTGGGCACGCTGTTGGCCGATGCCGGTTTGACTTATCTCCACCAGCGGCAGTGCGAAATTCATACCTGCAGCAAGGTCGAAACAATCACCCGCATCAATCAAGGCTTTCATCTGGCCGGACCAGAGTTCACTGCGGCTCAAGTTGTATTGGCGCCGCACCCTGCCCGCCTGCCGGCTTTGCTGACCGGTTTACCGGAACTCGCCTGCGTCGCCGCTCTACTGAATGGCTACACCTGGCAACCCATCCTGACGCTCTGGCTACGTTTTGCAAAACCACTGTCGCTTCCCTACCCGATGCTCGGCCTGGGCGACAGCCAGGCGCCCTGGGTGTTCGAGCGTAACGACATTGCGCCGGGTGTCGTTTCCCTGGTGACCAGCGCCGATGGACCGCACCTGAGCCTGCCGGCAGAACATCTGCGCGATGACTATCTCGCCTTGCTGGCCGCTCGTTTTGGCCCGCTGCCCGAATTGCTGGCCTGGAAAACCATCATCGAAAAACGGGCCACCTACACCTGCACACCCGACATGCCACGCCCCACCAATCGCACGTCACTGCCAGGTTGCTACCTGACCGGCGATTACACTGCCGGTGCGGATGCCAGCCTAACCTATCCCGCCACCCTCGAAGGTGCCGTGCGTAGCGGGGTAGAATGCGCGCGACTGATCCTTGCCGACCAAAAATGACCTCTTACATTGCCGCCCCCGATCTCCTGAACAACCGCACCATCCTGGTCACCGGCGCCAGCCAGGGCCTCGGCCGCGCTGCCGCCATCGCTTATGCCCGGCATGGCGCCACAGTCATCCTGCTAGGCCGTTCGATCAATAAACTGGAACAGGTCTATGACCAGATTCTCGCCATTGGTGGCCCGCAACCGGCCATCTTTCCGATGGATCTGGCCGCCGCAAGCGATGCCGATTTCTCTGCCATGGCGCAGGCCATCGGTTATCAGATTGGCCGCCTCGACGGCATCCTGCATTGCGCCACCGCGTTTGAAACGCTAGCGCCTCAAGCGCTGGAAAGTGTTGAAGGCTGGAGCAAGCTGTTCAAGGTCAATGCCGCCGCCCCGGCCGCCATCAATCGCGCCTGCACGAACTACCTGGAAGCCAGCGACCTCGCTTCCGTGATTATGGTTGGCGAAACGCACGGCCACAGCCCGGTCGCCTACTGGGGTGGATTTGCGGTGTCTAAAGCCGCACTGGAAGCCTATTTCAAAGTTCAGGCCGACGAATGGGCGGATACGCCAATGCGCATCAATCTGTTGATTCCCGGCCCGATCAATTCTCCACAACGAGCAAAAACCCATCCTGGCGAAGCGAAAGACAACCTGCCGCAACTGGATGATCTGTTACCCAATCTGCTGTACCTGATGGGGCCGGAAAGTGCCGACATACGCGGGAAGATATTCTTTGGAAGTTCCCGCGCACCTGCGCCGATTTAACAACCAGGCTTAGTTCGGCCCACGCTCCGCGTAGTGTTTTTGCTGCAGATACGCCCTGAACTCGGCGCCCACCTCGCTGTGCGCCAGCGCAAATTCAACCGTTGCCTCGAGATAACCCAGCTTGGTGCCACAGTCGTAGCGCTTGCCCTCGAACTCATACGCCAACACCTGTTGTTCCCTGAGCAAGGCGGCGATGCCATCGGTCAGTTGCAACTCGTTACCGGCGCCGCGCTCGATATGGCGCAGATGGTGGAAGATTCGCGGCGTCAACACATAGCGCCCGACAACTGCCAGATTTGACGGCGCCACTTCCGGTTTCGGTTTTTCGACGATCTGGGTCACCCGCGACAACCGTTCAGCCATCGGTTCGGCGGCAACAATGCCGTAGGACGCGGTTTCACTGGGGTCAACGTTCTGCACGCCGACCAGAGAGCACTGGTAATAACTGTACAGATCGCACATCTGCTTGGTCACGCCCGGCTTGCCGTCAATCAGATCGTCGGCCAGCAACACCGCGAACGGCTCCTCATTCACCGCCGGCTGCGCGCACAACACGGCATGACCAAGACCGAGCGCTTCGGCCTGGCGAATGTAGATGCAGTTGACGTTGATCGGCAACATCCCGCGTAATTCTGCCAGCACGCGCAGTTTGCCTTTGGCTTCCAACTCGACTTCAAGCTCATACGCTTTATCGAAATGATCGGCGATAGAACGTTTGCTACGTCCAATGATGAAAATCAGGTCGGTGATACCCGCTGCGGCAGCTTCTTCCGCCGCATATTGAATCAACGGCTTATCGACGATAGGCAGCATTTCCTTTGGATTAGCCTTGGTTGCCGGCAAAAAGCGAGTGCCGAGACCGGCGGCGGGAAAAACAGCTTTCGTGACGCGTTTCATTATGTGTGGCCTCCGTGTGCGATCAGTTCGAGAAATGTTGTTTGATCAAGGATTCTAATGCCCAATTCTTGCGCTTTTGTGAGCTTTGTGCCGGGGTCCGCGCCAGCCACCACAAAATCGGTCTTTCTGGAAACGCTGCCGACCACCTTGCCGCCTTCGGCTTCGGTCAACGCTTTGGCTTGATCACGCGACAAAGTCGGCAGTGTGCCGGTCAAGACAAAGGTCTTTCCCGTCAACTTGCCGGCGACAGTCGGTTGCGCTTCACCATCCTTCCAGGCGCCAGCCAGGCGCAGATTCTCGATCACCGATTGATTGTGCGGTTCGGCAAAGAAAGCCTGCATGGACAGCGCCACGACCGGACCGACGTCCGGCACTTGTTGCAAAGCGATTGAATCGGCTCGCATCAAGGCATCCAGACTGCCGAAGTGTCGCGCCAAGTCTTTCGCGGTTTGCTCGCCGACATTGCGAATGCCGAGCGCAAAAATGAAACGCGCCAAATCCCTGCCTCGACTCGCCTCGACCGCACGCAGCAGATTGTCGGCGGACTTCTCCGCCATCCGCTCCAGGCCGGCCAATTGCTCGCGTTGCAATCGATAGAGATCGGCTGGCGTCTTGATCAAGTCACGCTCGAGCAATTGTTCGACCAGCTTTTCACCCAAACCGTCGATATCCATGGCGCGCCGGGACACGAAGTGAATCAGCGCCTGCTTGCGCTGGGCCGGGCAACTCAACCCATTGCTGCAGCGCGCCGCCGATTCGCCTTCCAGCCGGATAACCGGTGCGCCACATTCCGGGCAGGTGGTTGGCATGCGAAAAGGCGGAAATTCCGGCGTCACCAGATCCCGCATCGGCCGCCGTTCGGACAGCACGCCGGCCACCTCGGGAATCACATCGCCAGCGCGCCGGACAATCACGCTGTCACCGACGCGAACATCCTTGCGCCGGACTTCATCTTCGTTGTGCAAAGTGGCGTTGGTGACCGTGACGCCGCCGACAAACACCGGTTTCAGGCGGGCAACCGGCGTCAGGGCGCCGGTTCTGCCGACCTGTACGTCAATCGCAACGACCTGGGTCATTTCCTCTTGCGCCGGATATTTGTGAGCAATCGCAAACCGCGGCGCGCGGGCGACGAATCCGAGTGTGGCTTGATCCGCCAGGCGATTGACCTTGTACACCGCTCCGTCAATGTCAAAAAGCAAGCTGTCGCGCCGTTCGCCGAGTGCCGTGAAATAGCGCATCAGGCCGGCAACACCGGTCACTACCGCGCGCTCATCGGATACCGGCAAGCGCAGTGCAGCCAGCCAATCCATTCCGGCAGCGTGCGTTTCCGGCAATACCATTCCTTCGACGCGTCCGACCCCGTAAGCGAAGAACGACAAGCGACGTTGCGCGCTGATACGTGGGTCAAGTTGACGCAGACTGCCAGCCGCCGCATTGCGTGGATTGACAAAGGTTTTTTCGCCCTTCTCCCGCGCGCTATCGTTAAGCCGTTCGAAATCGCGCCGCAACATCAACACTTCGCCCCGCACTTCCAGCCATTCAGGCGGGTGTTCAGAAGCCAAGCGCATCGGGATGGCATGAATCGTGCGCAAATTGGCGCTCACATCTTCGCCGCTGAAACCATCGCCACGTGTCGCGCCGCGCACAAACTTCCCATGTTGATAGTGCAGCGCCACCGCCAAGCCATCGAATTTCGGCTCGACCGCATATTCGATGTCGATTTCAATATCTGACGCTTGACGCTGCAACCCTTCGCGCGCCAGACCTTCCCGCACACGACGATCAAAAGCGACCACATCCGACTCGGAAAAAGCATTGCCGAGCGACAACATGGGAATCGTATGCGCGACTTCGGCGAAGGCTTTCAGCGGTTCGGCGCCGACCCGCTGGGTCGGCGAATCGTCCGTCAGCAATTCGGGATGCGCCGCCTCGATCTCCTGCAATTCGCGCAGCAAGCGGTCGTACTCGGCATCCGGCAAGGTCGGTGCGTCGAGCACGTAATAGCGATAGTTGGCCTTGTGGATTGCTGCCCGCAACGCCTGCACGCGTGCAGCGGTCGGATCAGGCTCCGCCATCCCGACTACGCCGGTGGTACCGGTCGCGCGGTTTGTCATACGCCAGAATGACTAGACGAACAGGCGCAAAGAGCGCTCGCCGCCAGCCGGAATGCCGCGCGCTTCCATCCGGTGATAGAAGGCCAACAAGCGGCTGCGATCACGGTTCAGGCTGTCCTCGGTGACGGCACGACCATTGTCGTCAACCAGCCGGCCCTCGAGACGATTGGCCAGGTCAAAACCCAGTTGCGTCATGCGATCGAATACCGCCAGGCCGTCGGCCACGCGCGGTACGTCGAACAACAAGGTCACCCCATGCGTGGTCAGGCCGCGACCGTCGCGGGGAAACGGTTCTTCGCCCTGATTGGCCAAGGTAAACAGGGTATGGCCTTGACTGTCACGGGCATGGAAACTGCCATCCGCCTCATGCGACAAATTCGATTCCAGCGCCAGACCGTGCATCGCCTCACTGGTAAACGGCCGACTGTCGGCGGAAACCACATTGAGACCGATCAGCACATCAACATCCATGCAGAACAGATCAAGATCGCGCGCCAGTTCAAGCGCTTCCGGCTTGTCTGGACAGGTCACCGCACCGCCCTCTTCGGCGGCAAACTCATACAGCGAGCGAGAGAACATGTCGAGTTGATCGTGTGACAGTGCGCCGCTGCGGTCGGCCAGTTGCAGACCGAACTCGACCAGATCAAGCGCACTGCGCGGCTGGCTGCTCAACGCCTCCCATGCGCCATCGACACGGCGGCCAAATGCGCGCACCGGTTTGCCAATGCGGCGCAAACTATTCAACAAGGGGCCGAAATTCGCCGTCGCCGGGGCGGAAAACTTCAATCTGGCGATGTACTCGGTCAATGGATCAAGGCCACTCGGTGTGAACACTGCTGCCGTCACGGCTTCGGGTAGATCAGTCTGCGGCATGGAATAAGGCGCCAATGCCGGTTTAGGCGTCGATGCGGGAGTCAATGCAGGCGTCGGTTTCGGTGCTGCTTGCAGCTTTACGGCAGGAGCAGCGGGTGTTTTAGGCATTGGCCGGGACGCCGGCGTCATGTCTGGCGTCTTTTCTGGCTTCATGCTGCTGATCGCCGATTTGCCCGGGCTTGCCGAAGCCGCATCGGAAGTGCGTGATTCGATGGGTTCCAGGGAACTTAAAATCGAACCGGAATCAGGTCGGCGCAAGGTATCCATCGTCGGCAATGGAGCGCTCGCCGCATCCACCGCTTGTTTCACTTCAGGCAATGGCGGCGCGTCATCCGTCAGATGAATCTGCGTTTCGGTACGGCGCAAGCCGGATTCACCGCGAACCGACTCACCCAACATCACATCTTCCCGCTTGTGCGAGAACATTATTTCGGCTTCCTTGCGAAAGCGTCGCTCTTGCAGCAGGTTATAGATAACGATGATGGCGATGAGAACAACGCCGACAATAGCCAGAACAATCTGAAGCGTGGTCATCATGGCCGATTACCCTGTGGCGGGGCCGGTAGCGATTTGCCTGCCACCGGCTCCATGACATGAAAAAAAACTTCGTTATTGCGCACCATGCCCAATTCGAAGCGGGCGCGCTCATCAAGTGCGTCGTAGCCCGAATGCAGATCCCGGGCCTCCGCCGCTAATTGCACGTTGCGCGCTTCCAATGCCTGGTTAGCCGTTCTCTGGGCGGCAATTTCGCGTTCCAGTTCGTGCACGCGCAACCAGCTGCCCTTGCCGAGCCAGAGCGGGTATTGCAGCAGCACGATCAGTACCACCAGCGTCCAGGCAAGCGCGCGCATTTCATTTCAGTTGATAGAACGCTTCGAGACCGGGGTAGCGCGCGCGCTCGGCGAGCTCTTCCTCGATGCGCAGAAGCTGGTTGTATTTGGCAATACGATCAGCGCGCGACAACGAACCGGTCTTGATCTGCAAGGCATTGCTGGCGACGGCCAGGTCGGCGATGAAAGAATCTTCGGTCTCGCCGGAACGATGCGAAATCACGCAGGTATAGCCGGCGCGCTTGGCGGTTTCGATGGCTTCGAAGGTTTCCGACAAGGTACCGATCTGGTTGACCTTGATCAGGATCGAATTGGCGATGTTTTTCTTGATGCCTTCACGCAGAATCTTCGCGTTGGTAACAAACAGGTCGTCGCCGACGATCTGAATCGATTTGCCCAGACGTTCGGTGTGCAGCGCCCAGCCATCCCAATCGCCTTCCGCCATGCCGTCTTCGATGCTGATGATCGGGTACTTGTCGACCCAGGCGGCGAGGTAGTCGGAGAACTCGGCGGAGGTCAACTTCAAGCCTTCCGACTCCAGCACGTAGCGGCCATCCTTGTAGAACTCGGAGGCGGCACAATCGAGGCCGATCATGACATCCTTGCCCGGTGTATACCCCGCTGCGCTGATCGCTTCGACAATGAACTTGAGTGCTTCTTCGTTGGACTTGAAACTCGGCGCAAAGCCGCCTTCATCACCAACCGAGGTCGGATGGCCGGCCTTGCCGAGCAGTTTCTTCAAAGTATGGAAGATTTCGGCGCCACAACGCAGGGCTTCGCGGAAGCTGGTCATGCCGACCGGGATGATCATGAATTCCTGGATGTCGACGTTGTTGTCGGCATGCGCACCACCATTGACGATGTTCATCATCGGCACCGGCAACTGCATCGGACCGGCGCCGCCCAGGTAACGGTAAAGCGGCAAACCGGCTTCTTCAGCGGCGGCACGCGCGCAGGCCAGGGAAACGGCCAGGATGGCATTGGCGCCCAGGCGGGCCTTGTTTTCGGTGCCGTCGAGGTCGATCAGGGTCTGGTCGATCAGATGTTGTTCTTCAACATCGAGGCCGAGAATAGCCTCGGCGATTTCGGTATTCACGTTTTCCACCGCTTGCAGCACGCCCTTGCCACCATAGCGCGACTTGTCGCCATCACGCAGTTCGATGGCTTCTCGGCTGCCAGTGGAGGCGCCGGACGGCACAGCGGCACGGCCGAGCACGCCAGATTCGAGAAGCACATCGGCTTCAATGGTCGGATTACCGCGAGAATCCAGAATTTCACGGGCGATTACGTCAACGATGGCACTCATATAATTTCCTTTTTATGAAGGCGCGCAGAGTTCGTCACAGGGGTAAGCAACGGGCGCGTATTTAGGGTTCTACTCAAATCCGGGCTTCGATAAAGCCCTTTTGTTTCACCAGGGCATCGATATCCCTGAGTGTTTCCAGCAATTCTTGCATCAAATGCAGCGGCCAGGCATTGGGGCCATCCGACATTGCGTTGGCCGGGTCCGGATGCGTTTCGGCGAACACGCCGGCAATCCCCACTGCCACCGCCGCGCGCGCCAGAACCGGCACGAATTCGCGCTGGCCGCCAGAACGATCGCCCTGCCCGCCCGGCTGCTGCACCGAGTGGGTGGCGTCGAACACGACCGGGCACCCGGTCTCGCGCATGATCGCAAGGCCGCGCATATCGGAGATCAAGGTGTTGTAGCCAAATGAAACGCCGCGCTCGCAGACCATGATGCTGTCTGCACCACCATTGGCGTCCTTCGCTTTGTTGACCACGTTCTTCATGTCGCCCGGAGCGAGAAACTGGCCTTTCTTGATATTCACCGGCCGGCCGGAAGCCGCAACAGCCTGAATGAAATCGGTCTGTCGACAGAGGAAAGCCGGGGTTTGCAGCACATCGGCAACCGCGCTGACAGCGGGAATTTCGTCGATGCTGTGGATGTCGGTGATGACCGGCACGCCGATCTGCTTCTTCACTTCCGCCAGGATGCGCAGGCCTTCATCCATGCCCAAGCCACGAAACGATTTTCCGGATGAGCGGTTGGCCTTGTCGTAAGACGACTTGTAGATGAAATTGACACCGGCAGCGGCGCAGATTTCCTTCAACCGGCCAGCGGTATCCATCGCCATCTGCTCGGATTCGATGACGCAGGGACCGGCAATCAGGAACAGGGGCTGATCCAGCCCGACTTCAAAACCGCACAATTTCATGATGATTTTCCTTCCTGGTGAGCCAGTGCCGCGGAAACGAATGCCTTGAACAAGGGATGACCATCGCGCGGGTTGGAGGTGAATTCAGGATGAAACTGACACGCAACAAACCACGGATGCACGTCCTGCGGCAATTCGACCATTTCACACAGATCGGTTCCCGGCGCGCGTCCGGAAACCCGCAATCCAGCGCTTTCCAACTGCGCGCGCAATGCGTTGTTGACTTCAAATCGATGCCGATGCCGCTCGATGATCTCGTCCTTGCCATAGATGGCATGCGCCAAGGAACTGGCATCCAGCTTGCAGACCTGGCCACCAAGACGCATCGAACCGCCGAGATCGGAGTTTTCATCGCGCCGCTCGAAATGGCCATCAGCGGTCAACCATTCGGTAATCAGGCCGATCACCGGATACGGCGTTGCGGGTTCGAATTCGGTCGAATGGGCGCCGCTCATGCCGGCGACATTGCGTGCATATTCAACCACCGCCAATTGCATGCCGAGGCAGATACCGAGATAGGGAATCTTGTTTTCGCGGGCATAGCGAATCGCGCAAATCTTGCCTTCGGTGCCGCGGATACCAAAACCGCCGGGAACCAGGATGGCATCCATCGCCGCCAGCGCCTCGCAACCATCATGTTCGATGGTTTCCGAATCGACGTAATGGATGTTGACCTTGCTTTGGGTATGAATGCCGGCATGCGTCAGCGCTTCAGACAGCGATTTGTAGGATTCGGTCAGGTCGACATATTTGCCGACGAAAGCGATATCAACCTCATGCTGAGGGTGTTCCAAGGCGTGAATGAGCCGCTTCCAGACTGAAAGATCTGCCGCCTTTGCCAGCAAACCCAGCTTGTGGCAAACAATTTCATCCAGCATCTGATCGTGCAGCATGGCTGGAATCTTGTAGATGGAAGTGGCGTCCAGCGCTTCAATCACGGCTTCCGGCATGACATTGCAGAACAGCGCGATCTTGCGCCGCTCTTCCGCCGGAATGGAACGATCCGCCCGACACAACAACACGTCGGGCTGGATACCGATCTGGCGCAATTCCTTGACTGAATGCTGGGTCGGCTTGGTCTTGAGTTCGCCGGCAGCGGGAATGTAAGGCAACAAGGTCAGATGAATGAAACAGGTCGCGTTGCGGCCCTCTTCAATACCCATCTGGCGAATTGCCTCCAGGAACGGCAACGACTCGATATCGCCGACCGTGCCGCCCACTTCGATGATCGCCACTTCGGCGCCTTCGGCACCGCGTTTGATATAAGCCTTGATCTCGTCGGTGATGTGCGGAATGACCTGCACCGTCCGGCCCAAGTACTCGCCTCGCCGCTCTTTCTTGATCACCGACTCGTAAATCTGGCCGGTGGTGAAGTTGTTGCGCTTCTCCATCTTGGCGCGGGTGAAGCGCTCGTAATGGCCAAGATCAAGATCGGTTTCGGCGCCGTCTTCGGTAACGAACACCTCGCCATGCTGAAACGGGCTCATCGTGCCCGGATCGACGTTGATGTAAGGATCAAGCTTTAGATGGGTGACGGTGAGGCCGCGGGATTCAAGGATCGCGCCCAACGAGGCGGCAGCGATGCCCTTGCCCAACGAGGAGACCACACCTCCGGTAACAAATACGTAACGGGTCATAAAATCGGCTAATGCAAGGATGCGAAATGATACCGGAATGCCCCCTCCCCTTAAAGGCGACATTGACAAGAAAACCGAGCAAAGTTAGTCCTGATTAGCCATATTGTTCAACCGCACTGCCAGCTATTCAGGCGAACAGAAGGCCACGCCTTCTCCGATCCAGCCGTTTGCGATCATGTGCCGGTAGGTATCCTGGCTGACGACATAACGGTGGTTGCTGTCCAGTTGCGCAAAGCGGTTGTTATACAGCCGCCACACCGGCAAGGTGCCGTGGGGGCAGGTGCCGGCCGTGGGGACCAGCGCCCTGAAGGCGATGCCTTCGTCTATCCATGTGCTGGTTTGCTGCTTCAGGGAATCGCAACTGGCAGCGTCGGCGCTAAAGAAATGGGTGTTAACCAGGGGCGAATAGAGCCGGCACACCGGCTTGGCCGCTACTGGAGCAGGGCCATTGGCCGGCCAGGCCTTGAAGCCTTCGTCCACGACTCCCCAGCCTAGTGAGGGGTTTTGCACAAGAAAATCCCGCTGGGCAGTGCTCGCGGTGAGGAAGTAGTGGTTAATGTCGGGATGGTATAAGGCGTAGACCGGCTGGGCGGGGGGCGCAGGGCTAACAGTCAAATCTCCCAAGATTGTTGCCGGGTTCGACGAGCCTGCTTCCCTTGCATTGATGCCATACACTCCTTGGGGCAGACCCGACACAATTACGCTCTTGCGTTGTATCAACCCCATAAAAAATGTGCTAGGGAAATAACCATCGAGCGTTATCGTCCCGCCCTCAACACCGACACCCAAAACGCCGGGAAGAAAACCGCCAGGGCCATCTTCTAAGTAGAGGATCGTTATAGTAAACGGCTGATAAGCCTCTGGTTGCGCCGGAGAGATTGATTCTATCGATGGGAATGTTGCTGCCCAAGCCGTCGAGCAAAGAAACCCAAGCCATGCGATACCCAGGCTTGCCGCACGTTTCAGTTGAAGTTGCATAGTCTTTCTCCTTTGTTCTATGTCGACGTGTTTGATGAAACGGCGATGTGCGCACCCCACCTCGCCAGATCAATAAATAACCGGGGTACTGCCATTGCTGTTGGGATAGACGTAACCCAGCCAGTCGCTACCTGAATTCTGAGTATATCCAATACTGGTCATGAAGCTGAGCGCCGTTTCGGGGAAAATGGCGTGGTCGTCGCGCGCCGAATTGTACTTACGCATCAGCCGCACCAAGCCCGCTGGTTGGTGCAGGCGTTTGGGATGAATGCAGCCGCCGATTCCGTCCAGAAGGCTGCTTATGTGTAAGCGTCCAACGGCCCCACCTACAAATCCCCTTAAACCTCTTAGACCTTGCTGCATTTTCAAAGGAGCGGGGAATGACGAAGCAAGAAAGGGCGGAAGCCTGGCGCGGGCATCTTGAAAGCTGGCACAAAAGCGGTCTGACGCAGGTGGCGTATTGCAGGCAGCACGGGATCAGTATCAAAACGTTTCATCGTTGGCGGCGCAAAGAGAAAGAGGCTCAGTCGACAACGCCGAGCACGTTGACCCTGGTCCCGGTCAGCGTCACCGCACAGACGACCGATGCTGTTCTACGGCTGCGCAGCCCGGCTGGCTGGCACATCGAACTGCCGATGCAGCAAGCGACCGGTCAAACCGCCTGGCTGGCCGACCTGGTGCGAGGCCTGCCATGATGACCGCCCCGAACCAAGTCTGGCTGGTGGTCGAAGCGATTGACATGCGCGCCGGCATCGACGGCCTCTCCCAACGCATCCAGAACAGCCTCGGTCGATCCCCTTGCGACGGCAGCGCCTACGCCTTCCGCAACCGCCGCCAGAACCGGCTCAAACTGCTGATCTGGGACGGCACCGGCGTCTGGCTCTGCCAGCGACGCCTGCATCGCGGCCACTTCATCTGGCCCAGCGCCGCCAGCCCGGTATGCAGCCTGACCGCCGCACAATGGCAATGGCAGCGGAGTCGTTGCCGCTTCAGCGGCTTACGAATCCGGCGTACCCCTTGCGGGTGCTGATCACCGGTGTCGACTGGCAACGTCTGGATGCCCCACCGCCAGC
>JBBQQT010000073.1:0-16711 GCA_038215555.1 Burkholderiales bacterium | reverse complement strand
CGTGCCGCATTGGCATGGCCCCGGCGCCGACAAAACTCTCCCAGCCGGGCAGCAAGGTCAGGCCTTCGACCGGCCGGCCGGCTGGGTTGGGACGGTCCAGCACGATGACGGTTTTATTGAAACGCGCGGCTTCTTCCAGCAGATAACGCAGTGTCGTGATGAAGGTGTAGATGCGGCAGCCGAGGTCTTGCAGATCGACCAGCAGTACGTCGAAGCTGTCCATCATCGCCGCAGTCGGCCGGCGCACCTCGCCGTACAGGCTGAATACCGGTATGCCCAGTTGTGGATCGAGGAACTCCGGCGATTCCATCATGTTGTCCTGCTTGTCGCCGCGCAGTCCGTGCTGCGGACCGAAGGCGGCGCTGAGCTTGATCTCTGGCAACGCGGCCAGCGCGTCGAGCGCGTGTGTCAGGTCGGCGGTGACCGAGGCAGGATGTGCCAGCAGTGCAACGCGGCGGCCGGCGAGCGGGCGGCGCAGTTCGGGTTCGGATAGCAGGCGGTCGAGTCCGAATTTCATGTCAGGTCCAGTTCCAGATCGAAGGTGTCGGGGTGATGGAAATCGGGTTTGCCGGGCGGGTGGTTTAAAGCCCAATAACCGAGGCTGCCGTCGTTTGTTTCAATGACAGCGCTGAGACCGAGCTGCAGTCGAGTGCAGTCCGGCAGATCGGCGACTTGCAGCGTTGCTTGCAAGGTCAAGCCATTTGGCGCCGACAGACATTCGATCGCCGGGTCGTGCGCCAACGCAAACAAATCGCCGATGCGATAGTCGGTGAATTCATACGCCTGCCATTGTCCGGACGGCGAAAAATTGAATTCGTGATAAGTCAAAGCCTGCGGCGGACGCAGGAAAACTTCAAAACAGGTGTGCCGCCAGAGGTTATCGGCGCGCGCGGCGGGGCGTGCTGCGGGGATGTGTATCTGACTGATATCGCCAGATAAATGAAAGCGCAGGCCGAGCTCGCCGGCGGATAAAAGATGGACTTCCACCTCAATGCCGGCAACCGGCCCCGGCGGAAAATCGGCATGGGGTTGAAGGCATCGGTGGATGATGGTCATGTTGCGTGGGGGTGCAAAAATTGAGCAAGCTTAGCCGTTCGCGTAACCACGCGCGACAACTGGCCGTTGCCGAAACGCATGCCGTCGTAAATCCTGTTCGGCTCAGTTGATGCCGCGCGGCAAGGTCAGTGTCGCCCGCAAGCCACCCTCCGGGCGGTTGCGCAGGGTGACATTGCCGCCGTGGGCGCGCGCCAGGTTGCGCGCGATCGCCAGGCCAAGCCCGGCGCCACCGGTGGAGCGATTGCGCGAAGTCTCGCCACGGCGGAACGCTTCGAACATCTGCTCCAGTTCGGCTTCGGGAATACCGGGCCCGTGGTCGTCGATATGCAGGGTCAAGAGTTCCGGACTGTCTTCCAACGTGATTTGTACATTGTTGTCGGTACTTCCATCCGCCGAGACACCATAGCGGATGGCGTTTTCGAGCAGATTGGCGAGGCACCGCTTCAGCGCCTGCGGACGTGCCAAAAGTGGACGGCTGGCTTCGCCGACGACTTCGACAACGTTGTTAATGGCTTGCATATCATCACGCAGCGTCGATACCAGCGCGTTGATGTCGAGCAAAACGCCGTTTTCCTGCCGCGATTCGCCGCGTAGAAAATCCAGCGTGGCGGCGATCATGGTTTCCATGTCGTCCAGATCGTGCAGAAATTTTTCGCGCTGAACTTGATCCGGCAGCATCTCGCTGCGCAATTTCAGTCGGGTGATGGGCGTTTTCAGGTCATGCGAAACAGCGGCGAGGATGCGCAGGCGGTCATTCAGATAACTGGCCAGACGGTTTTGCATGGTGTTGAAGGCGCGCGCCGCCTGGCGCACTTCACGCGGGCCGGTTTCTGCCAGTGGCGCGCCGGAAAGATCGCGGCCCAGCGCATCCGCCGCTTGCGCCAGGCGCTGCAAGGGCCGCACCGCCCAGCGCATGGCGAGCAACGTGATCACCGCAATGGCGAGGAAATAGCCGGTCAGCAGCGGCAGGTGGCGGCTGGGCGTAAGCGCGCTTTCTTCCGGCGCATGATGGGTTGCGAGAACATGTTGACCATCGCTCAAGGTCAGCGAAATCTGAATCAGGGTCGGCAATTCGTCGCGCGTCGCCGTCGGCTCGCCGGTCACCATGACGCGGCGTCCGTCGCCCAGTGTTTCGCGCAGACGATCCTGCAAATGGTGCAACGGGCCGGGCTCGGTTTCGGCGCCCGGCGTGGCGGGCAAGGTAAAGGTGATGCGCGGCGAATTCAGCACTTGCAGCAACTCGGCACGCTCGGCGGCGGGTGTGTGTTCCAGCTTGTGCGCAACCTGACTCAGCCGATGCCCCAAAGGCCCTGCGATGAGATGCGAGACGACGCGCTCCCGCTCCTCCAGATATAGCCGCTCCGACACCCATTGCGCGGCCAGCAGGCCAAGCAGGAGCACGGCCGTCACCCGCAGGTAAATCGAATCGTAACGTTTCAGGAAGTTGATATAGCTTATGCCGCTCACGCTTTCTCCACCTCCACCGCCAGCACGTAGCCCTCGTTGCGCACGGTCTTGATCAAGCGTGGTTCGCGTGGGTCGTCGTCGAGCTTGCGGCGCAGGCGGCCGATCTGCACGTCGATGGCGCGATCGAATGGCGAGGCCTCCCGCCCCTGGGTGAATTCCAGCAACTGGTCTCGCGACAGGACGCGGTTCGGGCGCTCGGCGAATACGCGCAGGATTTTGAATTCCACCCCGGACAAATCGACCATCACCCCCGCCGGTGAGAGCAATTGCCGGCTCTGTGCATCCAGTGTCCAGCCGGCAAAACGGAAACTATGGACATCTTCCGCCGCCAGGTTTTCCGGCAGGCTGCCGGCGCGGCGTAAAACACTTTTGATGCGGGCGAGCAATTCGCGCGGGTTGAACGGTTTGGAAAGATAGTCATCGGCGCCCATTTCCAGGCCGACGATGCGGTCGATCTCGTCGCCGCGCGCGGTCAGCATGAGGATGGGAATCCGACTCTGCGCGCGCAGTCGGCGGCACAGCGATAGACCGTCTTCGCCAGGCAGCATGATGTCCAGAATCACCAGATCGTAGGGCGCGGCATCCATCGCCTTTTGCATTTCCCGCCCATCCGCCACAGCGGTGATTCGAAAGCCGGCTTGCCCGAGATAGTCGCGCAGCAATTCGCGCAATTCGGGATCGTCGTCGACCAGCAGGAGATGTTCTTGTTTCATGGTGGGGTTCAAGCCTTCGTTGAGACGATTATTTTCCCGTTCCCAGGCATTTCCCGGGGAAATTTGTAAATCCAAGTAACAAACCAGGTGTCTGCCGCAACGGCTTACAAATCGGCGCTTTTGCAAAACGAGTCGGTTACATCAATCTGCTGAAATGGAATTGTCGCGAGAAGCGACATCGTTCTACTCACTTGAACAAGGAGATGACCATGTTGAAACACCCTTTCACAATGTCGCTGCTGGCCGGCGCAATGACGCTTTCTCTCGGACTGGCCTTGGCGGTCGAGCCGGCAAGCGCACCCGTGCAAGAGCAGGTCTATGGCAACCAGTTGATGACCCAGAAGGAACGTGCCGCACATCGCGCCCAAATGCGCGCGGCGAAGACCCCCGAGGAAAAGGCGCAAGTCCGCGCTGAACATCATGAGCGCATGAAAGAACGCGCAAAACAGCAGGGTGTGGTGTTGCCGGATACCCCGCCCACCGTTGGCGGCGGCATGGGGGGTGGTATGGGTGGCGGCGGACGCAACCGCTGACACTTTTCCAATCAGCGGCATCTTTCCTGGCGGGATCGGCGGCATCGATCCCGCCTCAACTTATTGCAAAGCGATCCATGCGTTTCAGCCCTTTTCTTGTTCTATTGCTCTCCCTCGGCGTTCACGCCGCCCCGATCAAACTCACGCCGACCCAGATCAAATCACTGGGCGTGGAAACCGCGCCGCTGACCCGGCATGCCGGCAGCCTGTCGCCGGGCATGCCGGCCCGTGTGCAGATTCCAGACGGTCAGATGCGGGTGGTCGCCGCGCCGGTGGCCGGGTTGGTGCTGGCGACGCTGGCGGCGGAAGGCGAGCCGGTGCGGCGCGGGCAGGTGCTTGCGCGCCTGTCCAGCCCGGAATTGATCGGCTTGCAAGGTGGCTTGGCGCAGGCCGCTGCCAGCATGAATCTGGCGCAGGACACTGCAAGGCGCGATGCCGGTTTGCTGCGCGAAGGCATCATCGCGGAGACACGCGCACGCGCCAGTGCGGCTGCGCTGGCGCAGACCAAGGCGGCATTGAATGCGCAGCGCGCCAGCCTGCGCGCCCAGGGTTTGAGCGACGCCGCGATCGGTCGCGCTGAACGTGGCGAGGGCTATGCCAGCGAAATTGCGCTGCGTGCGCCGATCGACGGCATCGTGCTGGCGCGCCAGACAACGCTGGGTAGTCGTGTCGAAGCGGCGACGGCGCTATACACCATCGCCAGCCTGAACCCGCTCTGGATCGAGATCGACGCCCCCTCCGACGTGGCGGCGCGGGTCAAAACCGGTATGAAAGTGGAATTGCCGGGGCGGCAGACGCGCGGTTCAGTGCTGCGCGTATTGCCCGGCGCGGGGGCGGCGCAGACGGTGCGCATCCGCGCCCGTGTGGAGAATATAAACATCGGTGCCGATCCCACGCTGCGCGCCGGCCAGAGCGTGGTGGCGCGCATCGAGGGACTTGGCGGCGGCCAGGAGTGGCGCGTGCCGGTCAAGGCGGTGGCGCGCGAAGCGGGCAAGAGTTATGTCTTTGTGCGTCGCGCCGATGGTTTCGAGGCGCGTCCGGTGACGGTGTTGTCGCAATCGGCCAACGCGGTCTCCTTGGGAGGTGATTTCAAGGATGGCGAACTGATCGCGGTAACTGGCATCGCTGCGCTGAAGTCGGCCTGGCTGGGAGCCGCGGATGCTCAATAAACTCGCCGAGTTCGCCCTCACCCAGCGCCTGCTGACCTTGCTGTTCAGCCTGATCCTGGTGGCGGCGGGCGTGCAAGCCTGGCGCGAGATCCCCATCGACGCCTTTCCCGATGTCTCTACCACCCAGGTCAAACTGATTCTGAAAGCGCCCGGCATGACGCCGGAAGAAGTGGAAGCGCGCATCGTCGCGCCGATCGAAACCGAAATGCTGGGCATTCCAAAGCAGCGTTTGCTGCGCTCGGTAGCGAAATACGCGTTGACCGACATCACCATCGACTTCGAGGACGGTACCGATATCTACTGGGCGCGGCAGCAGGTGGCGGAGCGCCTCTCCGCCGTGACGGGCGATCTGCCGGCCGGTGTTTCCGGCGGACTGGCGCCGATCACCACGCCGCTGTCGGAAATGTTCATGTTCACCGTGGACGGGCCGCTGCCGCTGGATGAACGGCGGGCGTTGCTGGATTGGGTGATCCGCCCGCAGTTGCGCACGCTGGCCGGGGTGGCCGACGTCAACGCGCTGGGCGGCTTCGTGCGCACGTTTGAAGTCGCGCCGGACAACGCCGCGATGAGCGCGCGCGGCATCACCCTGCCGGAATTGATGGCGGCGCTGGAAAGCAATCTGAAGAACGATGGTGCCGGCCGTCTGACCGAGGGTGAGGAAGTTTGGGTGGTGCGCATCGAGGGCGCGGTGAAATCGCTCGATGATCTTGCTGCCATCGTGGTAAAGCGGGTCGGCGGCGTGCCGGTGCGGGTGGCGGACATCGCCCAGGTGCGCCTGTCCAGCCTGACGCGCTACGGCGGCGTTACCCAGGATGGCAAGGGTGAGGCGGTGGAAGGTCTGGTGCTCGGCCTGAAGGGCGCCAATGCCCAACAGGTGGTGGCGCTGGTGAAGCAGCGGCTCAAGGAAATCGCGCCGACGCTGCCAAAGGGCGTCACCGTGAATGTGTTTTATGACCGCTCCAGCCTGGTCGAGCGCGCTGTTGGCACAGTCTCGCAGGCGTTGCTGGAGGCGGTGGTACTGGTGCTGTTGCTGCTGTTCTTGTTTTTAGGCAACGTGCGCGCCGCACTCACGGTAGCGGTGGTGTTGCCGTTGTCGGCGCTGGCCGCGTTCTGGCTGATGCACCGCTTCGGCCTGTCCGCCAATCTGATGAGTCTGGGCGGTCTGACCATCGCCATCGGCTTGTTGGTGGATGCGGCGGTGGTGGTGGTGGAGAACATCGTTACCCGTTTGGCACATCCGAGTGGCGCGCCCAAACTGCATGAGGTCTATCGCGCCGTGCGCGAGGTCTCTGCGCCAACCGCCGCCGGCGTGTTGATCATCCTGATCGTTTTTTTGCCGCTGCTCAGCCTGCAGGGTCTGGAAGGCAAATTGTTCATTCCGGTAGCGCTGACCATCGTGTTCGCGCTGGGCGCGGCCCTGATTCTGGCGCTCACCGTGGTGCCGGCGCTGGGCGCGTTGCTGATCAAGGAAGGCGCACATGGCGAACCCTGGCTGATGCGCCAACTCGACCGCGCTTACCGGCCGCTGCTGGATTGGGCGCTGGGACATTTTCGCCTGGTCATGCTCGGCGCTGTCGCGCTGTTGTTGGCGGCGGCGGCGATCTATCCATTTATCGGCAAGTCATTCATGCCGACGCTGGACGAGGGCGATTTGCTGATTCAACTGGAAAAACTGCCCTCGATCAGCCTGGAAGCCAGTCTGGACATCGATACCCGGGTGCAGCAGGCCTTGCTGGCGCGGGTGCCGGAAATCAAAGGCGTAGTGGCGCGCGCCGGTTCCGATGACCTCGGACTCGATCCGATGGGCCTGAACCAGACCGACACCTTCCTGGTGCTGCAACCGAAGGAAACCTGGCGCAAGCCGGATAAGGAATGGTTGATGGAAGAAATTCGCGTGGTGATGGCTGATTTCCCCGGCGTCACCTTCGGTTTCACCCAACCGATCGACATGCGCGTCTCAGAAATGCTTACCGGCTCGCGCGGCGATCTGGCGGTGAAGGTGTTCGGCACTGATCTGGCGACGCTCAACCGTCTTGCTGGCGAGATCGAGACGCTTTTGGTTGGCGTGCCCGGCGCGCAGGACGTGTTTTCGGTGAAAAACGATGGCGTGCAGTATTTCCGGGTCGAACTCGACCGTCTGGCGCTGGGCCGTTTCGGCCTCACCGCGGATGAAGTGTCCGATTTCCTGAAGGCGCATCTGGAAGGCGTCAGGATTGGCGTGGTGCAGGAAGGCGCCCGCCGCACGCCGCTGGTGCTGCGTGCCGGTGAAAACGTGCGCGCCTCGCCGGCCCTGTTCGAGCGTCTGCGCATTCCCACCGACGACGGCCAGGCGATTCCGTTGACCGAAGTGGCGCGCCTGGTCCGCACCGACGGCCCGGTGGCGGTAAACCGGGAAAACGGCGCGCGTTACGTGGTGATCCAGAGCAATGTCGCCGGGCGCGATCTGGTCGGCTTTGTTGAAGACGTGAAACAGGCGGTGGCGGCCAAAGTGAAATTGCCAGCGGGTTACAGCGTGGTCTACGGCGGCCAGTTCGAAAACCAGCAACGCGCCGCGCTGCGCCTGATGGTTGTGGTGCCGGTGGCGCTGGGGCTGATCTTCCTGTTGCTGTTCGCCACTTTTCGCAGTCTGCGCCAGGCCGCGCTGATCATGGCCAACGCGCCGTTTGCCCTGGTCGGCGGCGTCATGGCGCTGGGTGTGACCGGCGAATATCTGTCGGTGCCGGCGTCGGTCGGTTTCATCGCCCTGCTCGGCATCGCGGTGTTGAACGGCGTCGTGCTGGTGTCGTACTACAACCAGTTGCGCGATCAGGGCATGGCGGCCGCCCAGGTGGTGCGCGAAGGCTCCCTGCGCCGCCTGCGCCCGGTGATGATGACCGCCAGCATCACCGCCTTCGGCCTGTTGCCGCTGCTCACCGCCAGCGGGCCGGGTTCGGAAATCCAGAAGCCGTTGGCCATCGTGGTGATGGGCGGCCTGTTCACTTCCACCGTGCTGACGCTGTTGGTGCTGCCGGTGCTTTATCGCCGTTTCATCCTCGGCGTTTCAAATTGAGAGAAAAAACATGAGTCTGGTTCAACTTACCCTGGTCGCCCCGGCCAGCCTGGAAGAAACCCTGGCCGAGTATCTGCTCGCGCATCCGGAATGGGGCGGCGGCTTCACCCTGCTGCACGCCGAGGGACGCGGCAGCCGTGAACATGCGTTGACGCCACAGGAGCAGGTGCGCGGCCGGGTCACCCGCACGCAATTTCAGGTGGTGCTGCAGGCCGATGCTGCCGAGCGCCTGCTGATTGAATTGAAACGCGCATTCCCGAAGCGGGATGTGGCCTGGTGGCTGACGCCGGTACTGGATTTCGGGAGATTGGGATGAACGTGCGCAAACCGGGATTTCGTTATGTGTTGGGCGCGCTTTTGTGCCTTTCAATGCCGCTCTTTTCAATATCTGCCCACGCCGCCCCCGACCTGACCGCCCCCGTCGACCTGCCGCCCGCTGCCAGCGTCGATGTTGTGCTGGCGGCGCATCCATCCGTCCTCGCTGCCCAGTCGCGGCTGGCGGCGGCAACGGCGGAAGGCCGCCGATTGCATGCCGGCGAGTATGAATACCAGGCGCGCGCCGCTTACACCCGACGACACGAAAGCGGCATCGGTGGCATGAACGATTGGGAAATCGGCATTGAACGCGGCCTGCGCTTGCCGGGCAAAGCCAAACTGGATGCGGAAACCGCCGCCACGCTGGTTGCGGAAGCCGAGGCACGGGTTGCGGATGCGCGCCATGAAGCCGCGCGCGAGTTGGTCGCCCTCTGGTACGCCACGCTGCGCGGGGCCGACGAGGCCGAGCACTGGCGCGCGCAGGCTGGCCTGCTGCGGCAACAAAGCGAAGTCGTCGCCAAGCGATTGCGGGCCGGCGATGCCGCGATGATGGAAAGCGCGCAGGCCATGGCGGCCGAGCATCAGGCGCAGGCCGAATTACGCCGTACCGAAACGGTTGCCGCCGCCGCTGCGGCGATGCTGTCGACGCGCTTTCCCGGTTTGCCGAAACCGATCCCGCAACCCGGCCCTGCGCCAGTGCTCTCAGGTAGTGCCGAGGAGTGGATAGCCGCCGCGCTGGCGGACAACCACGAATTGGCCATTCTGCGGAAAGAAAGCGAACGCATGCATATTCTGAGCCGGCGTCAACAGGCCGACCTGCGCCCCGACCCGACCCTGGGGTTGCATTTTTCGCGCGAACGCAGCGGCCAGGACAACCTGATCGGCGTCAGTCTCGCGCTGCCCTTGCCGGGCGAGGCAAGGCGCGCGCGGGTGACGGTGGCAAACGAAGAAGCCAACGCGCTGGCGCAACTGCTGGCAGCAGCCAAAACCCGCATCGAAGGCGAAATACGCGGCACGCATCTGAATCTGCAAGGCGGCTTGAGCCGCTTGTCGGCGCAGGAAGAAATGGCGCTGCAACTGGAGCGTTACGCCGGTCTTTCCTGGCGGGCTTACGAATTGGGCGAGGCGAATTTGTACGAGGCGCTGAACGCGCGCAAAAGTGCGCATGATGCCCGCCGTGAGACGGCCACTTCGCGCCTCGATGTGCGGGAGTCGGCCGCCCGGCTGCTGTTGGATGGGCACCAACTTTGGATGTCCGAGTCCGGTCATGCGGCGCATTGATCCGTGAATATGAAATCACCACGGAGAGTTCAATGAGGCGCTGGAAATCCGCGTTTTATCCCGCAGCAATCCTGCTGTTGGCCGGCTGCGCCAGCAACTTGCCAGCGGTCGGCAATGATCAGGCCGACCTTGCGGGCACGCTGTTTCTGGAATGGGTGCATCCACAGGCGGTTGAAATCCAACTGGATGGCGTGGCCTACGCCGGCGCCTGGACCAGTCGTCTCTGCACGACGGATGTCTGCCGAGGCAAATTTCGCAATGTACGCAAGATTTATCGCCGCCACGTCCACCACGGCGAAGCCGATCTGATTGCAAACAACGGCACCCGCATGCACTGCGAATGGGTCAGTTATTTGCCGGAAGTCGATGGTCAGTGCCGCACACAAGACGGGCGACTGTTCAAACTGCATGCATCAAAATCCGTTCCTGCGACGGTGAGTTCGCCGTAACCGCGCATTTGCACGGGCGCAATGGGCGCCGGCAACGATTTCACGTTGATAATGCGGCTGCAAAAAATCCAGGAGCCGCAGAAGTGACCACCTCCCCGTCCCAATTGATCGTGCCTGTGCTGGCTGGCGGTGGCACGCGTTTGCCGGCGCATGTTGGTGTGATGACCGCGTTGCGCGATATGGACTATGGTTACCGGCATATCGTGGGCGTCTCCGGCGGCAGCGTAGTGGCGGCATTGGCAGCGTTCGGAAAAACGCCGGACCAGATGCGGCAACTGTTTCAAGATGTTGATTTCAGCCAGTTTCGCGGCTATTCCCTGCTCAATCTGCTGCTGCGTGGTGGTTTGTCGAACGGCAAGCAGTTTGAACGCTGGCTGGAAGGCGAGATTGATGGCGCCTGTTTCAAGGACTGTCCGGTTGACCTGAATGTGGTGGCGACCGATGTGCGTTCCGGCCAGCCGGTGATCTTCAATCGCACCACCAGCCCCGATCTTTCGGTGGCGCGGGCGGTGTTGTTTTCAATTTCGATCCCGCTGTTGTTTCCGTTTCATCATTACGGCAAGCATGTCCTGGTGGATGGGAGCATCCTCGCCGAAGATGGCCTGTTCCGCGATTGGGCCGGCGACTTGACGCCGGTGTTCTGTTTTCGGTTGCGCGACAACCGGATCGCGGCGGAACATATGTCTCGGCGCATCTTGCCGGTAGCCGATTATCTTTTCATGCTGATGCGGACCTTCATGAGCACACTGTCGCGCGAATACATGAGCGATACGCTCTGGATGAATACCGTGCTGATCGAAACCGAGGGCATGTCGCCGCTGGAGTTTCACATGACGCCGGGACAGAAAAACAGTTTGTTCGATTCCGGCTACAACACCACCCGCGAATATCTGCCGACGAAACTTGCACGCCAGATTGCTGACTAAGTGCGTCGCGCGGTAACCCTCTTTTCTGCCAATTCTTCTGCCAATTCCTCTGCCATATTTCCTCGGAGTTTTGACTTGAACGCCATGAATGCACATTCGCTTGCCCCGGAAGAACATTTCATCCAGAAAGAACCGTATTACGAGGCGGTCGGCAATGAAATCGCCATCTTCGAGGCTGCCTACAAGCACAAACTGCCGGTTTTGCTGAAAGGCCCGACGGGATGCGGCAAGACGCGCTTCATGGAATACATGGCCTGGCGTTTGCGGCGGCCGATGATTACCGTGTCGTGCCATGACGATCTGACCGCTTCCGATCTGGTCGGCCGATTTCTGGTCAAGGGCGGCGAGACGGTTTGGGTTGATGGTCCGTTGACCCGCGCGGTACGGGTTGGCGGCATCTGTTACCTGGACGAGATCGTCGAGGCGCGCAAGGACACCATGGTCGTGATCCATCCGCTGGCCGACGATCGCCGCACCCTGCCGATGGAAAAGCTCGGCCAGTTGCTTGAAGCGTCAGACGATTTCTGCCTCGCGATTTCCTACAACCCCGGCTACCAGAGCGTGCTGAAGGATCTCAAGCAATCGACCCGGCAACGTTTTGTTGCGCTCGAATTCGACTACCCGGTGGCGGAGCTGGAACGCAAAATCGTGGCCAACGAATCCGGTGTCGATCCTGCGCTGGCCGAGAAGCTGGTGAAGTTTGCCCAGATGACCCGCAACCTGAAAGGCAGCGGCCTGGAGGAGGGCGCATCGACGCGGTTGCTGGTGCATGCCGGCAAGCTGATCAAGGGGGGTATCGACCCGGTGACCGCATGCCGCAGCGCCGTAGCGCAAGCGGTGACCGATGACGGCGACATGCTGGCGGCGATTCAGGAACTGTCATCGTCGCTGTTCTGATCTCGTACATGGTCCTATACTTGGTCAAGTACCTGGACAGGAGTGCGCCATGGTGAGCATCAACATTCACGAGGCCAAAGCCAAGCTTTCCGAATATCTTGCCGCCGTCGAGGCGGGTGAGACCGTGCAGATTTGCCGTCGCAACGTGCCGGTGGCCGAAATCGTGCCACTGCGTCAGCCGCGCAAGGAGCCACGTCCTGTCGGGTTAGGGCCGCATGAGGAAGGCTATGAAATCCCGGACAGCTTTTTTGAGCCGCTACCCGATGAGTTGCTCAAGGCATTCAATGGCGAACTGCCCGATCCGTTCATGGATGGCTTTGCCGCCGATGCTGAATATATGAAGGACGCCGAGCCGACAAAGGGTAACAAAAAGTGAAACTCCTGATCGATACCTGCGCGTTCATCTGGTTAGCCACCACGCCACGTCGGTTATCGAAAGGAATGCGACTGCTGTACGAGAATCCGGAGCATGAGGTGTATCTGTCCGTCGCCTCCGCCTGGGAAATTGCCATCAAGCACCGCAGCGGAAAACTGCGCCTGGCGAACGACATGCCGCCCGCTGAATTCATTCCGGAGGCGCGTCGTCGGCACGGCATCGACATGTTGGCGTTGCAAGAGGATGACAGTTTTGTGCTGCCCAGATTGCCACCCATTCACCACGACCCGTTCGACCGCATGCTGATCTGCCAGGCCATCGCCAACCAGATGGTGATCCTGACGCCGGACCCATTGATTACCCAATACCCGGTGCTCACCCGTTGGTAATGCCATGACCACCAATACCCGCACCGCCGACGAACTCCATGAACTGCTGGAAGAATGGCTGGAAGCTGATCTGACCTTCCACAAGGTCGCCGGGCTTTCCGCAGAACTCGCCGAGTTGTCCGAGGAGGATTGCGACTTCATCCTGTCCTGGATCAAGCGCATCGCCAGTACCCATCTTGAACTCGGTTGGCAGTTCGGCAAACGCGCGCCGAAGCTGCTCGCCCGCATGGGCATGCGGCAGGTCGAAGCCTGGGCGGTGTATGCCTGCGATGCCTACGACCAGCTCGGTTTGCGCGTGGCACTGCAGGCTGTCGAACAGGTGGAAAGCTTTGCCGCCAATTTGGCCAACAAGCAGCTTGAGCTGACCGCCGGCGTGATGTTCGACGAAGTGGCTGGCGTGCTGGGCAACTTCGTGCGCGGCTTGTCCGGGCGCAAGCTGACCATCGCGCAAGCCGAATCGATCCACACCAACACCGAAAAAATCCATTTGCCGGCGGTGATCGCGCGGCTGCCCAGCACGGAAGACAACTTCAAGCTGGCGAAAGCCATCGTCGCGCTGCTCTGGGCGCAGACCCGCTTTGGCACTTATCGTTTTGGTGACGCTCGCGCCGATTTGGTCGCCAGTTGCGCCGATTTCCCGCATCCGGACCGGGCCATGCATCAGTTGAACGCGCTGGAAACTCTGCGCCTGACTGCGTGCATCGCGCGCGAACTGCCCGGCTTGCACCGCGACATGGAACGTCTGAAAACCGCGCTCGGCGAAGGTTTGCCGGCGGGCTGGGAAGGTTTCGCAAAGCGTCTGGCCGATCCAGAGGCGGGCATTGAAGACAGTGTGCGTCTGTTGGGCGACGCCTACCATCTGCCCGACTTCCCGCCCTGGTGTTATCAGGGCGAACTGCGCCCGGATGCGGTGGCGATTGCCTTTGCCGCTCGCCAGCAAAAGGAAAAAGCACGTTTGCGCGTCAAACTCGCCGAGTTGCTGGAAGAGCAAGAGCGCCATAAACCCCGTCGCCCGGATGAAGCGGAGCGGAATCCGGGAGAGTTCGAGGCTGAGATCAATGACGAAGAAGGCCGTATGGACATGGAGCTGACGCTCGATGGCATGCCGCTGGCACCGCCGGATGATGTCAAGCAACTAATGGCATCGGTGTTCCTCGATTTCGGCGAGATTCCGCCGGAATACCTGGTTCCGGCCGGCGACGGCGAATACGACGCCAGCCTGCTCCACGACGTGCAGGCCGACCCGGATGCGGTCTGGCAGGGCACCTATCACGAGGAAGGCGCGCTGTTCTATCCCGAGTGGGACATGGGACGCCAGCATTACCGCAAGAACTGGTGCGTCATGCGCGAGAAGGACGTGACGCCGGTGTACGACAACTTTCACCGCGAAACGCTGGAAAAACACGCCGGACTGGTCAAGCATCTGCGCCATGCGTTCGAGGCGATGCGCGACGAAAACCGGCTGCTGAAGCGCCAGGCCTATGGCGATGAAGTCGATATCGACGCGCTGGTGGAAGCGCTGGCCGATGCCAAGGACGGCAGCGAAATGTCGGATCGTTTGTTCGTCCGCCAGCATCGCGCCGAACGCAACATCGCGGTCACCTTCATGGTCGACATGAGCGGCAGCACCAAAGGCTGGATCAACGAGGCTGAACGCGAGGCGCTGGTTTTGCTGTGCGAAGCGCTGCAACGCCTGGGCGACCGCTACGCGATCTACGGTTTCTCCGGCACCACACGCAAACGTTGCGAGCTGTATCGCATCAAGACCTTCGACGAACCCTACAACGACGAAGTCAAAGCGCGCATTTCCGGCATTCGCGCCCAGGAATACACCCGCATGGGCTTCGCCATCCGCCACCTGACTGATCTGCTGAACAAGATCGAAGCACGCACCAAGGTGCTGGTGACTTTATCGGATGGCCGGCCAGACGATTACTTCGATGTTTATCGCGGCCAGTACGGCATCGAGGACACGCGCATGGCACTGCTCGAAGCACGCCGTTCCGGTGTGCATCCATTTTGTATTACCATCGACCGTGAAGCGCGCGACTACCTGCCGCATATGTATGGCGCGGCCCGCTACATCATCCTCGACGATGTACGCCAATTGCCGTTCAAGGTATCCGATATTTACCGACGCATCACAAGTTGAAGAGTTGAAGACGCGGCCGACGCCCTATGTTCGCCCGCACTCGCTAATGGATAATGCCGAAATGACCGAACAGCACACCCCCTCTCCACGTAGCCGCATGCAAGCTTTGCTGGCCATTCCCGACAATCAGCGTACCGAGGAACAATGGGACGAGCTGCACGAGCTCGAAATCACCCTTGCGCCGGGTAATCGCATTGACCACCAGGAAAAACAGAATCCCACTGCTGGCCAAGGCAGAGGCGGTGGTCGAAGCAATCCCGGGGGCAGTCCACGCGGCGGCAATCCGCAAGGCGCGCCACGCGGAGAAAACCGGGGTGGCGGACGCAGCGGACGCAATCCGCAAGGCCCGCGTCCGCAAAATACCGGCCCGCGCAAGCCGGTTGAGGCCATCGTCCAGGTAGAAGGCGGGTCGGGTGAAATCACACCATTCGATGTCGGCGGGGAAATTGCTGACACTGGCGTTCCCGCCAAGAAGCCGTTCCGCCGGTTTCACAAGAAGCCGCCGAAGCCGGCCGAGGGTTAGGCCTCGCCGGCTATGCTGAGCACGGTCACCAATCACGATGGAAAGTAAGCCATTTTTGGTCAAATTCGGCGATGTATTAGGGTAGATCGCCATCATCAATCGTGAACATAAAAACCAATGTGTTATCAGTTACTTGCCATGGCGTGCTTGGCACGTTTATTGCCGGGGAGCGGGCGGTCAGCGATAAACCATAAAAAAGCCTGCAACTGCCATCGCCGTTCGTGAATAACAGAACATCAATTCGGGTGACCACACTCAGGCCGAGTCGGATTCGAAAAACGAAGGCGATGACGACGGCCCCACGGGCGGAACCTCACCCAAGCGACGACCCGGCTCGGACAAGCGGAGCAAGACGAAGCATCTGACGATCAGATCCATGAACAGCGCCAGATTTCCCCCTTGCAGCCGCTGCCGCCGGGGTCCCGGCTCACCGGGTATCGCGAGTTTGTGGTTCAGGATTTGAAGATCGAACCCCACAACACCTGTTACCGCCTGGAAGTGTGGCGGACTCCGGCGGGGGAATGGTTGCGCGGGGAGTTGCCGGCCCACCTCCAAGGCAAACACTTTGGCCCCACCCTGCGAGCCTTCCTGCTTTACCAGCACCACCACTGCAATGTCACCCAATCCCTGTTGCATGAGCCGCTTACGGAATGGGGCATCGACATCTCGCAAGGCCAGATCAACACGCTACTCAGCGGAAACATGGCGGCGTTCATCGCCGAAAAGGACGCCTTGTTGAGCACCGGCCTTGAGGTCAGCCGCTCGATCACGGTGGACGATTCAGGCGCGCGGCACCAAGGCCGCAACGGCTATGTCACCCAGATCGGCAATGCGCTGTTCGCCTGGTTCTCCAGCACTGCGAGCAAAAGCCGACTTAACTTCATGACGCTCTTGCACGCTGGAAGCTTCCGCTATGGCCTCAACGAGTACGCGCTCGACTACCTGAAAGCGCAGGGGTTGCCGCAAGAGCCGCTGCGGCGCCTTCGAGCGCATTGGCCCGCGGGGGTGTCCGACCCGGACTGCTGGGGCCAGCACCTGGATGCCATGGGCATCGACCAGGAGCGCCATCGCCGCATCGCCACGGAAGGGGCAGTGCTAGGCGGGCTGATGGACAAGGGATTCTCCCCCGATCTGGCCATCGTCAGCGATGGGGCCGGGCAGTTTGCCATCCTGCTGCATGCCCTGTGCTGGGTTCATGCGGAACGGTTGGTACACAAGCTAATCCCGCTCAACGACCTGCATCGCCAGGACCAGGCACGTGTGCGTGGCGAAATGTGGGGTCTGTACGCCGATCTCAAAGCGTACCAGCGCGATCCCGATCCGGCGCGGGCGCCCTTGCTGGGGGCGCGCTTCGAAGCGATCTTCAGCCAGCGAACTGCGTTCGAGACACTGAACCAGACCCTCAAGCGCCTGCAC